>NZ_JBEZBT010000001.1:0-12387 GCF_040647235.1 Streptomyces sp. NPDC042638
ACCTGACGCCGCGAGGCCGCCCTCCGGGCGACGACGGGAATTTTCAGACAGGCCCTAGTGCGCCACGCGTTGTCGCCCTGGGCACGAGACCGGAGGTGGTCCACCATGGATTTCGGGTTCAGCGAAGAGGACGAGGAGTTCCGTGCCGAGGCCCGCTCCTGGCTGGCGGCCAACGCCGGCCCCGTGACGGACAGGCGCACCTGGGAACGCACCCTCGGTGCCGCCGGCTGGATCGGGCTCGGCTGGCCCGAGGCCGGTTACGGCAACCGCACCGCCACCCTGACCCAGCAGGTCGTCTGGGCCGAGGAGTACGCCCGCTCGGGAGCGCCCCCGCGCTCCGGGCACATCGGTGAGAACCTCCTCGCCCCCACCCTCGTCGCCCACGGTGACGCGGAGCAGAAGCGGCGCTTCCTGCCGCCCGTCGCGGCGGGCGAGGAGCTGTGGTGCCAGGGCTACAGCGAACCGGGCGCCGGGTCGGACCTGGCCGGGGTGCGGACGGCCGCGGTGCGCGAGGGGGCGCACTACCGGATCAGCGGGCAGAAGACCTGGACGTCGCTCGCCCACGAGGCCGACTGGTGCTTCGTGCTGGCCCGCACCGACCCGCAGGCACACCGGCACCGCGGACTGAGCTTCCTGCTCGTGCCCATGGACCAGCCAGGCCGGATCGAGGTGCGGCCCATCCGGCAGCTGACCGGCACGAGCGACTTCAACGAGGTCTTCTTCGACGGGGCATGCGCACGCGTGGAGCACGTCGTCGGCGGAGAGGGACAGGGCTGGCGGGTGGCGATGAGCCTGCTCGGCTTCGAGCGCGGGGTGTCGACGCTGGCCCAGCAGATCGGGTTCGCCGCCGAACTGGCCGGGATCGTCGAAACGGCCGTCGACTCCGGAGCCGTCGGGGATCCGGTCCTGCGCGCCCGGCTCGTGCGGCAGTGGGCCGAACTGCGCGCCATGCGCTGGAACGCCCTGCGCACCCTCGGCGGCAGGGGCGACCCGGGCGCGCCCAGCGTGGCCAAACTGCTGTGGGCGAACTGGCACCAGCGGCTGGGCGAGCTGGCCGTCCAGACCAGGGGCGCGGGCGCGGCCACCGGGCCCGTGGACTGGTCGGCGTCGGCGCCGTACGAGATCGACGCGGACCAGCACCTGTTCCTG
Source organism: Streptomyces sp. NPDC042638 (assembly GCF_040647235.1). Taxonomy (NCBI): domain Bacteria; kingdom Bacillati; phylum Actinomycetota; class Actinomycetes; order Kitasatosporales; family Streptomycetaceae; genus Streptomyces; species Streptomyces sp. NPDC042638. Next base: position 1,150 of record NZ_JBEZBT010000001.1, read on the forward strand.
TTCAGCCGGGCCGACACCGTCTACGGCGGCTCGGACCAGATCCAGCGCACGATCATCGCCGAGCGCGTGCTCGGCCTGCCGGGAGAGCCGAAGGGGGCCGTGTGATGCGCGGTGTCGTGTTCGACGGCAGACAGGTCCGGGTCGTCGACGACCTGGCCGTCCGGGAGCCGGGGCCGGGCGAGGTGCTGGTCGCGGTCGCGGCGGCCGGACTGTGCCACAGCGATCTGTCGGTGGTGGACGGCACCATCCCGTTCCCGGTACCGGTGGTGCTGGGCCATGAGGGTGCCGGGGTCGTGGAGGCGGTGGGCGCGGGCGTCACCCATGTCGCCCCCGGTGACCACGTGGCCATGTCCACGCTCGCCAACTGCGGGACGTGCGCGGAGTGCGACCGGGGCCGGCCGACCATGTGCAGGCAGGCGATCGGGCGCCCGGGGAAGCCCTTCACGCGGGGCACGGCGCCGGTGTACCAGTTCGCGGCCAACTCGGCCTTCGCGGAACGTACGGTCGTCAGGGCCGTGCAGGCGGTGCGGATCCCCGAGGACATCCCGCTGACGTCCGCCGCGCTGATCGGGTGCGGGGTGCTGACCGGGGTCGGCGCGGTGCTCAACCGGGCGCGGGTGGACCGCGGGGACAGCGTCGTCGTCATCGGCACGGGCGGGATCGGGCTGAACGTCATCCAGGGCGCACGGCTCGCGGGCGCACTCGGCATCGTGGCCGTGGACGCCAATCCGGCCAAGGAGGCGGTGGCCCGGCAGTTCGGCGCGACCCACTTCCTGACGTCGGTGGAGGGCGTCCGGGACATCCTGCCGACCGGCGCCGACCACGTCTTCGAGTGCGTGGGGCGGGTGGAGCTGATCCGGCGGGCGGTCGACCTGCTCGACCGGCGCGGCCAGGCGATCCTGCTCGGCGTGCCCCCGGCCACGGCCGAGGCGTCCTTCCTGGTCTCCTCCCTCTTCCTGGACAAGGCGATCCTCGGCTGCCGGTACGGCTCCGCACGCCCCCAGCGGGACATCGCCCTGTACGCCGGGCTGTACCGGCAAGGACGCCTGCTGCTGGACGAGTTGGTGTCGGCCGTCTATCCGGTGGAGGACTTCGAGAAGGCCCGGACGGACGCGGAGGCGGGCCGGGTGGCACGGGCGGTGCTCACGTTCTGAGGTGCCGTCAGGGCCGGTGGGGAAGTTTTCCACAGGGCGGGAAAAGGGGTCGGCAGTTGTCGGTGGCGACCCCTACCGTCGGGGCATGAGCTACCGCGACATCGTCTCCCGGCGGGTCCTGACCTGGGCCCTGGTGGCCGTCGGCGCCCGCATGCCGGTGGCCATGGCCCCGCTGGCCCTGGTCTTCCTGGTGCGTGAGCGCCCCGGCGGCTACACCCTGGGCGCGACCCTCGCCGCCGCCTACGTCATCGGCGAGATCGCCGGCGCCCCGGTGCTCGGCATGCGTCTGGACCCCCGCCGGGCACGTCCCCAGCTGGCCGCCGGTCTCGTCGCGGGCGCCCTCGGCTTCACCGGCCTCGGCGCGTTCCCCGGCGCTCCCGCCCCGGTGCTCGCCGCGTTCGCCTTCGTCGCCGGAGCCGGTCCCGCCGCGGCGCCCGGCGGGCTGCGCGCGCTGCTCACCTCCCTGGTCCCGGGGCACGCGGCGGCCCAGGCGCTGTCCGCCGAGTCGATGCTCACCTTCGGCGTCTGGGCCGTCTCCCCGGCGGCCGTCACCGGCCTCGCCCTCGGCGTCGCCCCGAACCTCCCGCTGCTGCTCGAAGCCGCCCTGATGGCGTCGTCCGCCGTGGGCCTGTGGCTGCTGCCGGCCGGCTGGGCGGCGGACGGGCAGGACGGGCAGGACGGGCGGGGCGGGTCGAGGCTGCGCGTGCTGGCCCGCGCCTGGCCGGTCTACGTCACGGGCGCGGCCAGCCTGTCGTTGCTGGCCCTCGCCGAACTCGTGCTGCCCGCCCTGCTCGAACAGCGCGGCTTCGGCGTGGGCTGGGCCGGCCCGCTGCTGACGGTGATGTCGGTGGCCTCCGCCGCCGGCGCCTTCGTGTACGGCCTGCGGACCTGGCCGGGCCGGCTGCGCACCCGCAGCGTGGTCCTGATGGCGGGGATGTCGGCCGCGGTGACCCTGCTCGCCCTGATACCCGCCGCGCCGGGCATGGCGGTGGCGCTGGCCATGGCCGGGCTGCTCCAGTCGGGCGCGATGCTCACCCGCAACCTGTCCCTGCGCGAGGTGCTGCCGCCGCACGCCCTGGCCGCCGGTTACTCGGTCATGTACGCCGCCGTGGGTGCCGGTTACGCGGCGACGGGCACCCTCGCCGGTGCCCTGCTGCCGCTCGTCGCGCCCTCGACGGCGATCCTCGCGGGCGTGGCCCTGACCCTGCTGCTGACGTCGGTCGGCTGGTGGGGTGAGATACGCGCCGGCCGGTCAGCGCGGGGCGCCGGCGCCCTCGGGCCGCTCGACGCCGCCACCGGCCCGGAAGGTGCGGCGGTACGCGGTGGGCGTGACCCCGAGCGCCGTCTGTAGGTGCTGGCGCATCGACTGGGCCGTGCCGAAGCCCGACTCCCGGGCCACCTGGTCCATCGGCAGTCCGGTGGACTCCAGCAGCTGCCGGGCGCGCTCCACACGCTGCTGGGTGAGCCACTGGCCGGGACTGACGCCGGTCTCCTCGCGGAAGCGGCGGGTGAAGGTGCGCACCGACATGGACTCCTGCGCGGCCATGTCCCGCAGCTGGATCGGCTCGTGCAGCCGGCCCAGCGCCCAGGCGCGGGCGGCGGTCGTCGTGGCCAGCTGGGGGTCGGGGACCGGGCGGTGGATGTACTGGGCCTGGCCGCCGTCGCGGTGGGGCGGTACGACGGTGTGGCGGGCCACGTCGTTGGCGACGGCCGTGCCGAAGTCGCGGCGCACCATGTGCAGGCACAGGTCGACGCCGGCGGCGACACCGGCCGAGGTCAGCACGTCACCGTCGTCGATGAACAGCACGTCCGCGTCCACCCTGACCTTCGGGAACATCCGCTGGAAGCGTTCGGCGTCGGCCCAGTGCGTGGTCGCCGGGCGGCCGTCCAGGCGGCCGGCGGCGGCGAGGACGTAGACGCCGGTGCAGATGGAGGCGAGCCGGGTGCCGGGGCGGATGAGGGCGAAGGCGGCGGCCAGCTCGTCGGTGAGCCGGCCCTCGTCGTACAGCGGACCGGCTTCGTACGACGCGGGGACGATCACCGTGTCGGCCGTGGCCAGTACCTCGGGGCCGTGGGCGGTGTGCACGGCGAAGTCGGCGTCCGTCTCGACCATGCCGGGCGGCCGGGCCGAGCAGGTCACGACCTCGTACAGATACCGGCCCGACGCGTCCCGCGGCCGGCCGAAGATGCGGTGCGGTATGCCCAGTTCGAAGGGCAGCAGTCCGTCCAGGGCGAGGACGGCGACCCGGTGCGGCCGGAACTCCCCAGCGTTCGCCATGGCCCGATCATAGCGAAGTATGACTTCCGGGCCACTCGATGCACGGGCATGCGGAGCGGAGGCTGGGGGACGTGACCCAGAGAACCGCAGCCGCAGCCCCGTTCAAGGCCCCGCCCGGCCGGCACCACCGCGTGCACCGCGCCTGGTTCGTCGCCGCCGTCACGTTCGTCACGATCACCGGCGCGGCGGCCTTCCGCTCCCTGCCCGGCCTGTTCATCGACCCGCTGCACCAGGAGTTCGGCTGGTCGCGCGGCACGATCGGCGCGGCCGTCTCCGTCAACCTCGCCCTCTACGGCCTCACCGCGCCGTTCGCCGCCGCGCTGATGGACCGTTTCGGCGTCCGCCGGGTGGTGGCCGTCGCGCTCACCGTGATCGCGCTCGGCTCCGGCCTGACCGTGTGGATGACGGCGGCCTGGCAGCTGCTGCTGTGCTGGGGCTTGCTGGTGGGACTCGGCACCGGTTCCATGGCGCTGGCGTTCGCCGCGACGGTCACCAACCGCTGGTTCACCGAGCGGCGCGGCCTGGTCACCGGCATCCTCACCGCCGCCTCCGCCTCCGGCCAGCTGATCTTCCTGCCCCTGCTGTCCTGGGTCGTCGAGCGGCACGGCTGGCGTCCCGCCGCGGTCACGGTGGCCCTGACCGCGCTGGCCGTGGTCCCCTTCGTCTGGCTCCTGCTGCGCGACCACCCGGCCGACGTGGGCGTGGCGCCGTACGGGGCGCGGGAGTTCGTGCCCAAACCGCCGCCCGTCTCCGGTGCCGCCCGGCGCACGCTGGCCGTGCTGTCCTCCTCCGTCCGTACGGGTACCTTCTGGCTGCTCGCCGGCGCCTTCGCGATCTGCGGCGCGTCCACCAACGGGCTGGTGCAGACCCACTTCGTGCCCGCCGAGCACGACCACGGCATGCCCGTGACGACGGCGGCCTCGCTGCTCGCGGTCATCGGCGTGTTCGACGTCGTCGGCACGGTCGCCTCCGGCTGGTTCACCGACCGCTTCGAGCCGCGCCGCCTGCTCGCCGTCTACTACGCCCTGCGCGGTCTGTCCCTGCTCTTCCTGCCGATGCTGCTGGGGCCGGCCGTCCACCCGCCGATGCTCTTCTTCATCGTCTTCTACGGCCTCGACTGGGTGGCCACCGTGCCGCCCACCCTGGCCCTGTGCCGCGAGCAGTTCGGCGCGGACAGCGCGATCGTCTTCGGCTGGGTGCTCGCCTCCCACCAGGTCGGCGCGGCCGTCGTCGCCTATCTCGGCGGTGCCGCCCGGGACGTCTTCGGCTCCTACGACGTCGTCTGGTACGCCGCCGGCACGCTGTGCGCGGCAGCGGCCCTGATGTCCCTGGTCGTGCGCCGCCCCGCCCCGGCCCCCCTGGTGCCGGCCGTACCGTGACCCGGTGCCCGCCCCCCCCCGGTGCCCGCGCCGGCCGGCGGGCTCAGCCGTCGGCGAGCCGGGCGAACCGCCCCCGGTGGAAGAGCAGCGGCTCCCGCGGCCCGTCCGCGCCGAGGGCGTCCACCCGCCCGACGACGATGAGGTGGTCGCCCCCGGTGTGCACGGCGTGGACGGAGCAGTCGATCCAGGCGGCGGCACCGGCGAGCCGCGGCGACCCGGAGACGGGCGCGGGGTCGTACGCCACCCCCGTGAACTTGTCCGCGCCGCTCACCGCGAAGGCCCGGCACACCTCCTCCTGGCCGACGCCGAGCACGTTGACGCAGAAGACTCCGGCGCGGGCGATGCGGGGCCAGGTCGTGGACGCACGGCCCACCATGAAGCACACCAGGGGCGGTTCGAGGGAGAGGGAGGAGAAGGACTGGCAGGCGAACCCGGCGGGCCCCGGCTCCCCGTCGGCCCCGGGCGCCGTGATCACGGTGACCCCGCTGGCGAAGGCCCCCAGCACCCGTCGGAACTCCGCCTGCGCCACCGGCGCCCGCTCGTCCTCGCGCACGCACCGCAACTCGGGCCGTGGCAGCGCTTCGACGGGCCCGTCCCCCAGATACCGGACGGCGAAGGCCGCCGCTCCTGCGTGTCCCATCATCGCCCCATTGAACATGACGGCCCATCAGGTAACAAGCCCCGGCGGCCGGCCGGTTCCGGTACGACGCCCCCGCCGCCGAGGCCCGTCCGCCGCTCCGGCCGAGGCGTCACCGCCCCGCTCCGGCCGAGGCCCGTACGCCCGCTCCGGCCGAGGCGTCACCGCCCCGCTCCGGTCGGGCGTCACCGCCCGCGGAACCCCGGCTCCCTGCGTTCCGTGAACGCCCGCAGCCCCTCCCGGGCGTCCTCGGTGGTCATGTTGATCTCCTGGGCCCAGGACTCCGCGGCGAAGGCGGACGCGCGGTCGGTGTCGAGCGAGGTGTTCACCAGCTGCTTGGCCAGGGCGAGGGCCCGGGTGGGGCCGGCGGCCAGGCGGGCCGCCCACTCGCGGGCCGTCCTGTCCAGCCCGGTGTCCGCGACGACCCGGTTGACCAGGCCCAGCCGTTCCGCCTCCGCCGCCGGTACCGCGTCGCCGAGGAACATCAGTTCCTTCGCCCGCTGCGGACCGATCAGCCGGGGGAGGAGATAGGCGCCGGCGGCGTCCGGGACGAGTCCGCGGCGCACGAACACCTCGATGAAGCGGGCCGACTCCGCGGCCAGCACCAGGTCGCAGGCGAACGCCAGGTGCGCGCCCAGCCCGGCGGCCGTGCCGTTCACGGCGGCGAGGACCGGCTTCTCGCAGTCCAGCACGGCGGCGATCAGGCGCTGGGCGCCCAGGCGCAGCACCCGGGACACATCCCCCGCGATCCGTTCGCCGGCTGCGGAAGCCCCTCTGAGATCGGCTCCCGCGCAGAAGGCGCGGCCGGTGCCGGTGAGGACCACCGCCCGGATCTCCGGGTCCGCGGACGCCGCGCCCAGCAGGGCGACGAGGCGGTCGCGCATGGCCGGCGTCAGGGCGTTCAGGGACGCGGGGCGGTCCAGGGTGACGTACGAGACGTGGTCGCGCAGGTCGTGGCGGACGTCCGTCATCGGCACACCACCAGCGCGTCCAGCGCCACCGCGCCCTGCCCGCGGGGCAGCACCATCAGCGGGTTGATGTCCAGCTCGGCGATCCGGCCGCCCAGTTCCATCGACATGCGCTGGACCCGCAGGACGACCTCCACCAGCGCGTCCGCGTCGGCCGGCGGGCGGCCCCGGACCCCGTCCAGCAGGGCCCTGCCGCGCAGCTCGCCGAGCATGGCGCGGGCCTGGTCCTCGCCGAACGGCGGGACGCGGACGGCCACGTCGCGCAGCACCTCCACCAGCACCCCGCCGAGCCCGACCGTCACCGTCGGCCCGAAGAGGTCGTCGTGACCGACGCCGACCACCATCTCCACGCCCTGCTCGACCATCTGGCACACCAGGACGCCGTCCAGCCCCACGCCCTCGTAACGGGCGATGTCGGTCAGCTCCCGGTACGCGTCCCTGACCTGGCTCGCCGAGGTCAGGCCGATCTTCACCAGGCCCAGTTCGGTCTTGTGGGCGATCTGTGCGCCGGACGCCTTCATCACCACCGGATAGCCCACCTGCCCGGCCGCCCGCACGGCCGCCGCCGCGCTGGTCACCAGCTGCTCGCGCGGCACCCGGATGCCGTACGCCCGCAGCAGCTGCTTGGCCGCGTGCTCGCTGAGCTGCCGGCCGGGCTGCAGCAGGGCCTCGGCCTTGCGGAAGGAGGGGGACAGGGTGCGCGGGGCGTCGTCGAAGGGGGAGCGGTAGTCACCGACGAAGCGGTGGTGGTCCAGCCAGGCGCGGACGGCGGTCAGGCAGTTGCCGACGGTCCGGAAGGTGGCCACGCGGGAGGAGCCGAGCAGCACCTCCCGGTACGCCGGCTCGGTGCCGGCCGGCGAGCCCCACACCACGCACACCAGCTTGTCCGTCTCCTCGGCGGCCTCGACCAGGTCCCGCACGAGCCGGTCGCTGAGCGGCGGGAAGGGCCCGGTGACCGGGCACAGCAGCACGCCGACGTCCGGGTCGGCGAGGATCGCGTCGATGATCTTCCGGCCGCGCCGGTCACCCACCGGGTGGCCGCCGTTGTCCACCGGGTTGGCCACGCTCAGGTACTCCGGTATCCACTGGTGCAGCTCGGCCTGCTTGGCCGGTGACAGCCTCGGCAGCCGCAGCCCGGCCCCGGTGGCCAGGTCGGCGACGTGCGCGCCGGTGCCGCCCGAGATGGAGCAGACGACCACACCGTCGGCCAGCGGGGGCCTGGCCCGCGCCAGCAGGGCGGCGGTGTCCTGCAGCTCGTCCAGCGCGTCGACGCGGATCACGCCGTACTGCCGCATGGCCGCGTCCACCACGTCGTCGGCGCCGGTGAGCTTGCCGGTGTGCGAGGCCGCCGTGCGGGCGCCGGCCTCGGTGCGGCCCACCTTCACGGCGACCACCGGCACCCCCCGGCGGGCGGCGCGGTCCGCGGCCAGCAGGAAGGCGCGGCCGTCCTTCAGCCCCTCCACATAGGCGGCGATGGCGCCGACCTCGGGCTGTTCGGCGAACCAGGAGAGGAAGTCGGCGGTCTCCAGGTCGGCCTCGTTGCCGGTGGGCGCCCAGTGCGAGAGCCGGATGCCCAGTTCCTGCAGGGCGAAGACGGGCCGCCCCTGGTGCCCGGACTGGGTGATCAGCGCGATGGCCGGTCCCGGCAGGTCCTCGCGGAACCGCTCGAAGGCGTTGAGGTTGGTGTTCGGGCCGAGCAGCCGCAGCCCCGAGCGGCGTACCGCCTCGGCCAGCCGCTCCTGGGCCTCGGCGCCCGCGGGGCCGGTCTCGGCGAACCCGGAGGCGAAGGCGACCGCGAACCTCGCCTTGGCCTCGGCGAGTTCGCCGATCACCGGCAGCGGGTCGGCGACCAGGAGCACGGCGAGGTCCACCTGTTCGGGCAGCCCGGCGACGGAGGTGACGCAGGGCAGACCGAACACGGACGGCCGGGTGGGGTGCACCGGGTGCACCCGCGCCCCGACCCGGCCGGCCCAGTCGAGCAACTGGCGGGTGATCCCGGTGTTCGGCCGTCCCTCGGCGTCCGAGGCGCCGATGACGGCGACGGACTCGGGCCGGAAGAAACGGGTGAGGTCGGGTACGTCGGCGTGCAGCGGGCGCCCGCTGACATCGAGGTCCTCCACCCGGTCGTGCACCGCGGGGCCGGGCCGCTGTCCGCCGCAGGCGACGACCCGGGCCCGGCGGGAGTCGGTGGTGAGGGTGCCGTGGGTCGATCCGAGCATCGTTCCGCCCGCCTCCTCTGAGACAGCCACCAGCAACTGACGCTGTGTCAGATTACTGAACTGACGAAGCGTCAGGAACTGGTCGGGGCAGCAAAGTTACCGCCGGGTGGGAAACCGGTGGCCTCCCGGGGTGTGATACCCCCCGGCTACCGGGTGCGAAAACCCTTCGCCACGGCCCGCGCGATGCGCCCCGCGTCGATCGCCAGCTCGCGCAGCATCCCGCTGATGGGATTGGTGAACCCGGTGAAGTACAGGCCGGGCGCCCGCGCGGACGTACGGCCGCCGTGCGCGACCGGCCGGCCCCGCTCGTCCAGCACCCCGAGATGCCCGACGAGCCCCTCCAGCGCGCGGACGTACCCGGTCGCCGCGATCACCGCGTCGGGCGAGATCCGGCTGCCGTCGGCGAGGACCACCTTGCCGTCCTCGAACGACTCCACGGCGGCCACGATCTCCACCCTGCCCTTGCGTACCGCGTCGATCAGACCGACGTCCTGGACCGGGATCGCGCCCTGCCGCGCCCTGCTGTAGAGACCGGTGTCCGGACGCGGCAGCCCGTGCGCGGACAGGTCCGGCGTGCTGAGCCGCCCCACCGGCCCGGCGAGCCGGTCCACGAGCCGCACCGGCAGCCGCCGCACCAGCACCCCCGTGTACTGGGCCGCCCAGCCGAGAGTCGACCGGCGCAGGATGTGCGGCGCCGTGCGCACCGCCAGCCGCACCCGCGCGGCCCCGCCCTCCACCAGGTCCACGGCGATCTCCGCGCCCGTGTTGCCGATCCCGACGACGAGCACGTCACGGCCGTGGTACGGCCCGGCGTCGCGGTAGGCGCCGGCGTGCAGCAGCTCACCGCCGTACTCCTCGCGGCCCGGCCAGTCGGGCAGCAGCGGGGTGTGGTTGAAGCCGGTGGCGACGACCACCGCGCTGCCGGTCAGCTCCCGGCCGCCGGAGGCGTGCAGCAGCCACCCGGTGCCGTCCCCGGTCCGCTCGACGCGGTGCACCTCCACCCCGGTGACGATCTCCAGCTCGTGGTGCTCGGCGTACTTCTCCAGGTACCGCACCACGTCGTCCCGGGACACCCAGCGGCCGAACCTGCGGGGTATGCGCAGGCCCGGCAGCGCGGACAGCCGCCGGGTGGTGTGCAGGCGCAGGCGGTCGTAGTGGCCGCGCCAGGAGGCGCCCACCCGGTCGGACCGCTCCAGGACGACGGCCCGTACGCCGCGTGCCCGCAGCGCGTGGGCGGCGGCGAGGCCGCCCGGGCCGGCGCCGATCACATAGACCGGGCGGTCGGCGGGAGTCGCCGAGAGGTGTACGGAAGAGGGACGGGAGACGGCCATGAGCGGGAGCGTAATCACACACCGGGTTGATGGGTCTCGGTCAAGACCGGAATTGGTTGCGGATTGATCACGTGTGTACGGGAAGGGTGCGCCTCCCGTGGATGCGCGAAGCGCCCTCCGCGGCCGGCGCGACGCCTCCGGCTCCGCAACCTCGTCCACCCCCGCGGGCCCCCGGCGGGCGAACCCTGCCGCACCCCTCGGCAGAGCGGCGGATCTGACGTACCGTCAGATCCATGGACGCGATATGGCTGGACGGCGCTCAGTGGCTGGCGGTGCTGCGCATCGGCCTCGGTCTGTGGTGGCTGGAGAGCTGGCGGCACAAGGACAAGAAGGCCTGGTTCGGGCGCGGGAGCGGCATCGCCTGGGCGGCGGACGTGGCGGCGCGGCACCGGTGGGCGGCCGTGCGGTCGGGCTTCGAGACGGTGGTGAAACCCCACCCGAAGACGATGGCGTACGTCGTCGCCTACGCCGAACTGTCCCTGGGGCTCGGTCTGATCCTCGGCTTCCTCACCCCGGTCGCGCTGGTGGCCGGTCTCCTCCTCAACGCGATCTACTTCGTGCTCATGATCCACGACTGGGCGGAGCAGGGCCAGAACTCGATGATGGCCCTGATCTCCCTGGTCGGGTTCTTCGGCATGGCCTGGCAGACCTGGTCGCTGGACGCGTGGCTGGGGTGGTTCTGATGGACGCGGCACGCCACGACCTCCCGGAACCCGACGCCCTCACCCGCCCCTACTGGGAGGCGGCCACGCGGGGCCGGCTGCTGATCCGCCGCTGCGGGACGTGCGGCCGGGCCCACCACTACCCCCGGGAGTTCTGCCCGCGCTGCTGGAGCGAGGAGGTGACCTGGGAGGAGGCCGGCGGCCGGGCCACGCTCTACACGTGGTCCACGGTCCACCGCAACGACCTCCCCCCGTTCGCCGGCCGCACCCCCTACCTGGCCGCCGTGGTCGACCTGGCCGAGGGACCACGCATGATGACGGAACTCGTGGACTGCCCCGAGGACGCCGTGCGGGCCGGGATGCGGCTGGAGGTGACGTTCCGGGACGGCATCCCGGTGTTCCGGCCGCGGCCGGACGGGCCGCACGGCGGCGGACAGGTGCCCGGCCGGCCGGGCACCGGCCCGGCGACGACCTCCCGCGGTGACGGGGTCCCGCCGGGTGCCCCGAGGTGATCCGGCCCTCCGGCCCTCCCGCTCGGGCGGGGCCCCACGGCAGGGCCCCACGGCAGGGCCCCACGGCAGGGCCCCACGGCAGGGCCCCACGGCAGGGC
>NZ_JBEZBT010000001.1:12486-58559 GCF_040647235.1 Streptomyces sp. NPDC042638
CCCCTCACGGCCACAACAGGCCCCTGCTCCAGCCGAACTCCGTGCTCCGGTACTCCAGCCGCACGTGCCGCCGCTCCGGGTCCCCCTGGAAGAACTCCACGGTCTCCGGGCGCAGCCGGTACAGGGTCCAGGTCGGCGACGGCTCGTCCGGGTGATCCCGGGCCCGCTCCCAGGCCGCCTGTGACGCCTCGCGCAGCTCCGCCACCGAGGACAGCTCCTCGCTCTGCCGGCCGGTCAGCGCGGCGGCCAGCGCACCCGTGGAGCGTGCGTGCAGGTCGGCCTGGCTCTCCTCGGCCGGCGCCGGGACGACCGGGCCGCGCACCCGCACCTGGCGCCCCAGGGCCGGCCAGTAGAAGGCGAGGGCCGCGTACGGCCGGGCGGTCAGCGCGCGGCCCTTGCGGCTCGTGGCGTGCGTGGCGAAGGACCAGCCGTCGGCGTCGGCGCCGTGCAGCATCACGATCCGTACGTCCGGCCTGCCCTCCTCGTCCACGGTCGCCAGCGACATGGTGTGCGGCTCGGGCTGCCCCGCCGCCACCGCCTCCGCGAACCAGCTCGTGAACAGGGTCAGCGGGGTGGGAGGGGCGGTGTCCGGGTCGAACGGCCGCAGCTGTGTCGCCCGGGCGTCCCAGACCCGCAGCGACCGGAGCAGTTCGTGGAGATCCTTCTGTGCCATGGGGCGAGTATCACCGCTGGCCCGGTTCTCAGTCCCGCGCCAGCACCACCGTCCCCGCGGAGCAGAACCAGCCCCCGGTGCCCGACGCCAACCCCAGCCGGGGCAGCCCGCCGTCCCGCGCCCGGACCTGCCGTTCCCCGGCCTCCCCGCGCAGCTGCCGCACCGCCTCCACGAGCAGGAACAGCCCCCGCATCCCCGGATGCTGGGCCGACAGGCCGCCCCCGTCCGTGTTCACCGGCAGCTCCCCGCCCCGCACCAGCAGCCGGCCCTCCCCGACGAACGCCCCGCCCTCGCCCTTGGCGCAGAAACCCAGGTCCTCCAGCGTCACCAGGGTCATGTAGGTGAAGGCGTCGTAGAGCTCGGCGAAGTCGATCTCCTCGGGGGTCACCCCGGCCCGCGCGAACGCCAGCCGGCCGCTCACCGCCGCCGGGGAGAGGGTGAAGTCCGGCCACTCGGACATGGCGGCGTGCGAGACGTGCTCGCCCGTGCCGAGGATCCAGACCGGGCTCGTACGGCAGTCCCGTACGTACTCCTCGGCCGCCAGCAGGACCGCCGCGCCGCCGTCCGAGCGCAGGCAGCAGTGCAGCTTGGTGAAGGGGTCGGCGATCATCGGCCCGGACAGGACGTCGTCGACCGTGATCGGGGCGCGGTACATCGCCTCCGGGTTCAGGGCCGCGTTCGCCCTCGCCTGTACCGCCACCCGGGCCAGCTGCTCGACCGTCGTGCCGTATTCGATCATGTGCCGGCGGGCCGCCATCGCGTACTTGGCGATCAGCGTGTGGCCGTAGGGCACCTCGAACTGGAGCGGACCGCGGGCGCCGAAGGAGAGGTTTCCCGTCCTGCGGCCCGCCTTGATGTCCGACCGTGCCGTCGAGCCGTACACCAGCAGCACGGCGTTCGCGTGGCCCGCGGCTATCGCGTCCGCCGCGTGGGCCGCCATGACCTCCCAGGCCGAGCCGCCGACCGAGGTGGAGTCCACCCAGGTGGGGCGCAGGCCCAGGTACTCGGCGACCTCCACGGGGGCCAGTGTGCCGAGGCCCGCCGAGGCCAGGCCGTCCACCCGGGCGCGGTCCAGACCGGCGTCCGCCAGGGCGCGGCGGGCCGCCTGGGCGTGCAGGGCGTACGGGGTCGCGTCGGGCACGCGTCCGCAGTCGGACAGGGACACGCCGACCACGGCGACTTTCCTGTTCCCGGGCTTCATGAAAACTGACGGTACATCAGATCCAGTGCCGGGCGGCAGGTGTCGCGGGGCTGGGCATCCCCTCCCCGGGTGCCTAATATGACGGTCCGTCAGCTGTCGGAGGGATCAGCCATGGACACGCGCCTCACCGCCGAACAGGACGGGATCCGCCGGACCCTGCGCGAGCTGCTGCGCGAACGCTGCGGCCCCGGGGACGTCCGGGCCGCCGTCGACGGGCCGGCCGGGTACGACCCCCTCCTGTGGTCCGCCCTCGCCGGCCGGCTCGGACTGCCGGGGCTCGCACTCCCGGAGGCGTACGGCGGGGTCGGCTGCTCGGTCACCGAGCTGGCCCTCGCCTGCGAGGAGACGGGCCGGTTCCTCCTGCCCTCGCCGCTGCTCGCCACCTGCGTCCTCACCGCCCCGCTCGTCCTCGCCCTCGGCACCGAGGCCCAGCGCGCCGGGCTGCTGCCGCGCATCGCCGCCGGGACCCTCACCGCCGCCCTCGCCGTCGCCGGACCGGCACTCACCACCGCCCTCGGCCTGACCTGCGAGAACAGCGGATACAGCGCCGGAGGCGGACGGGCCGGCGGGGTGCAGGCGCGGCGGGCCGCGGGCGAATGGCGGCTGTACGGGGAGGCCGCACAGGTGCTGGACGGGCACAGCGCGCAGGTGCTGCTCGTCGCCGCGCACACCGGGGGGTTCGCCCGGTCGCGCACCCTGCTGTTCCTGGTGCCGGGCGACGCGGCCGGGGTGGTGCGGGCCCGGCAGACCGCGCTGGACGCCACCCGCCCCTGCGGACGCGTCCAACTGCGGGACGTGCGGGCCAAGGTGCTCGGAACGGAGGATGCCGACGTGCCGGCCGCCCTCGCCGCGGCCGGGGACGCCGCGGCCGCCGTGCTGGCCGCCGAGGCCGTGGGCGCGGCCGACCGGGTGCTGGCGCTGACCGTGGAGTACGCCGGGCAGCGGGTGCAGTTCGGGCGGCCCATCGGGTCCTTCCAGGCCGTCAAGCACCGGCTGGCGGACGTCTACGTGGGGGTGCAGGCGGCGCGGTCGGCCGCGTACTACGCCGCCTGGGCGGCCGGCCGTGGGGAGGGGGCCGGCGGGCTCGCGCTCGCGCAGGCGCTGGAGGCACTGCGGTGTGCCGCCGCCGAGGGCATCCAGCTGCACGGCGGGATCGGCTTCACCTGGGAGCACGACGCCCACCTGTACTTCAAACGGGCGGCCGGGGACGAGCTGCTGTTCGGCCCCGCGCACCGGCTGCGCGACCGGGCCGCCGAGGCGGCGGGACTCTTCACGGGCGGGGAGGTGGCGGTCTGATGAGGCTGCCCGCAGGCGTCCGGCTCGTGCAGAAGGTGTCCTCCACCCGGCTCTTCGCGCGCGTGGCGCCCCGGGTGATCCCGGCGCTGGACCGGGGCGTGCACCGGCTCACCCGGGGAAAGGCGCTGCTCAGCACGCAGATGCTGCCCGGTCTGATCCTCACCTCGACGGGCGCGAGGAGCGGGCTGGCGCGCCGGACCCCGCTCGCCTGCATGCCGGAGGGGGACGGCCGCGGCTGGATCCTCGTCGGCTCCAACTTCGGGCGGACCGGCCATCCCGCCTGGACCTACAACCTCCTCGCCCACCCGGACGCCTCGGTCAGCTGGAAGGGCCGGGACGTCCCCGTCACCGCCCGGCTGCTGACGGGGGAGGAGCGTGCCGCGCTCTGGCGGGCGCTGGTGGCGTTCTGGCCGCCGTACGCCACCTACCAGTCCCGGGTGACACGGGAGATCCGGCTCTTCCGGCTCACCGCGGCGCCCTGAGGGGCCGGGCGGCCCGTTGTCCGCCCGGCCGGCGGAACTACAGCGTGGCCAAGCGCTCCGCCAGCAGGAACGCGCCGACGCCGAGCATCGCCGCGCCCGACGTGCGCGTCACCGCCCGGGCCGCCGCGGGGCGGGCCGCCAGCAGGGCGCGGGCAAGGGCGCCGACGGCCAGGTAGACGGCCGCGCAGCACGCCATGTGCAGCAGGCCCAGGGCGGCCGTCTGGGCGGGCACCGGAAGGCGGGCGCCCCGGAGGGTGAGGAACTGGGGGAGCACGGAGAGGTAGAGGAGCAGGCCCTTGGGGTTCAGGCCGCTGATCGTGGCGCCCCTCAGGAAGAGCCGGCCGTCGGCCGCCGCCGGGCCGGCCGCGCTCGGGACCGCCGGACGGCGCAGCACCCCCCAGCCCAGCCACAGCAGGTACCCCGCGCCCGCCACCGTCAGGACCGTCAGCAGGCCGGGCGAGCCCGCCACCAGCACCGCAAGACCCGCCGCCGCCAGGACCGTGTGCAGGGCGTAGCCGCAGACCAGGCCCGCCACCGCGCGCGCCACGGAGCCGCCGCGCAGGGCGGTGGCGATGACGTACGCCCAGTCGGCGCCCGGTACGCACACCAGGAGCAGGTCCACGGCGAGGAAGGAGAGGAGCAGTCCGGAGTCCATGCTGGGGACATTAGGCGCGAATGGCCCGAAAGTGTTCCCGAAGTTTGCTCTTGATCGCGTGATCTGAGCAAGTATCTTCTTCATGGACGACGTGGACCGGAAAATCCTTGCAGAGCTGCAGCAGGACGGGCGGCTGACCGTGACCGAGCTGGCCGCCCGGGTGCGGCTGAGTGTCTCGCCCTGCCACCGGCGGCTGCGTGAGCTGGAGCGGTCCGGCGCCATCCAGGGCTACCGCGCGGTCGTGGACCCGCCGTCGCTCGGGCTGAACTTCGAGGCGCTGGTCTTCGTGTCCATGCGCCAGGAGGACCGGGACACGGTCGCCGAGTTCGAGCGGGCGGTGAGTGAGCTGGAGCATGTGCTGGACGCGCAGCGGCTGTTCGGCGAGCCGGACTACCTGCTCCGGGTGGCCACCGCCGACCTGGCCGCCTTCCAGCGGCTGTACGACGAGGGGCTCGCGACCCTGCCCGGGGTGCAGCGGCTGACGTCGACGCTGGTGATGAAACACGTGGTCCGGGACCGGCCGCTGCCGGCGTAGACGCGGGCGGTGGCTCACCGTGTGAACCACCGCCCGGCAGACAGGACTTGGACTCCGGTAAAAGAGAGGTGCGCCTACTTGGACGGCTTTTTGCCGGTCACGCCCAGGTGCACCAACAGCGCGAGGTTGGGCTTGAGTTCGGCCTGCTTCACGCCCCAGGAGGAGAAGCCCTTCTGGTGGGAGGCCACCGCCGCGAGCATCGCGACCAGCGCGCCGGCCACCGCCGCCGGGTTCACGTCCTTGTCGACGCGGCCCTTGGACTGCAGCTCCGCGATGGAGTCCGCCAGGGAGTTGTTGACCGAGTTGAGGATCTTCATGCGGATCTTGTAGAACCGTTTGTCCCCCTCGGCCGCGCCGAGGTCGACCACCCGCAGGATGGCGTCGTTGCGGCGCCAGAACTCCAGGAACCCGTCGACGAGTTCCTGGGCGGTCTGCCAGCCCGCCTTGCCCGTCCAGGTGCGCCCTTCGAGGAGTTCGGTCAACCCCGCGCCCTCGGTCGCCATCTGCTCGGCGATCTCGAGGACGGCGCCCTCGACGTCCGGGAAGTACTGGTAGAAGGTCGCGGGCGAAGTGCCCGCCTTCCGGGCGACATCGATGACCTTGACGTCCCGGTAGGGGGAGGAGCTGAGCATCTCGCTGAGGCAGTCGAGCAGCTTCTGCCGGGTCGCCTGCCCACGCCGGCCGGCCACGCGGCCGTCGACGGTACGCACTTGTCCTGTCATGCCGTCAGCTTACCGAGGGGTGATCGGAGCGCGATTCGGCCGACTGCAAATGGGGTGCACGGGGGCAGCGGGGGTGGTGTGCCTGGTCTGCGGGGTGCGCGCGGCCCGGTTACTTTGACGGCATGGCCGAAAACAGGGCATCCGCGAACGAAGAGACATATGGCGAGGGCGTCCCCTGCTGGGTCGACGCCCAGCTGTCCGACGTCGAGGCGGGCAAGCGGTTCTACGGTGAGCTCTTCGGGTGGACCTTCGAGACGTCGTACGGCTCCTCCGTGTGGGCGCTGCTGGACGGCGACCGCGTCGCCTCGCTGGCCCCCAAGACGGACGGCCGGATGCCCAGCGTCTGGACGGTCTCCTTCGCCACCTCGGACGCCGAGGCCCTCGGCCGGCGCATCACGGCGGCCGGCGGGCAGGTGGTCATGGCCCCCTTCCCGGTCGGCGACCTCGGCACCGCCGCCCTGGCCACCGACCCCGAGGGCGCGGTGTTCGGGCTGTGGCAGCCCGGCACCCACCCCGGCTTCGGGCGGCGCCACGCACCGAACACCTTCGCCTGGGCCCAGCTGTACACCCGGGACACCGCCGCGGCCAACGTCTTCTACGGCGGCCTCTTCCACGCCGCCCTGTTCGGCACCGACGCCCAGCCCGACTTCGGCCGCGCCGACGTCACCGAGGTGTTCCCGGCCGAGATGCCCCCGCACTTCGTCACCCACTTCCGGGTCACGGACCTGGAGGAGGCCCTCGGGGCCGTCCAGCGGATCGGCGGGCGGGTGCAGGCGCTGCCCTTCGAGGCGTCGTACGGACGAGTGGCCGTCGTCACCGACAATCAGGGGGCGTCGTTCGCACTGCTGCAGCGCTGATATATCTGCTTTGAAATGATTCAGCACGAGACACCCCGATTGTCACCGGGTTCGCAACGAGCCGCCCGGCCAGGAAGAATCGGGGTGCGTGCCGCCAGGGCGGTGCGGTGGTGAGACGCTGCACTTCGGCCGCGTACACACGTGGGCGGCGCGGCTCGTACGGGGAGGTGGCAGGCAAGTGGTGGATCAGCTGACGCAGCACGATCCGCGGCGGATCGGGCCGTTCGAGGTGCTGGGCCGGCTGGGGGCCGGCGGCATGGGGCTGGTCTATCTCGCGCGCTCGGCGTCCGGCCGGCGCGTGGCGATCAAGACGGTGCGCACCGAACTGGCCGAGGACCAGCTCTTCCGGGTCCGCTTCACCCGTGAGGTGGAGGCGGCCCGCGCGGTCTCCGGCTTCTACACCGCGGCCGTGGTCGACGCCGACCCGCGCGCCGCCGTGCCCTGGCTGGCCACCGCCTACGTCCCCGCGCCCTCGCTGGAAGAGATAGTGAACGAGTGCGGGCCGCTCCCGGCACAGGCCGTGCGCTGGCTCGCCGCGGGCGTGGCCGAGGCGCTGCAGTCCATCCACGGCGCGGGACTGGTCCACCGCGACCTGAAGCCGTCCAACGTGCTCGTGGTCGAGGACGGCCCCCGGGTGATCGACTTCGGTATCGCCTCCGGCGTCTCGAACACCCGCCTGACGATGACGAACGTCGCTGTCGGCACCCCCGCCTACATGTCTCCCGAGCAGGCCAAGGACTCCCGCAGCGTCACCGGCGCCAGCGACGTCTTCTCCCTCGGCTCCATGCTGGTCTTCGCGGCCACCGGCCACCCGCCCTTCCACGGCGCCAACCCGGTCGAGACCGTCTTCATGCTGCTGCGCGAGGGCCCGGACCTCACCGGGCTGCCCGAGGAGCTGCGCCCGCTCATCGAGCTCTGCATGCAGATGGAGGCCCCCGCCCGCCCCACCCCGGCCGACCTCCAGGCCCAGCTCGCCCCGCACCTGTTCGGATCCGGCTCCGACGACAGCGGCACCGCCTCCGCCTGGCTGCCCGAGAAGGCCGTCGGCCTCATCGAGTCCCGCCGCGGCGGACGGCCCGCCGCCAGGCCCGCCCCGGCCACGGCCGGCGGTCCGCGCGGCGGCGGCCGGCCGGCCGTACCCCCGCCGCCGCCGTACGACCCCCCGGTCCCGGCCTCCGCGGCCGTCCCGGTCGGCGCCCCCGGCACCGGCCCGGTCCGGCTGGCCGGCGCCCCGGTGCCCATCGGCCCCGGCCCCCGGGTCGCCGACGCCCGCGCCGCCGCCGTCAAGGCGCCCCCGCCCGAGGCCGGCCTGGTGGCCAGCTGGTCCCGGCCCCGCCCCGGCCCGGCCGGCGCCGACCCCGCCGTACCGCCGGTACCGCCCGTGCCGCCGGAGACGGCGGGCTGGCGCCCGTGGCGGTTCCGTATGTCCAACGACGTGTGGGGCACCCCGTCCGTGGACGGCGACCTGGTCTACGTCACCTCCTTCGAGGTGCACGCCCTGGACGTGGGAACCGGCCGCCGCCGCTTCAAGACGAGGGACGTCGCCTGGTCCATGGCCGTGGCGGACGGACGTATCCACGCCTCCGACGGTCCCACCCTGTTCGCCCTGGAGGCCCGCGAGGGCGCCGATCTGTGGCGGCTGTCCACGGAGGCCTGGGTGTACTCCCTCGCGGCCGACCGCGGCACGGTCGTCACCGGCACCCGCGGCGGCGGCGTCCAGGCGTGGGAGGCGGCCAACGGCCAGAAGCTGTGGGAGATCACCGGCTGTCAGACCGACTTCGAGTCCCCGGAGGCGGGCCCCGTCGTGCACGACGGCACCGTCTACGTCTGGCAGGACGCCCGGCTGCGCGCCCTGGAGGCCCGTACGGGCGAGGAGCGCTGGTCGTACCCCATCGGTGACGCGGCCTCCTGCGGCGGCGTCCCGGTGCGGCTGGCCCCGGCCGCCGACGGCTGCGTCTACGTCTCCGCCGGCACCCGTGTCCTCGCCGTCGACGCGGCGAGCGGCATGGTCCGCTGGCACTTCGAGGCTCCCGCGGTCTTCCTGTGCCCGCCGGCCTTCGCCCCGGGTCCGGCCGTCACCGGCGGCGGCGTCTACCTCGCCGACTACCTCGGCACGGTCTACGCCCTCGACGCCGCCGACGGCCGCGACCGCTGGCGGATCGCCACCGAGGCGCGCTCCTCCATCGATCCCGTCCTGGTGGCCGCCGGGCACGTGCACGTCGGCAGCGGCAAGGGCCTCTACACCCTGGACGCGGTCACCGGCACGCCCAAGTGGCGCTTCCAGGCGGGGGGCGACGTGGTGGGCGCCCCCGCCGTGGCGGAGGGCCGCATCCACTTCGGCTCCACCGACCATCTGCTCTACACCCTGAAGGCGGACGACGGCCGGCTGCGCTGGAAGCTCGCCACGGGCGGCGAGATCACCGGCTCCCCGGTGGTCAAGGACGGCGTGGTGTACGCGTGCAGCAAGGACCGGTGCGTGTACGCGCTGGACGCGGAGAAGGGCACCGGAACCGCGCGGACCGCGTAGCCGCGTGACGGCCGTCGCACCGGGTTCGCGCGGAAGGGCTCCGGACGACGACGATACAGTGCTGGCATGTACACGCCTGCACGGAAGCGCGCGCTCAGGTTCACGGCCGTACTGACCCTGGTGGTGCTCTGCCTGACCGGCTTTTCGAAGGGCCGCCACCACCGTGGCGGGGGCAGTGGCGGGGGCGGGTGCAGCAGCTCGCACCAGGACCACGACAGCTCGACGTCCACCTCGGGCGGCGGATCGTACGACTCCTCGGGCGGCTCCGCGTACGGCTCGGGCGACGGCTACGGCAGCGGCACGGGCGGCGGCTCCTACCGGCGCACGCACCGGCCCACCTCCACTCCGTCCGGCAGTGGCGGCCACACCTCGCGGAGGGAGGGGGCCGCGCGGCTGATCAGCTGCGCGAGCGCCGGGAAGCCGTACGCCACGGTCGAGGTCACCAACCCCAACGACCGCAAGGCCGCCTTCACCGTCGAGGTGCTGTTCCTGCCGGACAGCCCGCCCGCCATCGACTCGGGCCGCGTGCGGGTCTCCGTACCCGCCCGGGGCACGAAGACGGTCGACGTCCCGTTCTCCAAGAGGGCCGACATCGACCTGCTCGACCACTGCGAGGTGGACGAGAGGGTGCCGCTCGCGAACTGACCGCAGGCGTCAACGCACCCGGAACTCCCGCCGCCGGGCGGCGAACAGCTCCGCCTGCCGCCCGGCCGGCAGATTGCCGAGGGCGATGAGGTGCGGCGCCTGCGCGAACGCCTGCGCACGCGTCGCCTCCCTGGCCGCCCACAGCGCCCGGACGGTCCCCTGCACCCCCTGCGGCGGATAGCCGGCGAGGACGGCGGCGCAGCGCACGGCACCCGCCAACGCGCCGCCCTCCTCGGTGAGTTCGGAGACCAGTCCCACCTCGTGGGCCCGCCGTGCCGAGATCCGCTCGGCCGTGCCCATGAGCATCATCCGCGCGGCCTCCCCGTACGGCATCCGCTCGGTCATGAGCACGGACTCGTAGGCGCTGACCATGCCGTACGTCGTGTGCGGATCGAAGAAGACGGCCGTCGGGTCGGCGACCACGAACTCGCTCTCGCCCAACAGGTAGAAGGCACCGCCACAGGCCATCCCGCGCACGGCGGCCACCACCGGCTTCCACAGGCCGTTCGCCTTCGGGCCGGCGCCCAGCAGCGGATCGTCCTGCATGTACGGCGACGAGGGCTGCGGCACCACGGCGTCCCGGTCGATGCCCGTGCAGAACGCCCGCTCACCGGCCCCGGTGAGCACGACGGCCCGCACGGCGTCGTCGTACCGCAACTCGCGCCACACCTCGCCCAGTTCCCGCGCCATCTCCAGATCGACGGCGTTCAGCCGCTCGGGCCGGTCCAGGGTGACGACGGCGACGCCGGTGTCCTCGTCGACGGCGAGGCGGACGGTGTTCACGCGAGCACCCACTGCGGCAGCCCGCCGGAGAAGACCGCCCGCACCCGGGCGCCGATCCTGAGGCGCGCCGGGTCCACCGAGTTCAGCGGCGCCCCGGCGCGCGCGACCACGTTCCCCACGAGCCGTATCCGCGGCGCCTCCTCCAGCTCCACGACGACCACGTTGTACGGGGCCTGTTCCGCGTAGCCGGGCAGCAGCGGCGGATGCGGCACGACGTACGACCAGATCCGCCCGCGTCCCGGTACCGGCCGCCACTCGCTCGTGAAGGACTGGCAGTGCGGGCAGCAGGGCCGGGGCGGGAAGCGCGGCTCACCGCAGGCACCGCAGGCCTGGACGCGCAGCTCGCCCCGGGCCGCGTACTCCCAGAAGGGCGCGCCGTCGGTGTCGGTGACGGGACTCAGCATGACGGTTCAGCTCCTCAGCAGAAGGGCGGAGGTGGGCACACCCTCACCGGCCGTGACGAGACAGGTGGTGGCCCCGGGGACCTGCGCGGTACTGGTGCCACGCAGCTGCTTCACCCCTTCGTTGACGAGGTTGAAGCCGTGCACGTACGCCTCGCTGAGCCCGCCCCCGCCGGTGTTGACCGGCAGCCGTCCGCCGGTCTCCAGGGCGCCCTGTTCGGTGAAGGCGCCGCCCTCTCCCCGCGCGCAGAAGCCGTAGCCCTCCAGGGAGAGCGGGACCAGGGCGGTGAAGGCGTCGTAGATCTGCGCGACGTCGACGTCCTCCGGCGTGAGGTCGGCGTGCTTCCACAGGTGCCGGGCGGCGGTCCAGGCGGGGCCGGTGAGCGGGTCGTCGTTCCAGTAGTTCACCATGCCGTGGTGCTGGGCGGGCAGCCCCTGCGCGGCGGAGTGGACGTACACGGGCTTTTGGGCGCAGTCCCGGGCCCGTTCCCGGCCGACGATCACGCACGCGAGGGCCCCGTCCGTCTCCAGGCAGTTGTCGTAGAGACACAGCGGCTCGCTGATCCACCGGGAGGTCATGTACATCTCGCGGGTGAGCGGCCGCTCGTACATGACGGCCGCCGGATTCTGGTTGGCCCGGTTCCGGCAGGCGAGCGCGACGTTGAACAGGTGGTCCCGGGTGACGCCGTACTCATGCATGTACCGCCGTGCCAGCATGGCGATCTCGTCGGCGGGCCGGAGCAGCCCGAAGGGCCGGGTCCACTGGGCCGGAGTCGGCAGCTGCACGGCGGTGTTGGTCCACGGCCGGGCCCCGCTGCCCCGCTTCCGGGAGCGCCAGGCGACCCCCACGGTCGCCTGCCCGGCGGCGATGGCGGCGGCGAGCTGGGCGACGGTGGCACAGGACCCGCCGCCCCCGTAGCCCACCTTGCTGAAGAAGGTCAGATCCCCGAACCCGACGGCCTTCGCCAGCTCGACCTCGTCGGTCTCCTCCATGGTGTAGGAGGCGAGAGCGTCGACCTCACCGGGCGCGATCCCCGCGTCGTCGAGCGCGGCGAGGACGGCCCGGCAGGCGAGCGCTCTCTCGTCCTCGGCGAGGCGCCTGGCGAAGGCGGTCTGCCCGATCCCGACGATGGCGGTGGCGTCCTTGATCCCTGGTCCGGCCATGGTGCTGCCCCCTCTCCTGACAGGCCGTCAGATTACAGCTAATCTGACGGTCAGTCAGTAACCGGCTGCCCGATTGGGGAGGCTGACCGTGATCGAGTGGGACACCATCCCGGAACTGGTGCGGTCGGCGGCCGAGCGGTACGCGGACGCGGAGGCCGTGGTGGACGGCCGCACGAGGATCACCTACGCCGAGCTGGGCGCCCGCGTCGACCGCGCGGCGGCGGCCTGCCTCGCCTGCGGGGTCCAGGTGGGCGACCGGGTCGCGGTCTGGGCCCCCAACTCCCCGGACTGGATCGTCGCGGCCCTCGGCGCGGTGACGGCGGGTGCGGTCCTCGTCCCGCTGAACACCCGCTTCAAGGGGGCGGAGGCGGCGGACGTCCTGCGCCGCAGTGGAGCCCGGCTGCTGTTCGTGACGGGAACCTTCCTGGGCACGTCGTACGTGGCCTCCCTGCGCCGGGCGGCCGGCGAGGGCGTGCCGGAGGGCCGGGGCCCGCTGCCGGGCCTGCCGCGACTGGAGCAGGTGGTGGTCCTGTCGGAGGACGCGCCGGCGGACTTCCGCACCTGGAAGGAGTTCCTGGCGCGGGGCGAGGGACGGCCGACGGGCCAAGTGCGCGACCGGGCAGGCGCGTTGCACGGGGCATCGCTGTCGGACATCACCTACACCTCGGGTACGACGGGCCGCCCGAAGGGTGCGGTGATCACCCACGGACAGACCCTGCGCGCCTACGAGATCTGGGCGGACCTGGCGGGCCTGAACCGCACGGACCGCTACCTCATCGTCAACCCCTTCTTCCACACCTTCGGCTACAAGGCCGGGGTGATCGCCTGCCTGATGCGCGGGGCGACGATGATCCCGCAGCCGGTGTTCAACGTGGACACCGCCCTGGCCAACATGGCGGCGGAACGGATCTCGGTCCTGCCCGGCCCCCCGACCCTGCACCAGCAGCTCCTGGACCACCCGGCCCGGGACGCCCACGACCTGTCGGCGCTCCGGCTGGTGGTGACGGGAGCGGCCGTGGTCCCGCTCCGCCTGGTGGAACGCCTGCGCGGCGAACTCGGCGTCGGCACGGTCCTGACGGCCTACGGCCTCTCGGAGGCGTCCGGCATCGTCACGATGTGCCGGCGCGGCGACGACCCCTCGGTGATCTCCTCCACCTCGGGCCGGGCGATCCCCGGAACGGAGGTGAGGGTCACGGACCGCTCTGGCGCCCCGCTGCCGCCCGGCACGCCCGGAGAGGTGCGGGTCCGGGGCTTCAACGTCATGCGGGGCTACTACGAGGACCCCGGGGCGACCGCCGAGACGATCTCCCCGGACGGCTGGCTGAGCACGGGTGACGTGGGCGTCCTGGACGAGGCGGGCAACCTCCGCATCACCGACCGGATCAAGGACATGTTCATCGTCGGCGGCTTCAACGCCTACCCGGCGGAGATAGAGCGACTGCTGCTCCTCCACCCGGACGTCACGGACGCGGCGGTCATCGGCACACCGGACCCCCGTCTGGGCGAGGTCGGCAAGGCGTTCGTGGTCCGCAGACCGGGCTCGGTGCTCACCGGGGACGACCTGATCGCCTGGTCCCGCCGCGAGATGGCGAACTACAAGGTGCCGAGGGCGGTGACCTTCGTCGACGAACTGCCCCGCAACGCGAGCGGCAAGGTGGTGAAGGGGGCCCTGCGGGGGAGGGGGTGAGGGCGAGTTCCTCCGCGCGAGGCGCGAGGGGCGTGAAAGGCGAGAGGGGCCGGGCTGCTGCCCGGCCCCTCGCCGCGTCACCGTATGCGGGGATAACGACCGTCGCGGGAACCTGCGGACCCGGCCCCCTCGGCCGCGGCGGCTCCCCCTCGGTGCCGCCGCGGCCGATCCCCCCGTCGGATGCAGGTCGTTGTCAGTTGCCCAGGCCCAGGGCGGGCGGAGCGGGCGCGTGCTGGTCCAGCGTGGTGATCTCGTCCAGCGCCTTCGGCGGGGCAGGTGCGTGCTGGTCGAGCGTGGTGATCTCGTCCAGCGCCTTCGGCGGAGCGGGCGCGTGCTGGTCGAGCGTGGTGATCTCCTCGGCCTTCTTGGCTTCGGTCATGGCGGGACTCCCCGGTAGATGTACGGCGCACTGTGGCTGGACGCACCCGTTCGGCAACTCCCCCGAGGGCTGCCGAACGGGCGTTCCAGGGGCCTCAGCGTAGCTGTGAGACCCCGGCGATCCGTCTGCCCCCCGACGCGACGGGTCGGTGAGACCACAGTCCCAGCCCGCCATAAACGTTCGATGAACGTCCCGGCGGGCGGACTTCAGGCCGCCGCGATGGGAGAGAGCAGACCGCGGACCTCGCTCGCCTCGGACGAGCCCGTCGCTTCGTAGACCCGCAAGGCGTCCAGCCAGCAGGCCCGCGCCCGGTCCGGCTGGCCCAGCGCCTCCAGCGCCTTGCCCAGAATGGTCAGGGCGTTGGCCCGCATCCAGTCACCCCCGATGCAGCCGAGTGCCAGCGCCTGTTCGGCGTGCTGGGCGGCCTGGGTCGGGCGGCGGTCGGCCAGGTGTACCTGGGCGATACGGAAATGGGTCGTACCCTCCCACAGGCGCTGGCGGCTCTCCGTGAAGATCTGCAGTGCCCTGTCGAGCTCCTCCAGGGCCTCCGGCAGCCTGCCGGCCTGGGTGAGCACGATCCCCGAGGCGTAGCGCGCGTTGGCCAGGCGTACGGACATGCCCAGTTCGTCATAGATCTTGATGCCGCGCCGGGCCAGCTCGATGGCGCGCGTGGTCCTGCCCATCGACGCCAGGGTGCGGGAGAGGTTGCAGACCGCGCTGGCTTCCCCGGGCTTGTTCTCGTCGGCCTGGAAGGCCCGTATCGCCCTCAGCAGATAGCGTTCCGCGTCGGCGTAGGCGGACCTGCAGATGGCGATGATGCCGAGCTGGTTGGGGGCGGTACTGGCGGTCCAGGGGTCGTCGGACGTCTCGTTCAGCAGGTCGGCGCGCTTCGCCTCCCGTTCGGCCTCCTCGAACCGGCCGGACTGGCTGAGGACCTGGGCCAGGGTGATGCGTGCGCGCATCTCGGCGTGCCGGTCCGTGTGGGCCACCGCGGCGACGCACGCGGCCATGGCCGTCGTCTCGTACCGGCGCGAACCGGCCCCGGACTCCGCCAGGTCGATGGCGGCCAGCAGGAGGTCCACGGCGCGGCGCAGCGTGGCGGGCCGCAGCGACTGCTGGACGCACGCGAGGAGCGGCTCGGCCTCCGCGAGCAGCCAGTCCGTCGCCTGTGCGGCGTCGGCGAACAGGCACCCCTCGTAGCGGCTCTCCTCCAGGTGGGTGACCGTCCGGTCACCGGGACGCTCGATGGCGTACGCCCGGGCGGCCGTGGCCAGATAGAAGTCCAGCAGCCGGGACATGGCCGTCTCCCGCTCACCCGGCCGCTCGTCCCGCTCCGCGCAGACGCGGGCGTAGAGACGTACCAGGTCGTGGAAGCGGTAGCGGCCGGGGGCGGCCGACTCCAGCAGGGACGTGTCCACCAGGGACTCCAGCACGTCCTCCGTGTCCTCCGCGGGGAGGTCCAGGACGGCGGCCGCCGCGGCCAGGGACATGTCGGGACCGTCGGCCAGGCCGAGCAGGCGGAAGGCCCGGGCCTGGGGCGGTTCCAGCTGGCCGTAGCCCAGTTCGAAGGTCGCCTTCACCGCCAGGTCGCCGGCCTGGAGTTCGTCCAGGCGGCGGCGTTCGTCGGCCAGCTTCGCCGCCAGCACCGAGACCGTCCAGGTGCGGCGGGCCGCCAGGCGGGACGCGGCGATCCGGATCGCCAGGGGCAGGAACCCGCAGGCCGCGACGACGTCCAGGGCGGCCTCCCGCTCCGCCGCCACCCGCTCGTCGCCCACGATCTTCGTGAACAGGGCGAGGGCCTCCTCCGGGGACATGACGTCCAGGTCGACCAGATGCGCCCCGGCCAGGTCCAGCATCCGCACCCGGGACGTGACCAGGGCCGCGCAGCCCTCCGTGCCGGGCAGCAGCGGGCGGACCTGGGCCGCGTCCTTGGCGTTGTCCAGCAGGACCAGCACCCGGCGGCCGTCGAGGACCGAGCGGTACAGGGCCGCCCGTTCCTCCAGGGAGTCGGGGATCGCCGAGTCCGCCGTGCCCAGGGCGCGCAGGAAGGAGCCCAGCACCGTCTCCGGCTCGGCGGGGCGCGGGCCCGCGCCCTGGAGGTCGACGTACAGCTGGCCGTCGGGGAAGGCGGGGCGGGCCCGGTGGGCGACGTGGACCGCCAGGGTCGTCTTGCCCACGCCGCCGATGCCGGCCAGGGCCGAGACCGCCATCACCCGGCCCTCCGCCTCGGACGCGGAGGACAGCACCTCGCTCAGCTCCGACACGAAGGTGGAGCGGCCGGTGAAGTCCGGTACGGAGGCGGGGAGCTGGGCCGGGCGGACGGGGGCCGTCGGTGACTCCGTCACGGGGGCCGAGGGTTCCGCCAGCGCCGGGTCCGCCTGGAGGATGCGCTGCTGGAGCTCCCGCAGGCCCGGCCGCGGGTCGACCCCCAGTTCCTCGGCCAGCAGGCGGCGCGTGTCGGCGTACACCGCCAGCGCCTCCGCCTGCCGGCCGCTGCGGTACAGCGCCAGCATCAGCAGTTCGCGCAGCCGCTCCCGCAGGGGGTGCGCCGCCGTCAGGGCCGTCAGCTCCGAGACCGCCTCGGCGTGGCAGCCCTGTTCCAGGTCCAGGTCCAGGCGGGACTCCAGGAGGCCGAGGCGCCACTCCTCCAGCCGGGCCCGTTGCCCCTCGGCGTAGGGTCCGGGGACGCCGGCCAGGGGTTCGCCGTCCCAGAGGCCGAGGGCCTGGTTCAGCAGCGTCCGTGCCCGGCCCAGGTCACCGGTGCCCCGGGCCTTCTCCGCGTCCGCCGCGAGATCCTGTGCGACCGCCAGGTCCAGCGCGCCCTCGCCGGGCGAGCGCACCGCGTAGCCGCCGGACTCGCTGACCAGGACGCCGGGGTCGAGGATCTTCCGGAGCCGGGACGCGTACGTGCGGACCGCCGCCAGTGCCTGGGACGGCGGCTCGGACCCCCACAGCGCGTCGATCAGTTCCGCCGCCGTGGCCGTACGGCCCTCCCGCAGCAG
Source organism: Streptomyces sp. NPDC042638 (assembly GCF_040647235.1). Taxonomy (NCBI): domain Bacteria; kingdom Bacillati; phylum Actinomycetota; class Actinomycetes; order Kitasatosporales; family Streptomycetaceae; genus Streptomyces; species Streptomyces sp. NPDC042638. The sequence continues at coordinate 29,496 of NZ_JBEZBT010000001.1, forward strand.
CAGGGCGGCCAGCAGGGCGCGCTGCTGCGGGGAGCCCGTGCTGAGCGTCACCTCGCCGCGCCAGGCCCGCACCGGACCGAGCACGCCGAAGCGCAGCGGGCCGGACTCCGCGGCGGTCCCGGAGCCGGCGCGCCGCTGCTCGGGTACTCGCGGCACACCGTCCATGCGTTCGTCCCCCTCGGTGTCACGAACAACCCCGTCAGTTTGCCTTGTTCCGGGTGGTTGCGTCAGCCGTGCGAGACGCCGATCACAAGGCGGGGGCCGTGGTGCACAAGCCCCTCACACGGTCTTCGCATCCCGGTCGCCCGTTCCGATAGCTGACGGACCGTCAGATCGGCGCTACCGTGGACGGCATGGAGACCACACAGTTCCCGCGGATCATCTCCGTCGACGACCACACCGTTGAGCCCGCCGGCGTGTGGCAGGACCGGCTGCCGAGGAAGTACCGGGACGTCGGACCCCGGATCGTGCGCGCGCCGCTGAAGGAGATGACCTTCCTCGGCGGGCGGTTCAGGCCCGTCATGGGCGACCCGGGCAGCGTGGACGGCCCGCTCGGCGACTGGTGGGTGTACGGGGACCTGCGCCGCCCGCTCACCCGCCTCGACACGGCCGTCGGCTGCGCCAGGGACGAGGTCAGACTCGAAGTCATCACCTACGAGCAGATGCGCGCCGGGTCCTACGACGTGTCCGCCCGGCTCGCCGACATGGACGTCAACCACGTCCAGTCCGCCCTGTGCTTCCCCACCTTCCCCCGCTTCTGCGGGCAGACCTTCACCGAGGCCGCCGACAGGGAACTGGCGCTGCTCTGCGTCCGCGCCTACAACGACTGGATGGTGGAGGAGTGGTGCGGGCCCGAGGCGCACGGGCGGCTCATACCGCTCACCCTCATCCCCCTGTGGGACGCCGGGCTGGCGGCGGCGGAGGTCCGGCGGAACGCCGAACGCGGCGTCCGGGCCGTCGCCTTCTCCGAGATACCCCCGCACCTCGGGCTGCCGTCCGTGCACACCGACGACTGGGACCCCTTCCTCGCGGCCTGCGACGAGACCGGCACGGTCGTCGCCATGCACATCGGCTCCAGCAGCCGGATGCCGTCCACCTCCGCCGACGCCCCGCCCGCAGTCGGCTCCACCATCACCTTCGCCAACTGCTGCTTCTCGATGGTCGACTGGCTGATGAGCGGCAAGTTCGAGCGTTTCCCGAACCTGAAGGTGATGTACGCGGAGGGCCAGATCGGGTGGATCCCGTACATCCTGGAGCGCGCGGACGTGGTGTGGGAGGAGAACCGCGGCTGGGGCGGGGTCGCCGACAAGGTGACCCGGCCGCCGTCCGAGCTGTTCGCCGGGCATGTCCACGGCTGCTTCTTCGATGACGCCTTCGGGCTCAGGAACCTGGACGCCATCGGCGTCGGCAACGTCCTGTACGAGACCGACTACCCGCACTCCGACTCCACCTGGCCCAAGTCCCGCGAGGTCGGCGAGGCCCAGATGGGGCACCTGCCGGCCGACGTGGTCGAGCGGATCGTCCGGGGCAACGCCATCGACCTGCTGGGGCTCACCCCGGACGGGCTGTGGCGGTGAGCTGCCTGTCGTACGGCATGCAGCTGCCCGTCCAGTCCCAGAGCACCCTCTACACCGAGCCGTGGGAGGCGGGGGCGGGGCCGGAGGACCTGGTCGCCGTGGCCCGGGCGGCCGACGCCGTGGGGTTCGCGTACCTCGCCTGCTGCGACCACGTCGCCGTACCGCGCCGCCTCGCCCCGGCCATGAGCACGGTCTGGTACGACCCCGTGGCCACCCTCGCCCACCTCGCCGCCGTCACCGGGCGGGCCCGGCTGCTCAGTCACGTCGCCGTCGTCGGGCTGCGCCATCCGCTCCTGACCGCCAAGCAGTACGCGACCCTCGACCACCTCTCCGGCGGGCGGCTGATCCTCGGGGTCGGGGCCGGGCACGTCCCCGAGGAGTTCGAGGCGCTCGGGGTGGACTTCGAGCGGCGCGGGGCCGTCCTCGACGAGGTGATCGACGCGCTGCGGGCCGCCCTCGGACCCGAGGAGTTCCCCGAGCACCACGGCACTTATTACGCCTTCGCCGGGCTCGGCCAGCGGCCCCGTCCCGCACAGCCGCACGTCCCCGTGTGGGTCGGCGGCTCCTCGGCCGCCGCAGTCCGACGGGCCGCGCTGAAGGGCGACGGCTGGCTGCCGCAGGGCGACCCCCGGGACCGGCTGGCGCGGAAGATCACCCGCATCCGGCGGCTGCGCGAGGAGGCCGGGCTCGACGGGCCGTACACCGTCGGCGCCATCACCGAGCCGCTGTACGTCGGCCGGCCCGGCTGGGACGTCGGGCGGCGCACGCTCGCCGGGGCGCCGGAGGAGATCGCCGAGTCGCTGCGCGCGTACCGGGCGCTGGGCGTGGACCAGATCCAGGTGCGGTTCCGCAGCCGGAGCCGGGCCGAACTGGTCGAGCAGATCGGTGTGTTCGGGGTGGAGGTCGCGCCCCGGCTGGACTGAGGAGGCGGTATGGGCAAGCTGGACGGGCGGGTCGTCCTCGTCACCGGGGCGGCGCGCGGGCAGGGCGAGCAGGAGGCGCGGCTGTTCCGGGAGGAGGGCGCGCGGGTCGTCGTCACCGATGTGCTGGACGAGCGGGGGGAGGCGCTGGCCAAGGAGATCGGCGCGCTGTACGTCCATCTGGACGTGGGCACCGAGGACGGGTGGCGGGAGGCCGTCGGGACCGTCAAGGAGGCGTACGGGCAGATCGACGGGCTGGTCAACAACGCGGGCATCCTGCGCTTCAACGCCCTCGTGGACACCCCGCTGGACGAGTTCATGCGGGTCGTGCAGGTCAACCAGGTCGGCTGCTTCCTGGGCATGAAGGCCGTCGCGCCGGAGCTGACGGACGGCGGCACGATCGTGAACACCGCCTCCTACACGGCGCTGACGGGCATGGCGGCCGTGGGGACGTACGCCGCCACCAAGCACGCCGTGCTCGGGCTGACCCGGGTGGCGGCGCTGGAGCTGGCGGGCCGCGGGATCCGGGTCAACGCCATCTGCCCGGGCGCCATCGACACCGCGATGTCGAACCCGGCCCGGCTGGACCCGGACGCCGACCCGGAGGAGATGAGCCGGGCGCTGGACGAGCTGTACCGCAGACTCGTGCCGCTCGGCCGGGTCGGGCAGCCGGAGGAGGTGGCCCGGCTCGCCCTCTTCCTGACCTCGGACGACTCCTCGTACATCACCGGGCAGCCGTTCGTGATCGACGGCGGATGGCTGGCCGGCGTCAGCATCGTCTGACGCACCTGCCTGACGGGCCGTCAGCTATTGACGGTCGCGACGGCCGGTGTCACAGTCGGCCAACAAACAGATCTGACGTATCGTCAGAAAAACTTGGGACGGTGGACCGCCGTGGAATTCGGGCTCTTTGTACAGGGATACGTGGGCAAGCGCGCCGAGACCGACCCGCTGGCCGAGCACAAGGCGCTGATGGAGGAGACCGAGTACGTCATCCAGGCGGACAAGTCCGGCTTCAAGTACGCCTGGGCCTCCGAGCACCACTTCCTGGAGGAGTACTCGCACCTGTCCGCCAACGACGTCTTCCTCGGCTACCTCGCCCACGCGACCGAACGGATCCACCTGGGCTCCGGGATCTTCAACCCGCTGGCCCAGGTCAACCACCCGGTGAAGGTCGCCGAGAAGGTCGCCATGCTGGACCACCTCAGCGAGGGACGCTTCGAGTTCGGCAGCGGGCGCGGCGCCGGGTCGCACGAGATCCTCGGCTTCCTGCCCGGCATCACCGACATGAACTTCACGAAGGAGATCTGGGAGGAGACGATCGCCGAGTTCCCGAAGATGTGGCTCCAGGACGAGTACGCCGGCTTCCAGGGCAAGCACTGGCAGCTGCCGCCGCGCAAGGTCCTGCCGAAGCCGTACGGGAAGTCGCACCCGGCGATGTGGTACGCGGCCGGGTCCCCGCCGTCGTACGCCATGGCCGCGAAGAAGGGCCTCGGGGTGCTCGGCTTCAGCGTCCAGAAGGTCTCCGACATGGAGTGGGTGCTGGAGCAGTACAAGACGGCGGTCGTGGACGCCGAGCCGGTCGGGGACTTCGTCAACGACAACGTGATGGTCACGACCACGGCCATCTGCGCACCGACGCACGCCGAGGCCATCGACATCGCCGTGAACGGCGGGCTGCACTACCTGCCCTCGCTGGTCTTCCGCTACCACGACACCTTCCCGCGGCCCGAGGGCTTCCCGGTGTGGCCGCAGACGCTGCCCGCGTACACGCCGGAGTTCGTGGAGCTGCTGATCGAGGAGGAGCTGCTGATCTGCGGGGATCCGGACGAGGTGCTGCGCCAGTGCAAGCGGTGGGAGCAGGCGGGCGCCGACCAGCTGAGCTTCGGGCTGCCGGTGGGGGTGCCGAAGGAGGAGACGCTGCAGACGATCCGGCTCATCGGCGAGCACGTGGTTCCGAAGATCGACACGGATCCGGTGCACCGGACCTCGCGGTTCCGGGCGGCCGTGTGAGCGCCGCCGGCGGCTGCGGCTGCGCTGTGGCCGGTCGCGCAGTTCCCCGCGCCCCCAGGGCACCGCGGCACCGGAGTTGAGAGGAGGACCCATGCTCGATCACCTCATCAAGGGCGTCACCGTCGTGGACGGTACCGGCGCGCCCGCCCGCACCGCCGACGTCGGCATCCGCGACGGCCGCATCGCCGCCGTGGGGAAGACCGCCGAAGCGGCCCGCACGACCGAGGACGCGCACGGCCTCGTCCTCACCCCCGGTTTCGTCGACCCCCACACCCACTACGACGCCCAGCTCTTCTGGGACCCGTACGCCACCCCCTCCCTCAACCACGGGGTGACGACCGTCGCGGCCGGGAACTGCGGCTTCACCCTCGCGCCCCTCCACCCCGGCCGGCCCCAGGACGCCGACTACACCCGGCGGATGATGTCCAAGGTGGAGGGGATGTCCCTGGTGGCGCTGGAGCAGGGGGCGCCGTGGAGCTGGCATTCCTTCGGGGAGTACCTGGACGCCCTTGAGGGCCGTATCGCCGTCAACGCCGGGTTCATGGTCGGGCACTGTGCGCTGCGCCGGCACGTCATGGGCCCGGAGGCGATCGGCGGACAGCCCACCGGGGAGCAGCTGGCGGACATGCTCCGGCTGCTGCACGAGGCCATGGACGCCGGTGCCTGGGGGCTGTCCACCACCCAGTCCGCCACGCACTCCGACGGGGACGGGCAGCCGGTCGCCTCCCGGCACGCCCGCCCCGAGGAACTGCTGGCGCTGTCCCGGGCCGTCGGGGAGCACGGGGGCACCCAGATCGAGGCGATCGTCGCCGGCTGCCTGGACCAGTTCAGCGATGCCGAGATCGACCTGCTCACGGAGATGAGCGCGGCCGCCGGACGGCCCCTGAACTGGAACGTGCTCACCGTCGACGCGGCCGTCCCGGAGCGCGTGCCCCGGCAGCTGAGCGCGAGCGAACGGGCCCGCAAGGCCGGCGGCAGGGTCGTGGCGCTCACCATGCCGATCCTCACCCCGATGAACATGTCCCTGGGCACCTTCTGCGCGCTGAACCTGATACCGGGCTGGGGACCGGTCCTCGGGCTGCCCGTGCCCGAGCGCATCGCCCGGCTCCGCGATCCGGACGTCCGCGCGGAGATGCTGCGGCGGGCCCGCTCGAAGGAGGCCGGGGTGTTCCGGCGGCTCGCGGACTTCGGGCGGTACGTCATCGGGGACACCTACAGCGAGGCCAACCGGGGGCTCACCGGACGCGTGGTGCGGGACATCGCCGCCGAGCGCGGGCAGGACCCCTTCGCCTGCCTGGTGGAGATCTGCGTGAACGACGAGCTGCGCACCGTGCTGTGGCCCATGCCCAGCGACAACGACCCGGCCTCCTGGGCGCTGCGCGCCGAGACCTGGAGCCACGAGGACGTGCTGCTCGGCGGGTCGGACGCGGGAGCCCACCTGGACCGGATGTGCGGGGCGCCGTACACCACCCGGTTCCTCGGGGACTGTCTGCGCGGCCGGAAGCTGCTCGGCCTGGAACGGGCGGTGCGGATGCTCACCGACGACCCGGCCCGGCTCTTCGGGCTGCGGGAGCGGGGGCGGGTGACGGAGGGCTTCCACGCCGACCTGGTCCTGCTCGACCCGGAGCGGATCGACGCGGGCCCGGCCCGTCTCGTGCACGACCTGCCGGGGGACGGCCCGCGGCTGGACTCGCGGGCGATCGGCGTGCGGGCCGTGTGGGTCAACGGTGTGGAGGTGATCCGGGACGACGTGGTGACCGGGGCCGTACCGGGCCGGGTGCTGCGGTCCGGGCGGGACACGGAGACGGTGGGCACCCGGTGAGCGAGGCGCAGCCGCTGTTCGTCGGCGGGGAGTGGGTGGCGCCCGACGGGGGGCACTACCCGGTGACCGACCCGGCCACCGAGGAGACCGTCGGCTGGGCGCCGGAGGCCTCGCCGGAGCAGGCACGGGCGGCCTGCGCCGCGGCCCGGGAGGCGTTCGGGGCGTGGTCGCGGACCCGGCCGCAGGAGCGCGCGGCGGTGCTTTCGCGGGCCGCCGGGATCATCCGGGACCGGCTGGTGCCGTACGCCGAACTGGCCCGGGCCGAGACCGGGGCCACCACCGGGACCGCCCGCGCGATGCAGGTCGGGGTGGCCGCCGCCCGCTTCCGCCGGTACGCGACGGTCGAACCGGCCGAGTGGCCCGTCGCCCCGCAGATCAACGAGGCCGGCCCGATGGGCGGGGCCGGGGTGATGGGGGCGCTCGCGGTACGGCAGCCCGTCGGGGTCGTCACCTGCGTCACCTCGTACAACAACCCGTGGGCCAACCCGGCCGGGAAGATCGCCCCGGCGCTGGCCATGGGCAACACGGTGGTGGTGAAACCCGCCCCGCAGGATCCGCTGTCCGTGTACCGGATGGCCGAGGCGCTGGCGGACGCCGGGGTGCCGCCGGGCGTGGTGAACGTCGTCTCGGGGCGGGACGTCTCGGTGGGCGAGGCCGTGGTGGCGTCCGACGACGTCGACATGGTCAGCTTCACCGGGTCCACGGCCGTCGGCCGGCGCATCGCCGAGGTGTGCGGGCGGGACATGAAACGCCAGTTGATGGAGCTGGGCGGCAAGGGTGCCGCGCTCGTCTTCGACGACGCCGACCTGGCCTCGGCCGTGGCCGGCATCGGCACCACCTTCTCCTTCTACAGCGGGCAGATCTGCACGGCACCGACGCGGGTGCTGGCCCAGCGGGGGGTGCACGAACGGCTGGTCGAGCGGCTCGGCGCCTACGCGCGGCGGCTCACGGTGGGCGATCCGCGGGCCGCGGACACCGTCGTGGGGCCGGTGATCTCGGCCGCGCACCGGGATCGGGTGGAGTCGTACGTCGAACTCGGCCGGAAAGAGGGAGCGGTCGTGGTGGCGGGTGGTGAACGGCCGTCGCCGGAACGGGGTTTCTATGTCGCGCCCACGCTGCTCGCCGGGTGCGCCAACGACATGCGGGTGGCACGGGAGGAGATCTTCGGCCCGGTGGTGGTGGTGATCCCGTTCGACGACGAGGACGAGGGGGTGGCCCTCGCCAACGACTCCGACTACGGCCTCATCGACTACGTGTGGTCCGGTGACGTGGCCCGGGCGTTCCGGGTGGCGCGCCGGCTGCGGGCCGGGGGCGTGGGCATCAACACCGTGGCCCGCAACATGGAGGCCCCGTTCGGCGGCTTCAAGAAGAGCGGCGTCGGCCGGGACGTCGGCGTGTACGCGCTGCACGCGTACAGCGAGGTGCAGTCCCTGGTGTGGCCGGGCTGAGCCGTCGCTCAGTCCTCCAGGTCCACCCGTACCGTCAGCAGATCCGTGCCGAACGCCCGTACCGCCGCGCTGTTGAAGCGGGGCAGGGTGCGCAGCCGGGCCACGGCGTCGTCCTCCGGGAGGAGATGCGCGGTGCCGTGGTGCCAGCGGCCGCGGATCCGGACGCGGACGCGCGGATCGGCCTGGATGTTGCGGATGTAGTGCGACGTGAACCCGAACTCCGAGACGATCCAGAAGGAGTCCCCGACCCGGCTCCCGCCCACCGGCGTCGGCCGCGGCAGGCCGGACGTGCGGCCGGTGGTCTCCAGGAGGGTCTGCGTGGGGATGCGCCGGTTGATCGGGTTGGCCACATGGCGCTGAAGGCGCGTGAGGATCCGCCGCTTGAGGTCGCCGGCTTTGCGTGACATGTCTCGGACTCTCCTGCTCTCGTCTGCGGACACCCTCCGCCAGCATGTGGCGCGCGGACGCTGTGGCAGCTCCGCGAAGGGGCGTGTGAAGCACGGACCGGTGTACGGACGGCCCGTGTCAGCCTCTCTCGCGATCATGATCGATGGCAACGGGGGCAGTGCGCCCGAGGAAGACCGGGTTGGTGAATGCCGCCAGCGCCCCCGGCACCGGTCCCGCCGCTGTCTCGTGCCGGAGTTCGGCGCGGACGTATGCCGCGTTCGCCGGGGTGGTGCGCCACTCCACCACCCCCGAGCCGGCCACCGGCAGCGGGGCACCGGTGAACCGCACGCCCTGGTCGGTGACGAAGCGAACCGTGCAGCGCGGGGCACCGGACACCTCCAGGCGCACCGTCACCGGGGTGTCGGGCGCGACCGCCAGCCGCCCCCCGATGCCCGCGTGTCCGCCCTGCCCGCCGGACGCGGTGAAGGCCAGCGAGACGTTCTTGGACTCGGCGACGTACGAGCGCCCCGCCTTGATGCCCTCCTGGATCGCCTCCCGGGTCAGGTCCTCGGCGAGGACCACCGTCTGCGGCGAGCCGACCGGGTCGGGGTCACGGTGCGCGTCGCTGTTGCCCATCGCCGGGATCCAGGCCCCGCCGTCCCGCACGGACGCCACCAGCATGCTGTCCCAGTCGGCCAGCGCCACCTCGTCGTCGGGCGTGTAGGGGCCGTTCCACACCTCGATGGCGTCCGCCTCGCCGAAGCCGAACTTCCAGTTGCAGCCGACACAGGTGGCGTGCGGGTGGGCGGGTACGACCAGTCCGCCGGACCTGCGGATCTGGCGGGCGAACCGGCCGAAGCGGTTGTCACGGGCCCGGTAGCGCCAGTCGACGAAGGTGCCGGGGTCCGTGCCGAGCGCCAGGACGTGGCCGTTGCGGGTGGTGATCTCCTCGCCCAGCATCACCAGCAGGTCGTCGCCCGCGGCGTCCGCCCAGTGGGCGTGCGAGGTGTGCGTGTTGTGGTCGGAGCTGTTGATGAAGTCCAGGCCGGCGGCGCGGGCGAGCGCGGCGATCTCGGCGGGGGTGCGGCGGCCGTCGGAGTGCCAGGAGTGCAGATGGCAGTCACCGCGGTACCAGGCCCGGCCGCGGCCCTTGGCCCGCTCCGGCGGGTACCCGGGGTCGGGGGCGGCGGCCTGCTCGCCGTAGGTGAGGGTGATCGTGAGCTCGTACGACAGTCCCTGGGGGGCGACGGTGTAGGGGCCGAGGGCGATCTGCCAGGTGCCCGCCTCGATCGTCCCGGGGAGGTAGCCGGGCGTGGCGTCGTCGGCGCGGACGAAGAACTCCGTCCGGGCCCCGCCGGACCACCCGCGAAAGCCCCTCCCGCCCAGTTCGGTCCCGCGCTCGTCGAAGAGACCGATGTCCAGGGCGTTGCCGGCGGTGCCGGCGGGGACGGCCGGGCGGTCGTAGGTGTAGGAGACCTTGATCTCCCTGGTGCCCTCGGGTACTTCGACGGGCACGTACACGAAGTCCGGCGAACCGGTCGGCAGCGTGCCGCGCACCGTTCGGGTCTCGGTCTGGTGCATGGTGTCCGCCCCTCTCGCGAAGGTCACGCTTCCCAACGTAAGCGCGGCCGCGGCACCCGCCACGATCAGTGAACGTCTTCCGGGCCTTGCGTCGTCATCGCACATGCCGGTGAACCTTCCCCTCGGGCGTGAACACGCGGGGGCGGGAAGGGAATCGGCGGGTTTCGAGTGCGGACGGGGCGTCGACGCCCGTCGTCTATCCCGACCGGTCGGTATGGACAGCGGAGGCGGCACCCGGTACAGATGGCCCATGCGTATCGCCGTCACGATCTTCCTCACGGACGAGACCATCACCCCCGTCCGTCTCGCCCGCGAACTCGAACAGCGTGGTTTCGCCGGGCTGTACCTGCCCGAACACACGCACATCCCGGCGGAGCGGACCACCCCGTACCCGGCCGGCGGAGACCTGCCGCCCGAGTACGGCCGCACCCTCGACCCCTTCGTCGCGCTCGGCCAGGCCGCCGCCGTGACCGAGCGGCTCGGCCTCGGCACCGGGATCACCCTGGTCGCCCAGCACGACCCGATCGACCTCGCCAAGCAGATCGCCACGCTGGACCACCTGTCCGGCGGGCGCTTCACCCTCGGCCTCGGCTACGGCTGGAACGTGGAGGAGGCCGCCGACCACGGCGTGACCTGGCGGACCCGGCGGGAGCTGGTGCGCGACCGGATGGCCCTGATGCGCGCGCTGTGGTCGCCAGAACCGACCTCCTACACGGGCGAGTTCGGCAGCGTACGGGCCAGCCTGGCCCACCCCAAGCCCGTGCAGAAGCCGCGCGGCCCGGTCGTCGGCCCCCGCACGCTCGTCGGCGGGGCCGCCGGGCCGAAGCTGTTCGCGCACATCGCCGAGTACGCCGACGGCTGGCTGCCGATCGGCGGGCGTGGGCTCACCGAGTCACTGCCCGCGCTGCGCTCGGCGTGGGCGGACGCGGGCCGCGACCCGGCCGCCCTCCAGGTCGTCCCGTACGCCGTCCAGCCCACCTCCGGCAAGCTCGCCCACTACGCGGACCTCGGCATCGACGAGGTCGTGGTGCAACTGCCGCCGGAGGGGGAGGCGGAGGTGCTGCGGGCGCTGGACTCCTACGCGGCGCTCCTCTGACCCCGGGCGCCGGCCGGCCCGGGGCGGCGCATCCGGTTCCAGGGGCGTGGGGACTGCGCGAGCCGGCCACCGCGCTCCGGCACCGGCCCGGCCACCACGGCCCCCTGACCTCGCTGAATCGGCGAAGCATCTACGCTCGAGGGATGACGACTTCCGCGACCTCCGGAACCGGCCCGACCGAGAACTCCATGCGTCGCGCCCTCAAACGCGCCCGGGACGGCGTCGCCCTCGACGTCGCCGAGGCGGCGGTGCTCCTGCAGGCGCGCGGTGAGGACCTGACCGCTCTCACCGCGTCCGCGGCCCGGGTGCGGGACGCGGGCCTGGAGGCGGCGGGCAGGCCCGGCGTCATCACGTACTCGAAGAGCGTCTTCATCCCCCTCACCCGGCTGTGCCGCGACAAGTGCCACTACTGCACGTTCGTCACCGTGCCCGGCAAGCTGCGCCGCGCCGGGCACGGGATGTTCATGTCCCCCGACGAGGTGCTGGACATCGCCCGCAAGGGTGCCGCCCTCGGCTGCAAGGAAGCCCTGATCACCCTCGGCGACAAGCCGGAGGACCGCTGGCCGGAGGCGCGCGAGTGGCTCGACGCGCACGGCTACGACGACACCATCGCCTACGTCCGCGCCGTCTCCGTCCGCATCCTGGAGGAGACGGGCCTGCTGCCCCACCTCAACCCGGGCGTCATGACGTGGACCGACTTCCAGCGGCTGAAGCCGGTCGCGCCGAGCATGGGCATGATGCTGGAGACGACCGCCACCCGGCTCTGGTCCGAGCCCGGCGGCCCGCACCACGGCTCCCCGGACAAGGAGCCGGCCGTCCGGCTGCGCGTCCTGGAGGACGCCGGCCGCTCCTCCGTGCCCTTCACCTCCGGGCTGCTCATCGGCATCGGGGAGACGTACGAGGAACGCGCGGAGTCGCTGTTCGCCCTCCGGAAGGTCGCCCGCGCCTACCACGGCATCCAGGAGCTGATCATCCAGAACTTCCGCGCCAAGCCGGACACGGCGATGCGCGGCATGCCGGACGCCGAACTGGACGAGCTGATCGCCACGGTGGCCGTCGCCCGGCACATCATGGGCCCGGGCGCCTGCCTCCAGGCCCCGCCGAACCTGGTCGACAGCGAGTACGAGCGGCTGATCGACGCCGGTATCGACGACTGGGGCGGGGTCTCGCCCCTCACCATCGACCATGTCAACCCCGAGCGGCCCTGGCCGCAGATCGAGGAACTCACCGAGCGCTCCCGCGCGGCCGGCTTCGAGCTGCGCGAACGCCTCTGCGTCTACCCGGAGTTCGTGCGCCGGGGCGAGCCCTGGCTGGACCCGCGGCTGCGCCCGCACGTCGCCGCCCTCGCCGACCCCGCGACGGGCCTCGCCCTGCCCGACGCACCGGTCGAGGGCCGCCCCTGGCAGGAACCGGAGGAGGCGTTCACCGCCGCCGGCCGTACCGACCTGCACGCCTCCATCGACACCGAGGGCCGTACCGCCGACCGGCGCGCCGACTTCGACGAGGTGTACGGCGACTGGGAGGCCCTGCGCGAGGCGGCGGCCCCCGGCATGGCCCCCGAGCGCATCGACACCGACGTGCGCGCGGCACTGCGCACCGCCGCCGACGACCCGACCCGGCTGACCGACGCCGAGGCCCTCGCCCTGCTGCACGCGGACGGCCCGGCGCTGGACGCGCTGTGCCGGGTCGCCGACGACGTGCGCAGGTCGGCGGTCGGCGACGACGTCACCTACATCGTCACGCGCAACATCAACTTCACCAATGTCTGCTACACCGGCTGCCGGTTCTGCGCCTTCGCGCAGCGCCGCACGGACGCGGACGCGTACACGCTCTCGCTGGAGCAGGTGGCGGACCGCGCCCAGCAGGCGTGGGACGTGGGGGCGGTCGAGGTGTGCATGCAGGGCGGCATCCACCCGGACCTGCCGGGCACCGCGTACTTCGACATCGCGAAGGCGGTGAAGGAACGCGTCCCCGGCATGCACGTCCACGCCTTCTCCCCGATGGAGGTGGTGAACGGCGCGACCCGGACCGGGATGCCGATCCGGGAGTGGCTCACGGCCGCCAAGGAGGCGGGTCTGGACTCCGTCCCCGGTACGGCGGCGGAGATCCTGGACGACGAGGTCCGCTGGGTGCTGACCAAGGGCAAGCTGCCCACGGCCACCTGGATCGAGGTGATCACGACCGCGCACGAGCTGGGTATCCGCTCGTCCTCCACGATGATGTACGGGCACGTGGACCAGCCCCGCCACTGGCTCGGCCACCTGCGCACGCTCGCCGGGATCCAGCGCGAGACGGGCGGCTTCACGGAGTTCGTGACGCTGCCCTTCATCCACACGAACGCCCCGGTGTACCTGGCCGGTATCGCGCGCCCCGGCCCGACCGTGCGGGACAACAGGGCGGTGACGGCGATGGCCCGGCTTCTGCTCCACCCCTGGATCCCCAACATCCAGACGAGCTGGGTCAAACTGGGCATCGAGGGGGCGGCGGAGATGCTCCGCTCCGGCGCGAACGACCTCGGCGGCACCCTCATGGAGGAGACGATCTCCCGCATGGCGGGCTCCTCCTACGGCTCGTACAAGTCGGTCCGCGACCTCGTCGCGGTGGCGGAGGCGGCCGGCCGGCCCGCGAAGCCGCGCACCACGCTGTACGGCGAGGTGTCCGAGGAGCGGCGGCGGGCGGCCGAGGCGTCCGACGGGCACCTGCCGGATCTGCTGCCGGTCCTGGACTGAGTACGATGATCCGACCCCCGATCCTGGACGGGGCCCCGTAGCGGAGGAGATGCGTCCCGTGGCTGCCCGACTGCCCTCGTGGGCCTGGGTCACCGGTCTGACGGCGGGGGCCACCGTGGCCGTCGTCGCCCTCGCCGTACAGGCGCACCACGGGCCGCACCCCACGGCTGCCGTGAGCAGGCCCGGCGCGTCGGCGGCGGCGCGGCCCCACGCGTCCGCGTCGCCCCAGGCGCCGGCCGTGCCCGCCCTGCCGGACGCCTCCGGCGAGGGCCGCCGGATCGTGTACTCACTGGCCGGGAAGCGGCTGTGGCTGGTCGACGCGACCGGCAAGCCGGTGCGCACGTTCGCGGTGTGGCCGGGCACGGTGGACCCGCGGCCCGGCCGCTACTCGATAACCCTGCGGACCCAGTCCCTCAAGGGCTCGGACGGCGTCGAGATCGAGCACGTCATGTACTTCACCAAGGTGTCCGGCGTGAACGTCGCCTTCTCCAATGCCCTGGACGGCTCCTCGCCGCCGCCGGCGAACGGCCAGAAGCGGGGCGGCATCCGCCTCCACAAGGAGGACGGAGCCGCGCTGTGGGCCTTCGGTGATCAGGGCACGAGGGTGACGGTCGTCAACTAGCGTCCCGGCGGCCCGCCCCGGGCAACTGGTTGACGATCAGGGCGACGCCGCTGAGCAGGAAGATCCGGGTGGCGGCGTCCAGTCCGTTCCACGTCTTGGACTGCCACATCGAGAACCACTCGCCGCCGATCGCGATGAACCCGGCCCCGAAGAGCAGCAGGAGCATCAGCAGGCCGTAGGTGGAAAAGCGCCGGGCGCGGTCGGCGTCCTGCCGCGCCCACAGGTAGGTGCCCCAGATCAGCACGAGCGCCGCCGCCGTCTCCCAGGCGATGATCAGCACGTAGGCGGTGTCCTGGAGGGCGGTGCTGGTGATCGCGCGCCACATCAGGTCGTCGTCCTTGAACGTCGTGTCCATCGCCAGCACATGGCGGACGAACTGCTGGTTCGTCCCGAAGTCGGTGATGTTCCCGAGGGCGACGAGGGTGATGTAGAGGGCGAGTATGCCGGTGAGCACACCGGCGGCAAGGCCGAGGCCGGTGTGGCGGGTGGGGGTGGTGTTCATGCCTGGATTCTCTCCCGCGGAGCGGGGTCGCAGGCGAAGCCGAGGAACGCGGGCCAGATGTCGCTGCTGACGGCGAGTCGGGCGCCGGTCCTGTTCTTGGAGTCGCGGATGTGGATGGTGGCGGGGGATATGGCTACTTCTACGCAGTCGGGTCCGTCGTTGCCGCTGTAGCTGCTCTTGAACCAGGTCAGAGTGTCGGTGGTCATGTCTCTTCTCCCAGAATCTTCTCGATGAGAGCCACGGACTCCCGAGGCGGGAGTGACTGCGCTCGGATCATTCCATAGCGCATCTCCAAGATCTGCACTTCCTGTGGATGGCTGATCACACGGTTGTACAGCTGGCCTTCTGTCTGGCCCATCGTTCCGCCCCTGCGCAGTTTCAGCACTCGGAACGAGCCCATCATGCCCGCGTGACCCTCGCGGTCGGTAGGCATCACCTGGATCGCCACGTGCCGCAACCTGCTGAGTTCCAGGAGGTGTGCCTCCGATCGGCCGCCGTAGCGTCACCTCTTCCAGCACGAAGGTGATGAGCGGCTTCGGTACCCGCTCGAACACGGACTTCCGTGACATGCGCGCCGTGACGAGGCGGTCGATCTCCTCTTCGGAGTAGGAGGGGCGGCGCATCGCATACAGCGCCCTGGCGTACTCGGCGGTCTGGAGAAGCCCGTGGACGTGGAGAGCGGCGTAGGCGCCCATCTCGACGGACTCGTCCTCCAGTTTCTTAAGGTCCCGGACGTTCTTGGGGTAACGAGCCTTCTCGACGTCCTCCTTCATCGCGGCCAACTTCCCCGCGGCGCTCAGAACTTCATCCGCCGCGTCCAGGAAGTCCGGCTGCGGGACCCGTACTCCTCGCTCCACCGCCGAGACGAGATCCTCTCCGTACCCGATCCGCGCTCCCAGTTCCCCCTGCTTCAGTCCGGCGGCCTCCCGCCACAGCCTGATCTGCCGCCCGACCGCCTTGAGTACGGCCTCGGCCTCCTCGTCCCTCATGGCTCACCCTCCGTGTTCACGTCGTCACGCATCAGGGTAGGGAGTCCCGGCGGCCGGGTCCCGTGCATCCACAACCCGGTGGACGCCGGCTGCTCGAAGCCGACGTGGTGTGATGGCGCGTACCGGGTCGCGGCCGGGTGCGACCCGGCGGCGCCCGACCCCAGAAGACCAAAGAACCGGGGAAAGAACCGAACCCACCCCCACCGCCCCCGTCGCTCACTCGCCGGAGTGAATATGCCCGAAGCAACTGGCGCGGAGGGGCAGTTGTGGTGCAACGTCGGCGACGGCAACCCGTAGACATGCATCGGCCCTCGCCGGGACTGGCATCCCAGTGCGAGGGCCTGATCACCGAGGAAGCAAGGACCTTCCCAGTGACTGACAAGAAGCGTAACGCGCCCGCACGCCCCAAGTCCCGGCGTTCCTCCGGCGTCACCCACGTGAACGAACCCCACCACGACAACTTCACCGTCGTCGGCAATCACCTGGCCCAGCACCCGGAGCTGTCCCTCGTGGCCATCGGCCTGGCGCTGCACATCCAGTCGCTGCCGGAGGGCACACCGATCGGCATCAAGACCCTGGCGGCGAAGTTCCCCGAGGGCGAGATCCGGATCGCGGCGGCCCTGCGCGAGCTGGAGCAACACGGATACCTCGCGCGCCCCAGGGAGCGTCTTCAATCCGGACAGGTGACGACCCGGACGATCTCCTTCAACAAGCCGAAGCTCGCGGTGGCCCCGGCCGCCCCGGTTCCGGAACCCGAGCCCTCGCCCCGGCCGAAGGCACCCGCGGCAGGCCGGTCGGCCACTGAACTGCTCGCCGGCCTGCGCGCCCATGACTCCCGGCTGATCCTCACCGAACGGGACGTACACCGCCTGGCTCCGGCTGTCACCGAGTGGCTGGAACGGGGCGTGCCTCCCACGGCCGTCGTACGGACCCTCACCAGCGGGCTGCCCCAGGATCCGATCAAGCACCCGGCGGCCCTTCTGTCCCACCGCCTGAGTGCCCGACTGCCCCCGCACCTGCCCACGCCGCCGGCGAGTGTCACACCCTCACGCCCGGATCCGCTCCAGACATGCGACGGCTGTGACCGCGCCTTCCGGGCGCCGCGGCCGGCCCGGTGCCGCGACTGCCGTCCGGCCTCGGTGGCGGCGTGAGGCCGGACGGTCGTCGGCGTCCGCTAGTCGACGTTCACCGGACCGTCGTCCGACTTCGGGTCCTTGCCCGGGTGCAGCTGGAGCAGGCCGCTGCCCTGGGACTCCCCGGGGCGGTCCCCGTCGGAGCCCGGGCCGTTCAGGTTCTGCCGGACCGAGTCCAGGATCGTCAGGCCCTGGGAGACCAGTCCGGCGGCGATCTCACCGAGGCCGTCCGCGCCGTTCAGGACATTGACGTTGGCGCCGGCCAGGCCTCCGGCGGCCTCCTTCACGATCTGCGGGAGCTGGTCGATCAGCATCCGGTCGAGCGCGACCCGGTCGTACGAGGCCGCCGCCTCCGCCTGGATCTTCATCCGCTGTGCCTCGGCGGCGGCGAGGATCCTGACCCGCTCGGCCTCGGCCTCGGCGGGCTTCACGACCTCTGCCACGAGCTGCTGCTGGCGCAACTTGGCCTGGCGCTGGGCCAGTTCCGTCTGGGCGGCGAGCACCTCCTGCTGGGCGTGGGCCTGCGCCAGCGGTCCGGCCTGCGCGGCCTCGGCCTGGGCGCGGTCCACCTCGGCCGAGTACTCGGCCCTGACGACGGCGGTCTGCCGGGCGTACTCGGCCTGCTTGCGGGCCGCCGCCTGCTCCGCCTCGGCGGAGGCCTGGGTGGCCTGCGCCTGGGCGATCTGGGCCTGCCGCTGGATGGCCGCCTTGTGCGGCGCGGACATCGCGTCGATGTAGCCGGTGTCGCCGTCGTCGATCGACTGGATCTGCAGTGAGTCCACGATCAGGCCGATCTTGGCCATCTCCGTCTTGGAGGTGTCCAGGACCTCCGCGGCGAGCTTCTGGCGCTCGGTCACGATCTCCTCGACCGTCATCGAGCCGATGATCGCTCGCAGGTGTCCGGCGAAGATCCGGCCGGTGAGCACCGACATCTGCTCCTGGTCGGAGAGGAACCGCTGGCCCGCGTTGATGATGCTCTCGTGGTCGTTGCCCACCTTGAAGGCGATGACCGCGCGGACGTGCAGCGAGATGCCCTGACGGGTCACACAGGTCTCGGTGACCTCCGCTTCGCACATCGACAGCGTGAGGAACCGGACCTTGCGGAAGACCGGCAGCACGAACTTGCCGTGGCCCGTCACCACTCGGAACGGCGCGCCCCCCAGTCCCCGCCGGCCTCCCGAGATCAGCATCGCCTCGTCAGGGGCGGGAACGCGGTATCCGAACATGCTCGTACTCCTCAGCCGGCGTCGACGGGGTCGCCGCCGAGCGCGTCCAATGGATCCACCCACTCGATGACGCCGACCTCTCGGCATCCCCGTGATTCGATCACGAGCACCGTCGCGCCCGCGGGCAGGGGCTCCTCCGACCAGGCGAGGAAGGTCTCGGAACCGCCCCTGACCCGGACCAGGACCTCGCCGGGGCCCGCGGGTCCGCGCGTTGCGATGAGTACCTTCCCCGTGCGTCCGATCACGGCCTCGTCCTGCGGCATCACCGGCCGCCCTCCTCGCTCTGGCCTCAGGATTCAGACGATAGACCCAGTCCCGCCCGCGGCCCAACGGGCCCGGCATCCTCACCCCGCCGGCTCCGGCGGGGTGAGGATGCCGCTGCCCCCGGAAGAAGAAGGGGAGGCGGAACGTGGTGCCCCCGGGCCCGCTCGCGGACCGTCATCGCCCGCGAGCCCGGTCTGCCCCACTGAACGGACGGTTCCGGGTCGATTACAGTGCTGAGCGTCGTACGGATGGACGGTTCCGCGGGGAGGTCTGGTGGGTGCGACGTCCGGTGCCGTCTGGGGCCGAGTCGAGCAGCAGGACTTCCGCAGCAGGGTGCGCGGCACCCTGCTCGGGGCCGCGGTGGGCGACGCGCTGGGCGGGCCCGCCGACGCGCTGTCCCTGGAGGAGATCCGGGCCGCGTACGGCGGTGAGGGGCTGCTCGACCTGGCCTTCGGCCATGGCCGGCGCGGCACGGTCACCCACCACACCCAGCTGACCCTGTTCACCGTGGACGGGCTGATCCGCGCCCAGGTGCGCCGGGACACCGGCGCCTGGCACCCGCCGACCGACGTGCACCGGGCGTATCTGCGCTGGGCGGCCACCCAGCGGGACTGGGGGCCCGACGAGCGCCGCGAGGACGACGGCTGGCTGGCCCGCGAGGAGTGGCTGTACGCCCGCCGGGACCCGACCCGGGCGCTGCTGATCGGGCTGGGCGACGGGACCATGGGCACGCTGGAGGCCCCGAAGAACCCCGGGGAGCTGGGTCCGGAGGCGGTCGCCCGCTCGGCGCCCTTCGGCCTGCTGGTCGGCTGGGAGCCGCAGCTCGTCGTCCAGCTGGCGGTGGAGTGCGCGGCCCAGACCCACGGCCACCCCATCGCCTACCTGTCGGCCGGTGCGTACGCCGTGATCGTGCACGCGCTGGCCCGGGGCGACAGTCCGGACGGCGCGGTGCAGCGGGCGCTCGCCCTGCTCGCCGTCCGCCCGGGCCACCAGCCGGTCTCCGCCGCCCTCCAGCACGCCCTCGGAGCCGTGCGGCAGGGAATGCCCACGCCGGCCCGTGTGGAGGAACTGGCCGGCGACGGCACGGCGGACGGGCTGCTGGCCGCGTCCGTGTACTGCGCGCTGGTGGGGGAGGACGTACGACACGGGTTGTGCCTGGCGGTGAACCAGAGCGGCCCCTCCGCCGCCGCGGGCGCTCTCGCCGGTGGTCTTCTGGGCGCCCTGCACGGCGAGACGGCCCTCCCGCCGGCCTGGCTGGCCGAGCTGGAGGGCCGTCCCACGATGCTGGAACTCGCCGACGACTTCGCGATGGAGATGACCCAGGGCCCCGCACTGCACGGCCCGGCGGGCTCGTCCCCGGGCTGGCTTGCGCGGTACCCGCGGGCGTGACAGGCGCCCCGAAGGGGTGCGGGGACCCGCGCGGCCGGCCCCACGCACCCGGCACCGGGCCACCGGCGGCGCTCGCTACGGAGCTCCCACCACGTCGTCCCCGGCCCCCGCGGGGACCGGTACGGCCGGCGCGGCGCCCTCGTCCCCGTCGGTGTTGACCTTCTCGATGACGGCCAGGCGCTCCGGGGTGTCCTCCGGCTTCAGGCAGCCGATGAGGACGTACAGGACCAGGGAGACCACGAGCGGGACCGACACCTGGTACTGGAGCGGGACACCGCCGTCGACGTTCCAGTTGACGGGGTAGTTGACCAGCCAGAAGGCCAGCAGGCCCGCCGCCCAGCTGGTGAGCGCGGCCGTCGGTCCGCTGCGGCGGAACGCGCGGAGCAGACCGAGCATCATCGGGATCGCGATCGGGCCCATCAGACCGGCCACCCACTTGATGACGACCGTGATGATGTCCTTGAAGGCGGGGGAGTTGACCTGGGTCGCGACCGCCATGGACAGGCCGAGGAAGACGACCGTCGTGACCCGGGCCGCGATCAGGCCCGAACGCTCGCCCCACGCCCGTGCCCTCGCGGACAGCACCGGCGCCAGGTCCCGGGTGAACACCGCCGCGATGGCGTTGGCGTCGGAGGAGCACATGGCCATGGTGTGGGAGAAGAAGCCGACGACGACCAGGCCCAGCAGCCCGTGCGGCAGGAGCTGTTCGGTCATCAGGCCGTAGGAGTCGGAGCCGTCCGGCTTCTGGGCGTGGACCAGCAGCGGGGACATCCACATCGGGAAGAACAGGACCACCGGCCAGACCAGCCACAGGATCGCCGACAGCCGGGCCGAGCGTTCGGCCTGGTGGGCGCTGCCGGTGGCCATGTAGCGCTGGGCCTGGTTGAGCATGCCGCCGTTGTACTCGAAGAGCTTGATGAAGAGGAACGCCAGCAGGAACACCGTGCCGTACGGGCCGATCAGCGGCTTGCCGTGGCCGTGCAGCGCGGGCTCGTCCCAGGCCCCGAGGAAGCCGATGTGCTTGTCACTCAGCTTCACCACGACCGCGACGAACATGGAGACGCCGGCCAGCAACTGGATGATGAACTGGCCGAGTTCGGTCAGTGCGTCCGCCCACAGGCCGCCGATCGTGCAGTAGACGGCGGTGATCGCGCCGGTGATGAGGATGCCCTGGTTCAGGGAGACGCCGGTGAACACGGACAACAGGGTGGCGATCGCGGCCCACTTGGCGCCCACGTCCACGATCTTCAGCAGCATGCCGGACCAGGCGAGCGCCTGCTGGGTCGGCAGGTTGTAGCGGTTCTTCAGGTACTCCAGCGGGGAGGCCACGTGGAGCCGGGAACGCAACCGGTTGATGCGCGGCGCGAACAGCTTCGACCCGATGGCGATGCCGAGCGCGATGGGGAAGGACCAGGTGATGAAGGAGGTGACGCCGTAGGTGTAGGCGATGCCCGCGTACCCGGTGAACATCACGGCGCTGTAGCCCGACATGTGGTGCGAGATGCCGGAGAGCCACCAGGGCATCTTGCCGCCGGCCGTGAAGAAGTCGGAGACGTTGTCGACGCGCTTGTGCGACCAGACGCCGATCGCGACCATCACACCGAAGTAGCCGATGAGCACGGCCCAGTCGAGACTGTTCATGTGCCCGATCGTGGGTCCGGGTACGTGAACGCGACAAGCAAGCGGTAGGTCAAGTAAGGGTAAAATTGTTCGACTTGATGACTTCAGTTCAGATTCATGAACAGTCTGTGGTGCGAAACCGGGCTATCTCATCAACTCCCCGGCGTTCACGAGCAGCTGCTGTCCGGTGATCGCCCGCGCCCGCGGCGAGGCGAGGAACACCGCCGCGTCCGCCACGTCCCCGTCGGTGGCCGGCTCCGGCAGTGCCATCCGTTCGGTCAGGCGGCCCAGCACCTCGTCCTCCGTGACCCCCTCCGTCCGCGCGGTGAACCGGACGTACGCCTGCACCGGCGGCCCCCACATCCAGCCCGGCAGCACGGTGTTGACCCGGATCCGGTACGGCCCCAGCTCCCGGGCCAGTGAGTACATCGCGCTGGTCAGCGCCCCCTTCGACGCGGCGTACGCGGTCTGCCTCACCTGCGAGGGCGCGGCCACGGCCGACTGCGTCCCGATGAACACCACCGACCCGCCGCCGGCCGCCTTCAGCGCCGGCAGGCACGCCCGGGTCATCCGCAGCGTCCCCAGCAGGTTCACGTCCACGACCGACCGCCAGGTCGCGAAGTCGGCGTCCTCCAGCCCGCCGAAGTACGAGTCCCAGGCGGCCACGTGCACCACGGCGTCGATCGCGCCGAACCGCTCCCGCGCCAGCGCCGCCAGCGCCTCGCACTGCCCCTCGTCGGTGATGTCGGTGGCCCGGAACGCCGTGCGCGCGCCGTCCGGATCGATCCCGGCCGCGCTCTTGGCGAGGTTGGCCTCGGTGCGCGCCCCGAGCACCGCGTTCCCGCCGTCCCGTACGACGGCCGCGGCGACCTGGTGGCCGAGCCCGGCCCCGACGCCCGAGACGACGACGGTCTTGCCGGTGAGCAGGGACATCGGGGCCTCCCGGGGTATGGCGTTCTATCTGACGGAGCGTCAGAGTATGGGCGACCGCGGGAGGACGGAAGGGGAACCGCATGAGCGAGGACACCCGCAGCGACCTGTACGCCGAGCTGGCCGCCGTCGGACCGTACGGTGTCCGCCCCGGCCACGCCCTGATCACGATGGTCGAGCCGCACCCGGGCCACGAGTACGCCTACAACCGCTGGTACGAGGACGACCACTACTACGCCGGTGCGATGGCCATGCCCTGGATCTACGCGGGCCGCCGCTGGGTCGCGACCCGGGAACTGCAACTCCTGCGCCACCCGGAGAAGTCGGCGGTCGCCCAGCCGGTCACCGCGGGCTGCTACCTCTCCACCTACTGGATCACCGCCGGCCGCTACGCCGAGCACATGAAGTGGACGGTCGCCATCAACAAGCGGCTCAACCGGGACGCCCGGGTCCACCACGACCGCACCCACGTCTTCACGGCCTTCCAGGACCACGAGACGACGGTGTACCGGGACGGCGCGGCCGGGCCGCGCGACGTCCACGCCCTCGACCACCCCTACCGGGGCCTGGTGCTGGAGGTGATCGACGCCGACTCCCCGCGGCGGCGGGCGGAACTGCTGGAGTGGCTGCGCGCCCGGCACCTGCCGCGCCGCCTCGCCGGCTCCCCGTCCGCCCTGGTCACGGTGTTCCGGCCGACACCGCTGCCGGGCGACCGCATGACCTACGTCAAGCAGGTCGAGGGCGTGGACACCCGGCTCACCCTGCTGTGGTTCCTGGAGCGGGACCCGCGGGAGTGCTGGGCGGACCACTTCACAGGCCTGGACGCGGACGTCTCCGCCTCGGGGCTGGGCAGGGTGGAACTGGTGGCGCCGTTCATCCCGACGATCCCGGGCACGGACACCTACGTCGCCGAGCTACGCGGCAGCCGGTAGCGCACCGGCCGGCACGACGCCGGCCGGACTCACCTCAGCTCCTCCGGGCACGGCGTACCGCGCGGCAGCTGGTACGGCGCGGCCAGGTGGTACGTCCCGGCCCGCGGGGCGAGCAGCATCGTCCACCTGTCCCCGTTCCCGTCCTCCGGCGTCTGCATCAGACACCCGTTGACGTTCCGGTACGTCTTCGGCGTACCCGGGGAGGGCTGCGGCGGCTTCACGCTCTTGCCGTGCTCGTCGACGATGCTCAGCCACGGCGAGTACGGGATCCGGATCAGGATCCGCCCGGCCTCGCGCACCCGCAAGGTCATCTCGCCCTGCTCGGCCCGGTCCACCACCGCGTTCGGCTCGGCGAGCGGCGCCGGATCGGTCACCTGGAACAGCTGCCAGTTGGCGTCGCCCCAGACCTGCCTCAGATACGGCATCCCGCGCTGCAGCAGCTCCCGCTCGCCGCCGTCCCCGTCCACGTTGTCCTTGGGCAGCACCACGTAGTGCACCGCCCAGCGCTGGAGCCACTCGTGGTAGGTCGCCGAGTTGAGCGTGTCGTCGTAGAAGAGCGGGTTGCGCTCCATGTCGGCCTGCCGGTTCCAGCCACGGGCCAGGTTGACGTACGGGGCGAGCGCGGACGCCTCGCGGTGGGACCGGGCCGGGACCACCTCGACGCGGCCCTTCTCGGCGCCGGCCTTCTGCAGCTCGTTCACGAGCGGGGCGAGCTCCCGCGCCCAGGAGGCGGCCGGCGTGGTGTGGATGATGTCGTCCACCGACTTGAAGCCGAGCCAGCCGACGAAGCCGAGGAAGGCCAGCACGGTCACGTACCACTGGCGGGACTTCGGCACGGTGTACGGCAGGGCCGCGATCAGGGTCGCGCCCGCGAAGAGCATCGGCAGCCGCGAGATGTTGGACCCGATCTGGGAGCTGATCAGCCACACCAGCACGACACCGATGCTGTAGACGGCCGCCGTCAGCCGGACGGTCACCCACTTCTTCGGCACCAGGAACAGGCACAGCACGCCGTACAGCAGCGGCAGGATCACCGAGCCGATCCCCATCGGCTGGGTGCCGGAGAACGGGAACAGCCACGCCGACACGGCGACCACCGCCGACGGCGCGAGCCCCAGCGCCCACGCGCCCGGCCGCCGCTTCTGCAGGAACAGCGCGACCGCGACCAGGCCCACGAACAGGCCGGCGACCGGGGAGGACATCGTCGCGAGCGCGGCCAGCGGGGCGGCGACCAGGGCCTTCGCCCAGCGTTTGTACCGCCACCGGTACGGCCAGCAGAACACCGCAGCGACCGCGCCGAGCGCGAACATCATGCCGAGCCCGAAGGTCACCCGGCCGGAGATCGCGTTGCAGATCAGCGCGAAGATCCCGGCGAGCGAGACCCACAGCGGGTTCCTCACCGCCCGGCTGCGGATGAGGATCATCGTCAGCAGGCCCGCCGAGAGCGTCCCGGCGATCATCATCGTCGTACGGACGCCGAGGACCGACATCAGGTACGGCGAGACCACGCTGTACGACACCGGGTGCATGCCCCCGTACCAGGCGAGGTTGTACGCCGAGTCCGGATGCCGGCCGACGAACTCCGCCCAGGCGTCCTGCGCGGCCAGATCGCCACCGCTGTTCGCGAACGTGAAGAACCAGATGATGTGCAGTACGCCGGAGAGCGCCGTCATGGACAGCACCGGATGCCGCAGCAGTCGCCGCCGGAGCGGTTCCAGGGCGGCGAGCAGACGGGTACGCACGCCACCGGGACGGCCTGCCGCGTCGCCGTCACCGTCCGTGACGGCCGTCGCACCCGCCGTCGCACCCGCCGTCGTACCGGCCGTCGTACCCGCCGTCGTACCGGCCGTGGCGACGGCCGGTCTCTCGGCGGCCGTCTCCGTCGCGACGTCGGTCATGGGCAGACGTATTCGCGAGCCGGATCCGGGCCCCGGATCGGCGTCGTCGGCGCGTGTCGGCTCCGCTGTGGCCACCTGAAGGCACTCCCCGTGTCCCGGCTTCTGTTCTCGGCCGCTTCCTGCAGTGTTCCCGGCCGCTTCCCGTCCAGGTCGCCGCCTCGTCCCGAGACCGGCGACCTGCCCCGATTCGTGACGCTAGCACGCACCCCGCCACGGGGCTGCCGGGCGGGGTTGCGCGGACGGGGTGCGCGGGCGGGCGCGGGGGTGCTGCCGGTCAGCTCACGCGGGTGAGCTTGGCGCCGAAACCGGGCTCGGACAGATCCTTCTGGAGGGCCACCGGAACCTTCACCGCGCCGGGCGTCCCGTCCCCGACGGTGAGCGTGCCGACCTGGGTGCCGGCCTTCGCGGTGTGCGGCACGGCGCCGGAGGTGAAGGACAGCCTCGCCTTCAGGCCGGCCCAGCCGACGGCGGAGACGTCCTCGGTGACCACGATCGGGGTGTGACCGCCGAGCCGGTCGTCCACGTACCCGACCACATCGCCCTTCTTGAGGATCTTCGCCGAGGTCAGCGCGTCCTGGGCGGCGAGCAGCGCGGTCTTGCTGACCGTGTTGGCCGTGCCGAGGATGGGCGCCTTGTTCTGGCCGAGGATCGCGCCCACGACGGTGACCGTCTGCCCGCCGACCTTCTTGCGGGAGGCGAAGAGCAGGTTGCCGCCGGCCGCGGTGGTGCTGCCGGTCTTGATGCCGATCGCGCCGATGCGGTACGGCAGCTCGTTGTAGTTGGGCCAGTTGTGGCCGGAGGGGTCCGTCCAGCTGGCCGCGCTGGTGATCGCGACCAGGGCCGGGACCTTGACGACCGCGCGGCCGAGCTTCACCTGGTCCTTGGCCGTGGAGACGGTGGTCTCCTTCAGGCCCGAGGGATCGGTGTACGTCGTACCGGTCATCCCCAGTTCCCTGGCGGTGGCGTTCATCTTCTTCACGAACGCCGCCTCCGAGCCCGCGTCCCAGCGCGCGAGCAGCCGCGCGATGTTGTTGGCGGACGGGATCATGACGGCGGACAGGGCCTGCTTCTCCGTGAGGTGGTCGCCGGCCTTGACGGTGTTGAGCGTCGACTCGCCGTCCTTGTCGTAGCCGCCCTCCTTCTCCGCCTTCGGGTCGACCTTGATGTTCGGCCCTTCCTGGCCCGGCTTGAGCGGGTGTTCCTTGAGGATGATGTACGCGGTCATGGTCTTGGCGACCGAGCCGATGGCCACGGGGGTCTGCTTGCCGAAGCGGCCCATCGTGCCGATGCCGTCGCCGTCGATCCAGCCCTGGCCCTCGCCCGGCCAGGGCAGGTCGGTCCTGCCGTCGAAGGTGTAGCTGTCCTTCGCGGTGAGCGCGAGGGTGGGCGCCGGCAGCGGGCGGAACGCCTGTACGACCGCGAAGATGATCACCAGGAGCAGGACCAGGGGGGTCCAGATCTTGACCCGGCGCACGATCGTGCGGACCGGGGTCTCCGGGGGCGGGGGCGTGTTCGTCAGCTCCGCCAGCAGGTCCAGCGGGGGCTTCGGCGGGAGCGGCTGCTGGGTGGTGCGCTCCGGGCCGACCTGGGGGACGGGGGTGGTGGCGTCGGGAACCGGGGCCGGGGTCTTGCCGGGCGTACGCAGGTCGTCCCTCAGCGCGACGAACTTGCTGGTGCGCTCGGACTCCGACTCGGACTCGGTCTTGGGCGTGGGCTTGCCGCCGAGCTTGAGCATGGTGGTCGGCTGGTCGACGCCGGGCTTCTCGGGCTGTACGGCCTTGAAGACGGTGGTCGGCTGGTCGACGGCGTCCGTCTGCGGCTCGGGCTCCGCCTCGGCTTCGCCATCGGCGGCGCCGGTCTTCCCACCCGCACCACCCGTGCGGCTCTCGTCGTCACCCGCGGGTGGCCCCTGTGGGCCGTCCCCGCCATCGGCGACCACAGGCCCGTCCCCGCCCGGGGCGGCCCCGGCCTCCGCGGCGGCCCGCACGCCCGCACCGGCTCCGGCGCCCGGGGCGGCCTTGCTCTCGCCACCCGCGTCGCCCTTGGCGCCCGCGCCGGTCTTCGCGCCGGTGTCCGTCTTGCTCTTCGGGTCCGCGTCGGCCTTGGCGGCCTGGTCGGCCTTGTCCCCGGCGCCCGCGCTGGCCTTGGCGCCCGCGCCGGCCTTCGCACTCGCGCTGGCCTCGGCGCCCGCGTCGGCCTTGGCGGCCGTTCCGGTCTTCCCGGCCGGGTCGCCCTTGGCCGCCGCGTCGCCGGTCTTCCCGCCCGTGCCGGTCTCGCTCTTCGGGTCCGCGGCGGCCTTGTTCCCGGCGCTCGCGTCGCCCTTGCCGGCCGCGCCGGGCTTCGCTTCCGCGGCCTTCGCCGCCGAGCCCTCGGCCTTCGCCTTCACGCCCGCCTTGCTCGTGGTGGCCGCGTCCGTGTCGGACGACGCCCCACGCGTGGTCTCCGCGTCGGACGAAGCCCCGGTCTCAGCCGGCCCGTCGGACGGACCCTCGGCCCCCGCCTCCCCGTCGGACGAACTCCCCGGTTCCCCAGCCGCGTTGGACGTGACCTCGGTCTTCCCGGACTTTGCAGTCGCGTCCGTTCCCGGCTTGCGGACCCATGCCGACACCGCCGCGCGCAGGGCGGTGTCCTCCCCGGGCGTGGCGGAGTTCTCGGTGCCGGCCGGCTTCTTCGGCTCGGCCGGGGTTTCGGGTCGTACCGTCAGGACCTTCGTCGCCGTGTCCGTGACGCCACCCGAGGAATCCTTTTCGCGGGAGACCGCGAGACGCGGATCGCGCGCCTCGGGAACCGAACCCGCGCTCCCCGACGTCGGTTCCGCCGACGACTCGCGCTGCTTCGACCTGTCGGGGGACTCGCCCGCCACCGATGCCTCCTCCATGCGCCGCACGCTTGCGCGCGCCCTGTCCGAACCATGTACCAGTGTCCTGTGTGAGGGCATGGCCCCTGCGGTAGACGAGAACGACATACCTACCGGTTCCCTCACGAACCGGTCACGTGCCCTCGACAGACCAATGTGAGAGGGGTCACCCTGTCATTCATCCACGCGGGGAGGCATGGATGGGCAGGAGCCGCAGAACACTTCCGGAGGAGCTTCTGCTGCTGGCATTGGACCCGGCCACGGGTACCACTGCGCAGCCGCAGTCGCTCGACCTCGGTCTGGCCGGTGCACAGCTAGTGGAGCTGGCGCTGGCCGGACGGATAGCCCCAGACGGGGATCGTATCGCCGTGGTGGTGCCACGGCCGACAGGAGATCCGACTTTGGACTGCGCGTTGGAGTTGCTGCGAAGGCGTGGCGCTCCCGTGCGTGCCGTCCATTGGATCGGCGGGCCCCGGCTGGGGCTCAGGCAGACCTATCTCTCGCATCTGGAGCGGTGCGGCATGGTGCACGCCGTGGCGGGCCAGATGTGCGGGGTGCTGCCGACGACGCGCTATCAGGCGACGGACAACGAGATCAGCCGGGAGATCCGGGCCCGGCTGGACTCCGCGATCCGCACCGGTGTACCGCCGGACCCGCGGACCGCGGCGCTCGCCGCCCTGGCGCACGCCGTCGGGCTCGGCAAGCACCTGTATCCGGGGAACGAGGGGCGCTCGTCCCGGTCCCGGCTGCGGGATCTGATCCGCCACGACCCCATGGGCGGGCTCGTCGCCCACGCCGTCATGGACGTGCAGAACGGTGCGGCCGTCCAGCCGCGCCGTGGCCCGGCCTCGGCCGGCCGGCAGGCCGCCGCGCCCGCCGTCCGGGCCGCGGAACCCGCACGCGGGGTTCCGATGCAGCCGCACCGCGGCTCCATGGCACGTGCCGTGGCCCACTGAGCCGCAACCCCGGTCCCCACAGACCCGGTTCGGGAGCCGCTGGTCCGAGCGGGGCGGTGAGACGCTTGTGGTCTCACCCCCCCCCCCCCGGGGGGGCGCGGGGCCCGGGGTAGGGGGGGGGGGCGTAAGCCGGAGGTGAGAGCGGGGGTAATCACCGTGGGGGGGGTGTGGGT
>NZ_JBEZBT010000001.1:58569-228675 GCF_040647235.1 Streptomyces sp. NPDC042638
CATCACACGCGGTGCGGTAGGGGGGGGTCCGTGGGGGGCGTTTAGACGTTTGTGGCCACCCCGCCCCGCTCGGCTGCGTCCGAGGTCCGCGTGTTCGAGGGGGGCCGCATATCCGTCGTTTCCCAGCGGTAGAAAGCACCTTGGTGGCAGTCTGCTCAACAGCAGATACGGAAAGTGTTAAGTGACAGGCATGCAGCCGGAGGTGCACGTCCCGTGGCGTCCAATGTGAATCCGACCGTCAGGCGGCGCCGGCTGGGCCAGGAGTTGCGCAGGCTCCGCGAACTCAAGGGCATGACGGCCGAAGAGGTGGCGGAGCGGCTGCTCGTGTCGCAGTCGAAGATCAGCAGGCTGGAGAACGGCCGCAGAAGCATCAGCCAGCGCGACGTGCGCGACCTGTGCGGGGTGTACGAGGTCGAGGACCAGCGGATCGTCGACTCGCTGATGGAAATGGCCAGGGACTCGCGGCAGCAGGGGTGGTGGCACACCTTCGGGGACATCCCGTACAGCGTGTACATCGGCCTGGAGACCGACGCGGAGTCGCTGCGGGTGTACGAACCGCAGCTGGTGACCGGCCTGCTGCAGACCCGCGCCTACGCCGAGGCGCTGGTGCAGGGTGCGCTGCCGGAGACGTCGACGGCCGAGATCGAGAAGCGTGTGCAGGTGCGGATGCGGCGACAGGAACGTATCACCGCCGAGCACAACCCGCTCCGGCTGTGGGTCGTGCTGGACGAGGCCGCGCTGCGCCGGGTCGTGGGCAGCAGACCGGTGATGCGGGAACAGCTGGAGCACCTGATCGAGATGTCCCAGCTGCCGCACGTCACCGTGCAGGTGCTGCCCTTCGAGGTGGGCGCGCACCCGGGGCTCAACGGCCAGTACGCGATCCTGGAGTTCGCCGACGCGGCCGACTCCAGCGTGGTGTACCTGGAGGGCGTCACCAGCGACCTGTACCTGGAGAAGGCGCAGGACGTGCAGAAGTACGCCGTGATGTACGAGCACTTGCGGGCACAGTCCCTCAATGTGGAAGCATCCCGGCAATTCATCTCGGATATGGCGAAACAGTACGCAGATTGAGCCCGGGTCACAGAGAGCGCCGGATCGTACACCGTCGGCCCACTCCAGTGGAAGGCTCACCTGGAATATGCCATCCGGTCGAGTGAACGGCTCCTCCGCCAGGAGCAGTTGCCCGGTAGCGTCGATCACGCCAATCAGACGACATGGTTGGCGTGAACCGCACTACCGCAACTCGCAACAGGAGTGGACATGGCACTGATTCAGGGCGCTTCGGAGACGTGGATGAAGTCCTCCTATTCCGCGGGCAACGGCGCTTGCGTCGAGGTCAAGTCGCCCACCGACGCCGAGCTGGCCGTCCGCGACTCCAAGACCCTCGAGGGACCGGTCCTGGCCTTCCCCGCCGACGCGTGGAACGCCTTCGTGGCCTCGGTCAAGGCGTGAGGGGTTCCCTCTGACCCTGGCTGGAACAACTGCACAAGCACCACCAGAAGGGCCCTCTCGACCGGTCGCCGTCCTTGCCGAGAGGGCTCTCCGCCTTTCCGGGTCCGCTCAGCCGAGCTGGCCCTCGATCGCGGCGACGACCTCGGCCGACTCCGGCTCGGTCTGCGGCGAGAACCGCGCCACGACCCGGCCGTCCCGGCCGATCAGGAACTTCTCGAAGTTCCAGCGGATGTCCCCGGTGTGCCCCTCGGCGTCGGCGAAACCGACGAGCCGCTCGTACAGCGGGTGCCGGCCCTCGCCGTTCACCTCCACCTTCTCGGTCAGCGGGAAGGTCACGCCGTACGTCGCCGAGCAGAACTCGGCGATCTCCTCGGCGCTGCCGGGCTCCTGCCCGAGGAACTGGTTGCAGGGCACGCCCAGCACGGTGAAGCCCTGCTCGGCGTACCGCTCCTGGAGCTTCTCCAGCCCGGAGTACTGGGGGGTCAGGCCGCACTTGGAGGCCACGTTCACGATGAGCACGGCCTTGCCCGCGAACCGCGGGAGATCCGCGGAACCGCCCTGAAGGGCCCCGATCTCGATGTCCAGCGGGGAGCCGTTGTGGTCAGTAGTCGTCATGCCCGGATGCTAGCCCCGCCCGGTTCCGGCCCCGCTCCCCGGCCTCGACCAGGACGTCACCGATACCGCTGCCGGCCTCGCCCGGCACATCACCGCTCCCTCCGCCCGGCCTCGACCAGGACGTCACCGGCCGCCGTCCGCGCGTACAGCACCGAACGCCCGGCCCGTCGGCGCTCCACCAGCCCCGCGTCCCGCAGCACCTTCAGGTGGCGCCCTACCGAGCCGAGCCCCTGGCCGGTCACGGCGGTCAGGTGGCTGGTGCTCATGGGCGAGCCGAGCAGGACCAGCACCCCCGCCCGGGCGGCCCCGAGCAGCGCGCCGAGGCTCGCCGGAACGGCCCGGCCGGCGACGTCGGCGAGGACACCGGCGCACGGATAGACCACCGCGTACCGCTCGCCCTCGTCCCAGGACACCCAGCCGTGCCGCTGCGGGGTCACCGGTACGAAGAGCAGCTCCGCCCCGGAGATCTCGCGGGGCGGATACTCGTGCAGGTTGATCTGGAGCCGGTTCTCACCGAGCCACCGCGTGCGTCCCGGCCGCAGCGCGTCCAGCGCGCTCACCCAGCCGCCCCCGCTCACCTGCGCGGCCCGCCCCGCCACATCCGCCTCCAGCACCCGCCGACGCCGTCCCCAGTACGGCCGTACGGTCTCCTCCCACACCCGCTCCAGCAGTACGGCAGCCCGCTCGGGCAGGTCGTCCCGGTCCAGCTCGGCGGGGAGCGGACCGGCGAGGGAGGTGCGCACATGAGCGCGGGCCGCGTCGGGCGCCACCGAACGGATCCGGTCGACCTCCTCCGCGAACGCCTCCCCGTCGCGGGGGGCCGGGGTCAGGAAGTCGGCGATCCACTCCCGGCCGAGCCCGGCCCGCACGAGCTGTGCCGTCACCGGCTCGGCCGCCAGCCACGCGCGGTAGGCGGGCAGGTGGGTGCGCAGCCACCCCTGCTCACCGGGATGGGCGCCCTCGCCCGCGTGCAGCAGCTTCAGACAGGCGAAGGTCTCGGCGAGCGGGGAGACCACGAACCGGCTGCGGGCGAGAGTGTCCGCGTTGAGCTGCCACCACCCCACCGGAACCTCCCCCGGACGTCACGGCCTTTCGCGCCACCGCGAAACAATATCGAGCCCGCGCCGGGCCACCGAGACTCCCCGCATGGCCACCTACCGAACCCTCCTGCGCACCCCCGAGTTCGCCCCCCTCTTTTTCGGCTCGGCCGCGCAGACCGCCGCGCAGACCGTCGGCGGACTCGCCCTCGGCACGCTGGTGTTCCGCGCGACCGGCTCCCCGCTGCTGTCGGCGGTGAGCATGTTCGGCCCCTCGCTCGCCCAGGTGCTGGGCGCGACCTTCCTGCTCTCCGGCGCCGACCGGCTGCCCCCGCGTACCGCCCTGCCGGCGATCGCGCTGGCCTTCGCGGCCGGTACGGCGGTGCAGGCGCTGCCCGGACTGCCGGTCGGCGCGGTCTTCGCCGTCGTCCTCACCCTGGGCCTGGTCGCCTCCCTCGGCGGCGGGATCCGCTGGGGGCTGCTGAACGAGATCCTCGCCAAAGAGGGCTATCTGACGGGGCGCTCACTGTTCAACATGATGGGCGGTCTGATGCAGATCGCCGGGTTCGCCACCGGCGGTGCCCTGCTGACCGTCCTGTCCCCGCACGCCTGCCTGCTCCTCGCGGCGGCCCTGTACCTGACCGCCGCGCTGGTCCTGCGCCTGGGCCTGACCACGCGCCCGCCCCGGGCCACGGGCCGCACGTCCCCGTCGGTGACCTGGCGCACCAACGCCCTGCTGTGGTCGTCCAGGCCGCGCCGCCTCACCTACCTGGGCCTGTGGCTGCCCAACGGCATGGTCGTCGGCTGCGAGTCGCTCTTCGTGTCGTACGCCCCCCACGCGGCCGGCACCCTGTTCGCCTGCGGGGCGCTCGGCATGTTCGCCGGGGACGTGACGGTCGGCCGCCTGCTTCCCGCCGCCGTACGCGCGCGCCTGGCCATCCCGCTGCTGCTCCTTCTGGCGACGCCGTACCTGGTGTTCTGCGTCCATCCGTCGGTGCCCGTCGCTGCGGCCTGTGTGACGGTGGCCTCCGCCGGTTTCGGCGCGAGCCTCATTCAGCAGGAACGCCTGATGGAGCTGACCCCCGACGAACTCGCCGGTCACGCGCTGGGACTGCATTCGGCCGGCATGCTGACCCTGCAGGGCGGGAGCGCGTCGCTGGCCGGCGCGGTGGCCCAGCTCACCTCGCCCGCCGCGGCGATCACCGCGATGGCGGCGGGCTCGGTGGTCGTGACCCTGGCGCTGGCTACGGCTGCCCGCCGGTCTCTGCCGCGTCCTCGCGGGGATCGGCCTGGGCGGCCTGGACGGGCGGAGCGGGCCGGCTCTGCGGGACCTGCGGGCTCTCCGGGGCCTGCGGGCTCTGTGAGTCCTGCTGCGGGCCCTGCCGGCCCTGCGGGCTCTGCGCCGGAACGCTCGCTGTCCTGATCTCACCGTCGATCTTCTGCACCGCCCGGTCGAAGTACCGCAGCAGTTCGACGGGGAACGGCATCACGAGGGTGGAGTTCTTCTCCGCGGCCACCTCGACGACGGTCTGCAGCAGGCGCAGCTGCATGGCCTCCGGCGTGTCCGACATGATCCGCGAGGCGTTGGCGAGCTGCTGCGCGGCCTGGAACTCACCGTCGGCGGTGATGACCCGGGCCCGCCGCTCACGCTCGGCCTCGGCCTGCCGCGACATCGACCGCTTCAGGGACTCGGGCAGCTGCACGTCCTTGATCTCGACCCGGTCGATGTGAATGCCCCACCCCGCGGCGGGACTGTCGATCATCAGCGCCAGCCCTTCGTGCAGCCGCTCCCGGTCACTGAGCAGATCGTCCAGATCGCTCTTGCCGATGATGGAGCGCAGGGAGGACTGGGCGACCTGGCCGACGGCGAAGACGTAGTCCTGCACCTCGATGGCCGCGCGCACCGGATCGATGACCCGGAAGTAGACGACGGCGTCGACCTTCACCGACACGTTGTCCCGGGTGATGCCCTCCTGGGTGGGCACCGGCATGGTCACGACCTGGGTGTTCACCTTGCGCATCCGGTCGGCGAACGGGATCAGGAAGGTGATGCCCGGCTGCCGGTGGCTGGGCAGCGCCTTGCCCCACCGGAAGACGACCCCGCGCTCCACCTGGTTGACGACCCGCATCCCGCTCTTCAGCACGAGCAGCAGCAGGACGACGATCACCACTGCCACGACAGTGCCTTCCATGGCACTCCCCTCTCCGTCGCGAACCGACACCGGGGAGGACACCGGGCGCGGCCCCGGCGGATCCGGCCGGCGCATCAGGGAAACGTAAAGAAACCGGCGGCCGTCGCTCATGCGCGGGAACCCCGCGGACGGGTGCGCCGCTATGCCAACCCCACGCGCCTGTCCGGCCCTTGGCCAAAGCATTACCCCTGCTTGAGCGTCACCCGGATCCGCCCCACCTTGATCGATCTAGGATCGGTGGACCGGCGCGCCGACGGAGGGGACACGGACGAGGCCATGAGCGGCGACAGCAGCGGCGAGATACTCCAGATCAAGATCGCCGACCTCAAGGCGACCGCACCGCACTTCCACACCCACGGCACGGACCTGGCCAAGGCGCTCACGAAGCTCAAGACCGCGCTTCAGGCGGCCGGTTCGCCCTGGGGTGACGACGAGCAGGGCACCGAGTTCCACGGGCACTACGGCCCGCTGGTGACCAAGATGGAGAACGCCGCCGGCATCCTCTCCCAGGGCCTTGAGAGCATCCACGACGCCATGGCCGACATGGCCGACGGCCACATCGACAACGAGCACCTCGTGCGCTCGATGTTCTCCCGGATCGACGTCAAGGGCGGTGACGCCGCCAAGTGAGCGCCGCGGACAAGGCCAAGGAGATCATCCAGGACGTCACCGGCATGTGGTGGCCCGCCGCCGACGAGGACGGGCTGCGGGACGCGGCCAAGGCGTGGCGGGACTTCGCCGACGACGTCGAGGACGTGCTGGTCGCGGCCAACAAGTCGGCCCGCGGCATCATCGAGCACAACAAGGGCGAGGCGATCAGCGCCTTCGACGACCCGTTCTGGCGACGCTACTACCACGACGGCCATGGCTGGCTGAAGGACCTGGCCGACGGCGCCCGGGACATGGCCAGGGCGCTCGACAAGTACGCCGATGCCGTGCACTCCGCCACCAAGCGGCTGGAGCACGAACTGGAGATCGTCGGCGCGACCATCATCGCCGGCACCGCACTGGCCGTCTTCACCGCCGGTATCTCGGAAGCCGCCGCGGCGGCGGCCACCGCGGGTGTCGTCGAGCTCGCCGCCACACTCGGTGTCACGGTCTCCACGGAGATCGCCACCATCGCGGGCACCACGCTCGCCACGGCCTCCATCGCGGGTGTCGAGTCGGTCACCGTCGACCTGGCCGTCGCACAGCCGATGAAGATCGCCGCGGGGCTGCAGGGCGGGTTCAGCCTGGACGAGGCGAGCGACTCCGCGCTCACCGGCATGGCGTTCGGCGGTGTCCTGGGTGCCGGGGCCGGGGGTGTCGAGGCCGCGGTCGGCGCGGGCGGTGTCCGCAACCTGTTCCTGGGAGTGGGCACGGACCTGGACGGCCTGTCCACGGTGCCGGCCCCCCGCTTCAACGACGAATGGCTCACCGGCGCCCGCCGCCGCCCGCGCGACATCCTCGACGACCCGGCCCAGACGCGCTGGGCGGAAGCCGCCTACGACGACTTCCTGCAGAGCCCGCGTGACATCCAGGCGATCAGCCGCAACACGGAGGGCGTGCCGCGCGCGAACGGATCGACGGGGTTCTCCGAGGAGGAGATCGGTGCGATCAAGAAGCACGTCTTCGACACCGAGCACCCGATCGAGGACTACGAGACGGGCCAGGTCGTGGTCCGGAAGTTCGACGCGGACGCCGAGATCGCGGACGCCTGGATCCGCCTTCGCTCCGGCAACGCGCTGCCCGAGGACCACGTCCTGCTGGAGCACGAGCTGACCGAACTGAGCTATCTGCGCGAGCATCCCGGAGCCACCTACCAGGAGGCGCACCGGGTCGCGAACGAAAACTACAATTGGCAGAGCAAGGTTCCGCTGAACAAGCGCGAGGACTTCGAAGGTGAGTGGTGATGGCGTCCCTCGTCTACTTCAGGAAAGAGTCCGAGGACGGGATGGTCATCCGCTATTCCTTCGGTGAGGACCCCGCGGAGATGACGCGGCTTTTGATCATGAACACGTACACGCGGACGGCCCAACCGGACGACGGCGACGTCGACTACACCTTCCTCAAGGCGTCCCGGAAGATCAACGCCGTGTACGACGAGCGAGCGCAGTGGCCGGAACGAGGCATGAGCGCAAGCTGACCGGCGCCCCGTGGCGTCCGAGCCCCGGAACCGCCCC
Source organism: Streptomyces sp. NPDC042638 (assembly GCF_040647235.1). NCBI lineage: Bacteria > Bacillati > Actinomycetota > Actinomycetes > Kitasatosporales > Streptomycetaceae > Streptomyces > Streptomyces sp. NPDC042638. The sequence continues at coordinate 66,028 of NZ_JBEZBT010000001.1, forward strand.
TTTCTGCTCGTTCCCCTGGGACTCACTCTTCTAGGACTGCCCATGTTCCTGTCGCTGTCCACCAGCGTCTGGATCCTCATCGCGGCGGGGGCGACGATCCTCAACCTCGCCGCGATGCAGTGGATCATCCAGATCCCGAAATACCGGAAGAGGCAGTTCTGGATGCCGGTCATCGGCATCGTCGCCCTGGGCGCGCGGGGCCTGGCTCAGCACAGCACGCTGCCCGAGACCCTCTATCTCTATGCGGCGGTCCTGATCATGTTCCCCCTCATACTGGCCCCCGTGCGCGGCACGATCACCCGGGACTACCACCGGTGGGTCGAGGACCCGCTGACGAAGGCCAGCAAGGGTGCGATGACATGGATCGCGGTCTCGGCGACGGTCCTGATGATCGCGATCGGCGCCGTGTACGCGGCGGGCGCGTAGGGGCCACCCGACCACTGACCCGGCTGGGCGCTCGTCCGCCCAGCCGGTGAGGCGGCGGTACGGGCCGCACGGGCCGGGGCCGGAAGGCGTGGATCACTGGCGGATCCCGTTGTCAGTGCCCAGGGCGACGGCCTCCCACGCGCGGCCGGCTTCGGGGGGCCTGCTCTCGGGAGTGGCAGGACAGGGCTGTCAGGCTCACTGACGCTCCTGCCGGGCCCGATTCAGCGCCTCGGCCACCGTCTTCTCGGCGAGCCGCCTGCTGGTCGTCCGGCAGGGCAGACCGCCTACGGCTTGGGCACGGGTTGCTCTCCCGAGCCTCGGACGATCAGCCGTGTGGGAACGGTGACGGTGCGGGCGCGGGAGCGGTCGCCGTCGAGTCGTGCCAGCGCCGTGGTCGCCGCCGTCCTGCCGAGTTCTTCCGCGTCCTGGGCGACGACGGTCAGGGCCGGTTCGAGCGCCTCGGCCAGCGATACGTCGTCGAAGGCGACGACGGCGACGTCCTTGCGCTTGCTGCGGGCCAGTTCGGCGACGATGCCCAGCGCCATGATGTTGTTGCCGGCGAACAGGGCAGTGGGGGGATCCGCCAGAGCGAGGAGTTGGGCGGTCGCGGCCTCGGCGCCCCGCTGGTCGTGGGCGTTGGTGACGAGTGAGCGGTCGTAGGGGATGTCGGCCTCCTGCAGCGCGGAGCGGTAGCCGGCCAGACGTTCACGGCGGGTGTACAGCTTCGGGGGCAGGTCGCCGACGAAGCTGATGCGCCGGTGGCCGTGGGCGATGAGGTGGGCGACGCCGTCGTGGGCTCCGGCGCGGTTGGAGCTGACGATGCTGTCCGTGGCGAGGCCGGCTCCGGGGCGGTCGAGGAAGACGACGGGCAGTCCCGCCGAGCGGTGGGACCTGAGGTGGGAGTGGTCGGCGCCGACGGACGGAACGACGATCAGGATGCTGACCCGCCGGGCGAGGAACTTGTCCGTCAGGGCGCGTTCGCGATCGGGGTCGTCCGCGGAGGAGCCCATGAGCAGGGTCAGTCCGCGGTCGCGGACGGTGTCCTCGATGGCGCGGGCCACGGCTCCGAAGAAGGGGTTGGCGAGGTCGGGAATGACCAGGCCGATGGTGGTGTCCGGGCCGCCGACGCGGATGTTGCGGGCCATCAGGTTCGGCTGGAACCCGAGCCTGGCCACTGCGGCCAGAACCTGTTCCCTGGTCTGCGCGGAGGCGGGTCCGTCCTCGTTGAGGACTCGGGAGACCGTCTTGGCGCTGACGCCGACTTCACGGGCGACGTCGGCCAGGGTGGGGCGGCGGTTCGCTGCCATGGAGAAACCGTCTCCTGAGGGCTCTCGGTTCCGGCCGCGGCCTCGGCCGGAAACTGCGAGAGCTGGGTTGTGCCGTCAGGTGGCCTGGACTCCGGCAGCCTTCGCGGCCTTGGAATCCGCTACGACAGTATCTCCGGCCTCGTCGATGCTGAGCGCGCCGGTCATGATGGCGACGACCTCGGCCATGGAGTAGTCGGACGGCTTGATCACGGCAGCGCGCCGGCCCAGCCGGTGGACGTGGATCCGGTCGGCGATCTCGAAGACGTGGGGCATGTTGTGGCTGATCAGGACGACCGGCATGCCCTTGTCGCGAACGCGGCGGATGAGGTCCAGGACCTGACCGGACTCCTTGACGCCGAGGGCTGCGGTGGGCTCGTCCATGACGACCACACTGCTCGCCCAGGCGACGGAACGGGCGACCGCGACGGCCTGCCGCTGTCCGCCGGAGAGCGTCTCCACCGACTGCGTCAGCGACCGCAGGCCGATCTTCAGGTCGGCCATGTGCTCGGCGGCCTCCTGCCGCATCCGCTTCTTGTCCAGCATGCGGAAGACACTGCCGAGCACTCCGGGGCGGCGGAGCTCACGCCCGAGGAACATGTTCGAGGCGATGTCCATGGAGGCCGCCACGGCGAGGTCCTGATAGACCGTCTCGATGCCGTGTGCGCGGGCACTTTGCGGGCCGGAGAAGGTGATGGGCTCCCCGTTGAGGCGTATCTCGCCGGCGTCGGGGACCACCGCGCCGGTGAGGGCCTTGATCAGGCTGGTTTTGCCGGCACCGTTGTCGCCGATGACGGCGAGGACCTCACCGGGGAGCAGGTCGAAGTCGGCGCCGTCGATGGCGGTGACGTGGCCGTAGCGCTTGACCAGACCACGGGCCTGCAGAACGGGCGTGGGGGAAGTGGTGGCGGTCATCGGGCCTTCTTCCGGGAGATCTGGTCGACGGTCACCGCGAGGATCACCAGGACACCGGTGATCAGGGTCTGGTAGATGGAGGCCACGCCCATCAGCTGGAGGCCGTTGCGGAAGACGCCGACGATGAGGACGCCGATGAAGGTGCCCAGGACCGATCCGCGTCCGCCGAAGAGGCTGGTGCCGCCGAGGACCACGGCGGTGATGCTGTCGAGGTTGTCGGTCTGTCCCGCCTGGGGGTCGCCGACTCCGGTGCGGGAGATGAGCAGCAGGGCGGCGATCCCGTACAGCAGACCCGCCAGGGTGTAGATGCCGATCGTCAGCCGGGAGGTGCGGATACCGTTCAGCCGCGCCGCTTCCTGGCTGTTGCCCAGGGCGTAGACGTGCCGGCCCCAGCCGGTGCTGCTCAGCGCGTAGGCGAGCAGGAGGAACAGGGCGATGGTGACCAGGGAGCCGTAGGTGATGTCGGTGTGGCCGAGCGGGAAGGTCTGCCCGAGCGCCGTCAGCGGGCCGGGCAGGTTGGTGACCGTCTGCTCCTCGGAGTAGATGTGGGTCAGCGCGAACGCCACGTTGAGCATGCCGAGGGTGACGATGAACGGCGGCAGCGGGACCTTCTGCACCAGCAGCCCGTTGAGCAGGCCGAAGCCCGCGCAGACCGCTATGCCCAGCGCGATGGCGACGAGCGGCGGCAGGGAGCCCTCGGCGGCCATCTTGGCGATCACGATGCTGCCGAACGCCATCACGGCTCCGCAGGACAGGTCGATGCCCGCGGTGAGGATGATCAGGGTTTGTCCGATGGCGAGGGTGCCGACGACCATCACCTGCTGCACGATCAGGGAGAAGTTGCCGCCGGTGAGGAACTGGTCGGTCGAGAGGGCGAAGAAGGCGCAGGCGAGAAGGAGGGCGACCAGCGGGCCGGTGGTCGGTGCCGTGAGCAGTCTGCGGGCCGTGGTCGGCGCTTTGAGCTCGGCGTACGGCGTGGTCGTGGCTGTCATGCGAAGTCCTTGTCGGAAGACAGAGGTCCCGGTGGGAGGACAAGGGGGCGGCCGTCCCCGGTCGGGGAGGTGGGGCCGGCCGCCCCGCTGAGGGGGTAGGAAACTGCGGCGAGGGCCGGTTGAGCGGCTCAGCCCCAGCAGTTGTCCAGGCCGTAGGCGGTGTCCTTCGACGTGACCCCGTCCTGCGCCTTGTCGGTGATCAGCGTGACGCCGGTGTCGGTGTAACCGGACGCCTTCTTGCCGTCCTTGGCGTACGTCACGACGGCCTTGACGCCCTCAGCGGCCATCTTCAGCGGGTACTGCTGCGAAGTCGCGGCGATCTTGCCGTCCTTGACGGCCTGGGTGCCGGTGCAGCCGCCGTCGACCGAGACGATCAGGACGTCCTTCTCCCGGCCCTTGGCCTTCAGCGCGGTGTACGCGCCCAGGGCCGCCGGTTCGTTGATGGTGTAGACGACGTTGATGCCGGGCGCCTTCTGCAGGCAGTTCTCCATCGCGGTCTGGCCCTTGGCCTGGTCGCCGCCCGTGTCCTGGGCGCACACGACGTCCTTGTCGGTGGCGCCGAAGCCCTTCAGGAATCCGTTGTGCCGCTGGACGCCGACGGAGACACCCGGCGCGAGGTCGAGGGCGGCTATCTTCGCCGTCTTGCCCTTCATGGCGGCCTTGGCGTACTCGCCGATCAGCTGGCCGGCCTTGAGGTTGTCGGTGGCGAAGAGGGCGTCGACCGCGCTCTGCGGCTCGGTCGGGGTGTCCAGGGCGATCACCAGGACACCCTTGGCGCGGGCCTTCTGGATCGCGGGCACGATCGCCTTGGAGTCGCTCGGGGTGATCAGGATGCCCTTCACGCCGGCGGCGACCATGTTCTCGATGGCCGTGACCTGACCTGCGTTGTCTCCGTCGAACTTGCCCGCCGCGGTGGACAGTTGGGCGCCGTTCTCCTTGGCGGCCTTCTCCGCGCCCTCCTTCATCTTCACGAAGAACGGGTTGGTGTCGGTCTTGGTGATCAGACCGACCTTGACGCTGCCCGATCCGGTACTCGCGGTGCCCGATCCCGATCCGGATCCACAGGCGGTCAGGGCGAGGGCTGCAACACCCGTGCAGGCAGCGGCTCTGAGCAGGGGGGAGGGCAGACGAGAGATGCGTGACATGAACGACTCCTGCGGGATTGCGGGCGAACGGCCGACATCGGGGCATGCCGTCCCTCGGTGTCATCGTTGACCTATGTCATCGTTGACACTGCTTGGCGAGGATGATGGACTCCGTTCCCCGGCAACGTCAATGCCTTACGCCTGTCACAAATCGGCAACGCCCGCGGCCGTCGCCCGCCCGAAGCCGCTCACCGGCTGCCCGGGACGTGCTTGTTTCCGTCCGCGCATTCCGAGAGAAGAGCAGCCCATGAGCCCGCGTCAGATCACCGTCCTGGGGGAGTGCGTCGCGGACGCCTTCGCCGAACCCGCAAGCGTCCCGGATGAGCTCGCCCTGCGGGTGCTGCCCGGTGGCGGACCCGCGAACACGGCGGTGGCCCTGGCCAGGCTGGGCACCCCGGCCCGCTTCCTGGCACGCCTGTCCGGCGATGTGTTCGGCCGTCTGTTCCGGGCCCGTCTCGAGGCGTCCGGCGTCGACCTGTCGTACGCCGTCGCCGCCGCCGAGCCCAGCACGCTGGCCGTCGCCGAACCGGACGCCGAGGGCCGGGCCGCGTTCTCCTTCCACGCCCAGGCCACCGCCGACTGGCAGTGGACGGGCGAGGAACTGGCCGGGGTGGACCTGGCCGACACCGCCTGTGTGCACACCGGCTCGCTGGCCCTGGTCAAGGAGCCCGGGGCGGCCGTGGTGGAGGACTTCCTGGCGGCCGCCGCGCCTCGGGCCACGATCAGCGTCGACCCCAACGTCCGCCCGCTCCTGGTGCACCCCGAGGTCTACCGCTCCCGGCTGGCGCACTGGTGTGCCTTCGCGGACGTACTGCGGCTGAGCGAGGACGACCTGGAACTCCTCCTGCCCGGAACCCCGCCCGAGCAGGCGTGCGACATCTGGCATGCCGCCGGTGCGCGGCTGGTCGTGATCACGCGCGGTGCCGACGGCGCCCTGGCCTCACTCGACGGGGAGCGGGTGCAGGTGCCCGCGGTGGCGACGCCGGTCGTCGACACGGTCGGTGCGGGTGACTCCTTCACCGCGGGACTGCTGCACCACCTCGGCACCCACGGACTCCTCGGCGGCAGGCTGACGGACCTGCGTCTCGGCGAAGTCGAGGCAGCCTGCCTGTTCGCCGCGCAGGTCGCGGCCCTGACCTGCTCGGCTGCCGGCCCCAACCCGCCGTGGCCGAACCAGTTGGCGCAGTTCGCGACCGTCGGCGACGCCTGATGGTCCGTCGGTCCGCACCGGAGCGATCGCGCCTGAACCTTGACGCGCCCGCCGGATCGCGCTTCATAATCGGACACTCGATGTCATCGATGACATCGAGTCGACGGTGGTCGGTGGCGTGCACGCCGGCCTCGGCCCGGGGCTTCGGTCCGTCCGCGCCGGGGCCGAAGTCACCGCTGCGCGGATGGCCCGGGGGACGCGGATGGCCCGGGGAACGCGGATGGCCGGGGGACGCGGATGGCCGGGGGACAAGGGGACAGACATCCTGAGCCCTGTACGCGGAACCCGGCATGCCCGCACGCGAGGGGATCGGCTCGGTGAATCCGGACAGGACCGTCGCCCTGGCACCTCGGCTCCGCTCACAGACAAGGACACGAAACCGTGAAGAAGACCCTGCTCGCCGAGTTCACCGCCCGAGAGGGAGCGGAGGACGAGGTCGCCCGCCTGGTCCGGGACTACGCCCTGAAGGTGCGGGAGGAGGAAGGCAACCTGGCCTTCGACGTCTACACCAAGGCGGCGAACCCGCGCGGATACTGGATCTTCGAGGTCTACCGGGACGAGGACGCCTTCAAGACCCACCTGGACGCCCCGTACGGTGCCCCGTTCAACGCCGCCCTCACCCCGTTGATCGAGGAGGACGCCTCCGTACTGACGTTCCTCGATCCGCTGGCCACACATCCGTGACGGGCCCTGAACACCGGCGCAGTTGTGGCGGAACGGCCCGCCACGCTCCGCTTTGCTGGTCAGCCGTGCTCTGCCGCGCCCGGCTGGCGCGGCCGGTGGCGGCCCGGCTGGGCCAGGGTCTCGTTCTTGCGCGGGGTGGACCGTGAGCGTTCAGTCAGCCGGTCAAAGCGCGAAGGGCATCTCTCAGGGGTAGGACTCTCACTGGTCACGCTGGGCGTGGACCACACGACGCCGTAGTGTCTTCAGGGATACTTCGTCGCCGCAGACCGGGTCTGTCGTACGCCAGAAGTCCCACCCGTCGGTGGACAAGGTGGACTCAGGGATATTGCGGCCTCTGACGTGGAGCTTGACCGCTCGCCCGGCAGCCGACAGCGAGGGGTAAACCTTCTCCTGGTAGCGGATCTGGCCAGTGGCCAACACGGTCGCGGTGTGTCGTTGCCCCATGTAGTCACCGTGCAAGGCCGCCCCGGGGGTCACCCTGCCGGCGGCCATCAATTCCTCAAAGCCCACTTGCCTCTCATCTTCGCTGACCGCTACCTTCCGCGATCTCGTCACAGGTGGTCGCCTCGACGCTGGGGACGTGGGGACGGAGGATTCGGCAGACGAGGGTTCGGCCGGCCGAGGTGCCGGGACCGGGGCCGCCAAAGGCGCGGTGACCACTGGAGCGACCCCGGCGCGGGGGAAGTCAAAGGTGGCGCGTACCCGTTGCAGGCTCGCCCGGAGGTCCGCGTGGGGCAACTTCGGCGCGCGCTTGGAGAGCAGAGCGATGAGTTCTCTGGGAGGCTCACCGGAGGCGAACAAGTCATTGAGAGCGAGGTTGACCTCGCGGTCGACGAAGAAGCTGCGCCACAGCTCCTGGATGCGGTTGTCGCGCATGTTGTCCTTGCTCAGCAAGGACAACAGCTCGAAGGCAGCGCCGACGTCGTCAGCGATCCGCACGGTGCGGAACAGCTTGTGCTCGACCGGAACCGGAGCATGAGCGTTGTACACGCGCCATTCCGCCCCGTTGGTCAGCGCAACCCATTCCACACCCGCGACTGCTGCGTAGCTGATCGTCTGGTTCGCCCAGCGCGGGTCGTCGAGGTTCTCCCCGATCGCCTTCGCTTCGATGAACAGCCGGGGCATGCGCCTGAGGATCAGTGCGTAGTCGACGGGGTTGTCGGTCGTCCGCCGTCGGTACTCGCGGTGCACCTCCTCGGGGTCCAGCACGTCCCAGCCCAGGGCGGCGATCACTGGTTCGATGAGACCGGCTTTCGTGTTCTGCTCACCCACCCGGCGTCCGAGGCCGCGATAACGGACCAGCCGATCAGCGCACTGCTTCAGTGTGTCCAACAGGTCGTCCATGCGCTGCTCCCCGTCCTCACGCCCATGCAACACCTTTGGCAGCCTAGTGCTGTGACCGGCAAGGTTCACTGGGTTGGCCTCGTCACCCGGCCCGGCTCGGCGTGACAGTGCGCGACCTGAACACGGCAGAAGCGCGCCTTTTCGCCGGTGGGCCCGGCGGGGTGAAGGTGCGGGGAAAGCGTCGACGAGCGCGTCGGACTCGGGCAGAGCCCGGCAGTAGTCGCCGCCCGGGAAGCGAACCGCGGCCCGTTCCATGTGCAGGTCGAGATCCTCGCCTCACCGGAGCCGAGCGCCAGGGCGGCCAGCCGCTGTGGTCACCATGCGGCGCGGCTTCGAACGAGTTGTGATCAGCATGCGTTCAGACGATGCCGTTTCCTGACATCGCGGTGGGCGTGGTGTAGCGGCGCAGCAGCAGGCCGATCGCGAACGGTACGAGTTGCGGCAGGGCCACGGTGCGGGTCAGTGCTCCGGCGCCGAGGCAGACGCCGGTGCCCACGTCGGCTGCGTTGAGGAGGCCGCCAGCGGTGGGGGCGTGTCGAAGATCCCCTGGTACATGAAGCGCGTGTCGTCGCCGAAGAGAACCCAGCGCAGATAGTGCAGTTTCAACGGCGCGAGCGGGTACGGATCCTGCTCCAGCGCCTTGGCCAGGGTGAGGCCGTACTCCCGCATGGTGTCGGCCCTGTCCGTTCCCTTCCGCATCCGGAAGCGGACCGGTGCACCTTCAGCGTTGCACTCGGCGGAGGAGTGTGCCTGCCGAGGCCGAGAGAGCTGATCAAGCGCATCGAGCGGCGCCGACGTCAGTGCGTGACGGCGACCTTGAGGAGGACGATGAGCAGCCCGAGCATCAGGTTGACGGCCCCGGTGGTCACCACTGCGCGGCGGGAAGCTCCCGCACGCACGGCGGCGACCGTGGACCAGCCGACATGACCGGCCAGCGCCACGCCCAGGGCCAGCCACAGAGCCCCTCTCGGGCCGATGCCCAGCAGGGGTGTGACGGCGACCGCCACGGCCGGCGGGAGGGCCGCCTTGACGATGGGCCACTCGGCAACGCACGCTCGCCGGATCTCCCTCGCGCTCACGGGCACGTACATGATCCGCTGCCCGAACAGCCGGGCGAACACGTGGGCCGCCCAGAACACCACTCCGGTGCCCAGCAGCAGGAGAACGAGCTCCAGCCGAGGGAGGGAACCGAGCGAGCCGGCCCCCGCCCCCACCACGACCGAGGCCGCGAGCAGCGAGCCGTACACGGCACCCGTGTAATCCCGCCGCTCCGCGGCATCCGCGTGCGGCGTGAGCGGCCTGTGTGCGGGAGGCCGGTCTTCCATGATCCCAGTGTGGTCACATGCGTGGTGCGCCGCACGGCCACAGGCCGTCGTCACGGTCAGCGCCGTCCGGCAGCTGTGGGCGGCGCGGCCGGCCGAGGTAGCGCGCTCGTACGACGGCTCGTTGCAGCAGCGGGGCCAGTGCGTGGAACTGGGCTCTGGGCGCCGCGAGGCTCAGCTCGACGCCGGGCACGGGAGCCAGGCTTTTGATCAGGGCCTCGACGCCCCTTTTCTGCGGTCAGGCGTCCTGCGAACAGAAGCCGAAGGCGGCTGGGGGAGGTGCGCGCAGGCCGGGCCGGCGGCTGCCGAGCAGGCGGTCGGGGATGCCCCAGGGGATGTGGGCGATCTTCCGGCGTTCGAGCTGCGGGGCGAGCTTGAGGAGGCGGTCGGCCATCGCGTGGGTGGGGACCACGATGGCGTCGGCAGCCCTCGCCGTCTTGCGCAGCACATGGAGCTGGTCTGGGTGCGTTTCGGCGAGAGCAGGTCTGTGCCGTTTACGAGGGCGATCCGGGGGTGTGTGGGCAGGGCGCGGATGAGAGCCGGGGTGGCGCCGAACGAGGTGCTGCAAGTGGAGGACGACGGTCTGTGCGGGATCGACCGCGGCAGCGAGGGCCCCGCGCAGTGCTTGGACGTAGCGAGCGAACGCGGAGCCTTCGAGGCACTTGCCGGCGACGGGCAGCAGACCGAGCCCGGTCGGGATCCGATGCCGCGTACCGGGTGGTGCGAGCATGAAGCCGCGGGCTGGGATGAGGGGGCAATTCTGTGACGGTCCCCAGACGCGGATAGAGATCACGAAGAAGACGAACGACCACATACCGTCCTGGTGGAACGGCACCAAGACAGCCCGGGATAAGTACGGGCATCTGCAGTACGGTTCGTGGGGCTACAAGGTGCCGTGGGAGAAGTACCGGTGCAGGGGGGACGGATGCAACGGCGGGACTCTGGTCGACAGCGGCACGGCGACGCTGCCTACGAAGGAGACCGGATGGAGGTACTGGGAAACGTCCTCATGATGTCCCGGCCCCGCTGGCTCCTCGGCTGCGCTCTCGTGCCCGCCCTCTTCCTTACGGCATGCACATCGGACCACGACTCCACACCCGATCAGAAGGCCTCACCCTCTGCTGCCCACTGGAGCAGCGAGGCGCAGACCGAGAAGAAGCTTGCGACCCAGGTTCAATCCGCCCTCGACGCCGTGACGAGCCGCGGCAGTTCGATGGTCGAGTCCGGTGTGGAACGCGTCTCCGACGGCGTACACACGCAACCTGATCTGGGCAACGGCGCCATCTACAAGGTGACTGTGGCGTGTGCCGGGAAAGGAAGCGCAGAAATCGCCTTCACCCCGCCCGGCGTGGGCTCGAAGAAGCCTGTTCCGTGCGACGGTTCCGTGGTCTTCGAGCGGTTCACTGCCAGAGACTCGCTTCGGCTTGACGTCCGGGGGAATCCCGGCTCGAAAGGCATGATCGCCTGGCGAATCAACAAGGTCTGACCACGTATAGGGTGTCCTCCTCACGTCACAGAAGGGCGACGAGGAGGACACCTTGTCGCCCTGCGCTTACCCGAACTCGCTGCCGATGCTGCGCCGTTGAACTGGCCGTGGGCAGGACTGAGCCCAGAGCGCGACCGCCAGACAGCGGCTCATCTCGGCTGCGCGGTCTCGCGGGTAAGGAGCGACGGGCTGAGGAGATGCGGCCGCCCCGCCTGAGTGGCGTATTCCGGAGGCTCGCCGGAAGAGGCACACGATCGCGATCCGCTCCCCGGTGAGAGCTTTCCCTCACCAACTGCGAGGTGGTCCAGGTGCCACCCCTCTCACTCGATCTCCTCGATCTGGTCGTTGACGCCAGTCAGTCGTGGCGGGCCTGCTGTTGTGTGCCTTGCTGTCCGTGTACGGGTGGGCCGCCCAAGCCGGTGAGGCGGACGTAGTGGCACGCGTGTGGCACGGCGCCGGGAACGACAAGGGGCCAGCCTGGAAGGGAAACCCTCCTGGACCGGCCCTTTCCTCTGTGCCCCCCGGCAGGATTCGAACCTGCGACACCTGCTTTTGGAGAGAGGCTGGTGGGTTGGGCCGGTGTCCCGGGCTTTCGATGCCCGGTGACAATCGCAGCAACTCAACCGCTAGGCTACGCAGTCCCGTTGACCGTGGCTCACCGCCATATCTGGCACGGCAGTGGCACGAGCCTCAGCTGATGACAGCCAGCCACGATGGCGGGCCGACAGGACTCGGGCGCTCGGAGATCGCTTTCGGCAGGGAGAGACGCCCGTCGCAAGTAGCGCTGGCGACCTCGTCCGTCAGGAACCGATGCCTCCCGAGGGTGCCTCGGCGGACGAGATCGGCCTACTCCCCGCGCCTGACCGAGATTTCGTCCTTACCGATCGGACTCTGTACTACAGCGACAAGCGCGGCAACATCTATTTGTTCCCACTTGCATCGATCACCTCTTGGAGACAGAGACGCTGCGACATGTACCCGCTCCTACCCCGGCGTCTTCAGCGCCGGATCTTGGAGATAGAGGTGAGGACGTCTGATGGAGGGCGGTACCTCATTGAGTCGGGCAAGATCTTTGCTCGGCAGATCCGCAAGACGGGTAAGGTTCGCCGTCGCCGTCGGTGATGTCCGCGCGGTTCATGTCCAGACGGACGGACGTGCTGCCTCTACGGGTGACCGTGGGGCTGTGGCGGCCTCAGACCCCGGGCCGGCCGCGCAGGCAACGCTGCGCAAGGCATCGAACCGTGCCTGATCGTGCGTCGCACGGACGATGAGGCGGAGCGCGTGCGGCAGACGGCCTGCACGGAGTGTTGCCCCACCACATGACGACGACGCCGCCCGGACACCCGAACGAGGCCGCGCGCGTCTGCGCTACTCCGCGTCGAGCTGCTCGGCGAGAGCGTTGAAGGCTGTCACGTACTGGTTTGCAGCCCGCAGCGTCGTCGCTTCGGGCGTCACCTTGTACGTTTGCGCGGCGCCGTTTCCGCACACCAAATTGATCACTGCGGCGCCCTTGTTCTTCCGGCCCGTCACCGCGGCCGACGCCCCCAGCGTTGCAGCACCTGCGATCAGCCGGGTGGCCGTCCATCCTTTGTGCGCGCCAGCATTGATGAACTCGGCCCGACCACCACGGACCGGTCCCATGCTGGTCTGTCCCATCTTCGACGAAAGCCATGATCGCAAGAGGCATGCCTGGTTGAGAGTGACCTCGGCAGGGTGGCACTCCCTCCAAAGCTTCAGGTCGAGGTGCTCCTGGGCGCGCTTGTCAGCTGCGGCCCTGCGCTGGCTGCGGCGTTCCTCGCGGGCTGCCGCGCGCTCGGCGGCCTTCTCGGGGTCTCGATCGAACAACATGGCGCCTCCCCGGCGTGGTTGATCGGGCAATCGTCCACCGATGTGGAGGTGGCGTGAATATGTCGTCGCGAATTGTGACGCAGGCTCACGTGTACCGATAGCCGTCACCTCAGTACGGTCTCACTGGGCTCATGGCGTTCCGGTACTCCGTCCAGTCCGACCCGCGCGACGAGTGCGATCGAGGGTCTGGAGCAACTCGTACAGCTCGATCTCGTCCCCACGGGGCTGCCCGCGCATATCGGCGGCGCCTGAAGGATGGCCCGTGCCGTCCCCCGGCCGTCGGCAGGGAAAGCCCCGAAGACCGGTGGACTCTCGACAGGCGTGGCAAGTGCCGGGCGACTGCGATCAGTAGCCGGTCAACTGACGGACCGCGGCGATGGAATCGCTTGCGATTGCCGCTTGGGCGGCTGGGTTATGAAGCACTCATGGGTCTGACTGGTCAACTGGCGACGTTGGTCGGCGTGGCGTTGGGCGCCGTCCTGTCGATGGCGACAACCATGATCGTAGAGAAGGCACGATGGCGCCGGGAGCAGTCCGTCCGGTGGGATGAGCGGCGTCTGAGCGCGTATGCCGAGTACGCCCACGCTGTGAAGGAACTCGCGCACCGCTACCGGCGGATCGCGGTCGCCAAGGGCATCGCTGCGAGCGGAGCCGCGCCGCTGGAGCCCACTGAAGAGGTTCTCGCCGCAGTGGCGGAGGCTGAGGTGCAACGCTCGGCACTCGCGGAGACGGTGTGGCTGCTGGGCGACGTCGAGACGAACACGGCCGCTGTCAGGCTGAACCACTGCCTGTGGCATCTGGAGTGGCTGGCCCGTGAGCTTCCGACAAGAGAACAGGGCGGCTGGGACCAGGCGTACGAGGATTTCCGACAGGCGCGGCAAGATTTCCTGAAACTGGCCCGCGCCGGCCTCGGCGTGCGAGGGACGCGCATAGCGGAGTCAGTTCCCTGGCCACCACCTTGGAGGGGCGACCTTTCGCAAGCCACCCGGCGTTGACTATCGGGCCTGCGGACAGGCAAGAAGCCCCCTGCTGGGCACGAAGCGGCTGGAGTCGTTGAGCGTCGCTGACGTGCGCCGCTTCACCACTCGAGTACAGAACGCCCACACGGCCGCGACCGCGAAGGAAGCGCACCGGGTGCTGCGTACAGCGCTCACGGCGGCCGTGCGGGAAGAACTGATAACACGGAATGTCGCGTCGCTGGCCGGGGGGTGGGGATGTTCATAGCCGTGGCTCTGATGCTGGCCGTCCTGGCCATGGTTTGGGCTGTGCTGGGGGTGCATGCGCTGCTACTCGGCCGGTGCCTGGCCGGTGGCTCCCTCTGCTGGTGCGGCAGCCCAGGCTGTGGGGTGCTGGCGCCCTGGTCATGCTGGTGAGCTGGAACGTCCGTTCCCTGTCGCTGCTCGCGGTTGGCGTCGGACTCATCGCGTTGGGACACGTCGTGAGGCCGGCGCGTTAATCGGTTCACTGCTCGCTGAGAGGCGATTGCCGTCAGGTGCTGCCGTCAAGACGGCCCGGACCATGATCGGTCCGGGCCGTTTTCCCTGGTGCCCCCGGCAGGATTCGAACCTGCGACACCCGCTTTAGGAGAGCGGTGCTCTATCCCCTGAGCTACGAAGGCAGGGCCTTGCGGAAAACGTTGGTGAATACTCTGGGTGAGCATTCTCCCACGCTGTGGCAAGGGTGGGACCGCCGGCGAGGGCGGTCCTTGACAGGGTAGCGGATCAGGCCGGGGTGGTGGGGCTGAGGCTTGAGGTCTCAGCCCGGTTCATGATCGGCGTGTCCTCTCGTTGCTGTGGCTGAGGTCTCTGGCCCCAGAGTCTGCGTCGGAGTAGGTGGGGTCTCCTCGTAGCGGGCTGCGCTGGTGGCGTTCTGGGCGAGGAGGAAGCCGCGGACGGCGAGGCTCTGGGCTTCTGCGCCGAAGGCGATCATGCGGCGGTTCCACAGGGAGCGGTCGAACTGGGAGAAGCCGGCTTCGGTGTCTTCGCGGCCGCCGTAGAGGTGTTGGTGGGCGGCGGTGTTGTCGGGGATCTGCAGGAGGTGCCCGGCGCGGTGGAAGCCGGTTTCTGTGTCGCTCTGGCCTTCGTCGCGTTCTCCGGGGGTGGTGGTGACGCCGACGGGTTCGCGGTGTTCGTGCGGGCCGCGGGGACAGAGGATGGTGAGCAGGTGGTACCAGCGGTGGGTGTGGGCGCTGGCACGGCGTTCCAGTTTGCGGACGGGCAGAGGGACGAGGGTGGTGGTGCCGTCGTCGAGGTAGGCGGAGAACGGCGTCGTAGGCGGTGCGTATGGCCTCGGCGAGCGCCGAGGTGCCGGTGCGGCTCCAGGTGGGGACGTAGTCATTGCCGCGCAGGCCGGTTTCCAGGTGGCGTCCGATGGTGTCGTCGTCCTCCACGACGAGGATGCGGAGGCGGCTGCGGTGCGGCGGGCGTACCCATGGTCGACAGCGTAGGCCGGGGCGGGGTGACCGGCACGGCCCTTCCGTGTCCGGACTGCTCACAGGTCCCGGAGCTCTTCCACGGCGGGGCGCCGGGCGCGGCGGATGCCGTTCAGGGCCGCGGTCAGTACGGCGAGCAGGGCGGCGCTCGCGGTGAGCGCGAGGTAGGCACCGGGCACGGCCAGGCTGCTCGGCGGTGGGTCGAAGACGCCCGTCAACACCTTGACCAGCATCTCGGACAGAGCCCAGCCGATCGCCGCGCCCCCGGCCAGGCCGGCCGCGGCCAGCAGCAGGGCCTCGGTGAGGACCATGCCGCGCAGCTGACCGCTCCTGGCGCCGAGGACGGTGGCGAGGGCGAAGGTGCGGCGGCGTTCGGCGAGGCCGAGGGCGAGGACGAGTCCGCCGGCGCCGGCGGCCAGCAGGACGGCGAAGGCGAGTTCGATGCGGGTGAGTCCGGCCAGGTCGACGGAGGTGAGGCTGGTGCCGACGGTGCCACGGGTCTGGGTGAGGTCGGTGACCGTGGCGCCCGTGCCCAGCTTGGCCCGCAGCTGTGCGGCGATCTGCTTCTGGTGGGTGCCGCCGGTGTCGAGGAGGAAGGCGCCGACCGCGTCGCTGCCGGTGGCCTTGGCGATGTAGGAGGCGTTGGCGACGAAGAAGCTGTCCTTGGGCGCGGTGGGGAACTCCTTGGCGATGCCGGCGTAGTGGAAGGGAACGGTGCGCAGGGCCTTGGTGCGGGCGTCCTGGATGCGCAGGTTGACGGTGTCGCCGGGGGCCAGCTGGAAGTCGTTGACGGTCTCGACGCTGACCAGCAGGTTGTCCGGGCGCTGGGCCAGCTTGCGCATGAGCTGCTGGGCCGTGCCGCCGGCGAAGTAGGCGTCCTGCAGTGAGGTGGCCTGGGCGATGGTGTCGGGGTGGACGCCGTAGAGGTCCTGCAGGTCGGGGCCGACGTAGGCGAAGCGGTGCTGGAGCGGTTCGACATGGCGTACGCCGGAAACCCTCAGTGAGCCTGCGGCACCGGGCGGGATACGGGCGCCGGGTGGTTCCGTGACGGTGACGTCGGCGCCGTTGGTCAGGCGGGCGTCGACCTCGGCCTGTTGCTGGTAGGTGGCGTTGAAGACGGCGGTGGAGAGGGCGAAGGACACGGCGAGGGCGAGCAGCACCACCGAGCGGGCGAGTGGGCGGCGGCGCCGGGAGAGGGTGGCGGCGGTGGTGCCGGCGAGTGTTGCGGTCAGGGGCCGGGCAAGCCTGGCCAGGGCGGGGCGGCCGTGCGTGAGGGCGAGGAGAGTCAGGCGCCACAGCAGCAGGGCGGCGCCGATCCACAGCAGGGCGGGGCCGAGGAAGGCCCAGTACGACACGGAGATGCTGGGCACGCCCTCGGGGGCGAGGACGAGGGCGTACTGGTTGCCGGAGGAGGCGCGGAAGACGAGCCAGGAGCAGATCAGCACGGCGAAGTCCAGGCCGTACCGCATCCACCAGGGGGAGCGGGTGCTGCGGGCGCCGGCTTCCTTGCGGGTCTCGGCGACGGTCACCGCGCGCAGGTCGCGCAGGGCCGGGAAGAGGACGGCTGCGGCGGCGACGGCGGCACCGAGGACGAAGGCGATGCCGTACCAGGCGGCCCAGGTGCTCGCGCCCGCTCCGAAGGACGCACTGCCGAAGGCGAGGTGGCCGGTGAGCGCGGCGATGCCCAGCCCGGTCATGCCGCCGGTGAGACCGATCAGGGCGGCCTCCAGGCCCGCGAGCGTGGTGATCTGGCGCGGGCGCAGGCCGCGCAGCCGTAGCAGGCCCTGCTCCTGGCGGCGCCGTTCGCTCCCGGCGGAGGCGACCGCGGCGGTGAGCGCGGCGGCCAGGACGGCGCCGGGGACGCCGAGGAAGAGGAAGAGGATCTGGGCGTAGAGGGCGTCCTGTCGGGCGGAGTCCAGGGCGGCGCCGAGGTTGTTGCCCACGAGGGCGGCACCCGAGGAGCGGGCCTCCAGGTTGCGGGCCGCGCCGGTGACGGCGGTGTAGGCGGCGGCCGGGTCGGAGGGCAGGCGCGTGGTGTCGCGGGCGGCGTGGATCTGGGTGGTGGCGCCGGTGGAGCCGTGCGTGAGCGCGGCGAACCGGGCGGCGGGCAGCAGGACGACGTTGTCCGGGGGCGCGGTCGGCTGGGACTGGCTGGGGGCGCCGACCGTCTGGAAGAGGGAGTCGGCCTGGGGCAGGTCCACCACGCCGTCCACCTTCACCTGACGGGTTCCGGCGCCCGGCAACCGGACGGTGATGGTGTCGCCGGGCGCGGCGTGCAGGTTGGAGGCGGTCTGCTGGGCCAGCAGGACGCCGGTGGAGGAGCCGGAGAGGGTGCGGATCGCGTCGGGGAACAGGGCGCGGTAGCCGTCGGGCAGGCCGAGGGCCATGCCGGGGCCGGTGGTCTGGGTGCTGCCCTGCACGCGGGCGGTGAAGCCGCTCGTGCGGGCGTAGCCGACCGGTACGGCGGCGCGGGTGCCGGGGGCGCTGCGGACCAGGGAGAGCACGCTGTTCGGGTCGGCGCCGGGCTGCACCTGGACCTGCCAGTCGACGGCGACCGAGCGCACGGCGCGCTGGGTCATGGTCGCCTTCGACGCGGTGAGGAAGGAGCCGAGCGCGGCGACGAGGCCGACCGCGAGCGCTATGCCGGCCAGGGCGGCCAGCAGACGTCCGGTGCGATGGCGGGCGAGACCCCGCGTCCAGGCAGTGATCATGACACCCCTTCTGGTGCGAGCAGCCTGCCGTCGCGCATGGTGCGCCGGACGGTGAGGCGCGCGGCGATCGCTGGGTCATGGGTGGTCACGACGAGGGCAGCGCCGGTGTGGTCGGCGGCGGTCAGCAGGGCGTCCAGCACCCGGGCGCCGGTGGTGTGGTCGAGGCGGCCGGTGGGCTCGTCGGCGAGGATCAGGCGCGGCGCCTGGGCCAGGACCCGGGCGGCGGCCACCCGCTGGGCCTGACCGCCGGAGATCTCCTCCGGCAGCCGGTCCGCCAGGTCGGCGGCATCGACCAGCGCGAGCGCCGCGAGGGCCGCCTGCCGGGCCTCGCCCTCCGGCCGGCCGGCGAGGACCAGGGGGAGAGCGGTGTTCTCTGCCACGCTCAGGGCGGGGATCAGGCTGTCGCCCTGGAAGACCAGTCCGATGTCGTACGGCCCCAAGGAGGCAGCCCGCCTCACTGTGCCGGTGGTGGGCTGCTCCAGCCCGGCCAGCAGGTGCAGCAGGGAGCTCTTGCCCGATCCGGAGGGGCCGACGACCGCGAGCCGGTCACCGGGTCCGATCTCCAGTTCGGCGCCGTGCACGGCCACGACCGCCTGCGGCCCGCGGCCGAAGGTGAGGGCCGCGTTCCGGCAGACGACGAGGGGCTCATCCGGTGGCATTCGGGGCCTCCTGCCGTTCTGGTGCCGTCACGGCACTGTCTGTCACTCCATCCGCCAGGCCGACGACCCGGTCGGCGACGCGGACAACCTCCGCGCTGTGCGTGACGATCACCACGGCGCAGCCCTGGGCGGCCCGCTCACGCAGCAGCGCGAGGACGACCTGCTCGGTCTCGCCGTCCAGTTCGCCGGTCGGTTCGTCGGCAAGCAGGACGTCGGGCGAGTTGGCCAGCGCCACGGCCAGTCCGGCGCGTGCCAGTTCGCCGCCGGACAGTTGCCTGGGCAGGGCGTGCGCCCGCCCGGCGAGGTCGAGTTGGCCGAGCAGCTCCTGTGCGTTGAGCGGGGGCCGGCCGGGGCGGGCCCGCTGGGCCAGGCGGATGTTGTCGCGGACACTCATATGGGGCAGCAGGTTGCGGGTCTGCAGCAGCACCCCGATGTGCCGGGCCCGCACCCGGGCCCGCTCGGCCTCCGGCCGGTGGCTGATGCGTACGCCGCTGACGCGCACCTCGCCGCCGGAGGGTTCGTCGAGTCCCGCCAGGCACGCCAGCAGCGTCGACTTCCCCGACCCCGACGGCCCGACCACCGCGAGCGTCTCGCCGCGCCGCACCTGTAGGGACACCCCGCGCAGTGCGAGCGTCTCCTCCTCGCCGGCCCGGTAGAACCGGTAGAGCTCGCGGGCGGTGAGGACCGTGTCGTCCGCCATGGTGCTCACCGCCAGGCGAAGGAGTCGCTGATGATGCGCCAGGGGTCGACGTTGTCGGCGTTGACCGGCCCGGACAGCGTCAGGTTCACCTCGTGACCGGAGCGGTAGAAGGTGTACCGCTCGAAGGCGTCCCGCACGACCTTGCCGGTGACCGGGTCCTTCGGCGAGTCACCCTGGTAGGTGAGCAGCACGACCCGGCCGGCGTGCCGGGTCACCTCGGACACCTTGGGCGCCGCGAACTTCGGTACCTGCACGCGCAGTTGCGGAACAACTGTGTTGGTGACGGAGCCGGTCGTGGGAGCGGTGGAGGCGGAGTGCGCGTTGATCCGTACAGTGTTGAGCTTGTCCGTGAACGCGGTGGCGCCGCCGTCCCGCTGGGTCTGGGCCCAGCCCTCGGGGACCTTCACGGTGAAGCCGGGCCCGCGGAAGGGCACGTACGCCTGGTTGTCGGGGATGTCGCCGGGCGGGTTGGACTCGGTGGGGGCCGCGTTGTTCTGCGCGCCGCCCGACGACGAGGACTGCGCCGCGGTCGCGCGCGGGGAGCTTTTGGACGCCGTCGAGCCGGACCCGGAGCCGGAGCAGCCGGCGGTCACCGCAGCGACAAGCGCCAGCCCCACAGCCGCGGACGTCCTTACGTGTGCTGCCATGCCACTGCCCTCCAGGGAGTCGCCGGACCGGACGGTCATGGCACTCACGCTAGGAAGAGGCCGGTTAACACCACGCTCGGCGACGGTTAGACGACGGCAAAAACGCGAGGGTGGCGTCCCCGGATCCGCGGCGGGGGTCAGGGCTCCTGGGCGGGGAGCAGGACGACCAGCCGGGCTCCGGGGTGGTTGTCCTCGATCAGGGTGCGGCCGTGGTGGGCCTTGACGACGTCGCGGACGATGGCCAGACCGAGGCCGCTGCCGCCGGTGTCACGGGAGCGGGCGTCGTCCAGGCGGGTGAAGCGTTCGAAGACGCGTTCGCGGTCGGCGGCCGGGATGCCGGGGCCGTCGTCGGCGACGACCAGCCGCGCGATGGCGTCCTGGGTGTGCAGGCTGACCGTCACCTGGGTGCGGGCGTGGCGCACGGCGTTGTCGAGGAGGTTGCGTACGACGCGGGCGAGGGCGTCCGCGTCGCCCACTACGCGTGCCGCGCCGACGGCGCGCTGGTCGACCGGGAGCTGTGTGCGGTGGCGGGCCTCGCGTACTGCGGTGAAGACGATCTCGTCCAGGTCGACGGGGCGGCTCCGGATCCGGGGCCGGTCGTCGAGCCGGGCCAGCTGGAGGAGGTCGTCGACGAGCCGGGTGAGGCGTTCGCCGTCCCGCAGCAGGGACACGGCGAGGGCCCGTGTCTCCGGCGAGCGGGCGTGCCGGGCGGCCACGTCGAGACGGGTGCGCAGGGCACTGAGGGGACTGCGCAGTTCATGGGCGGCATCGGCGATGAAGCGTCGCTGCCGCCGGGTCGCCGTGTCCAGGCGTTCCAGCAGGTCGTTCAGTGTGCGCGCGAGCCTGGCGAGGGCGTCCGCGGTGGGCGGCACATCCAGTCGGCGGCCGAGGTCGGAGGCGGTGATCTCCGCTGTCTGGGCGCGCAGGACCTCCACGGGGCGCAGCGCGCGGCCGGTGAGCCGCCACACCACCGCCGTGAGCAGGACGACGACGGCCGGTGTCCCGACGGCCAGGCCGGCCGTGAGCCGGGCCAGCCCCTGGTCGACACTCTCGGTGGGGACGGCGACATACACCGTCACGGGATTCCCGGCCGAGCCGGCGGGGACACCCACGGCCCGCCAGGATCCGTTCTCGCCCACCGGGATGCCGTGAACGGTGTGCGCCCGCGGCGTGCTCGACCGGCTCGCCGGGAAGAAGAACGCCCGCGGTCGGCCGCGCAGGTTTCCCGAGCTGGCGACCACGGTGCCGGTGCGGTCGACAATCTGTATGGCGACCTCTCCGTGGTCTGCGGCCGGGATCTCCGCACCGGCCGGAGTGGTGTCGGCGTCCGCCGCGACGACCTCGGCGCGCTGGAGGGCACTGGTGTCCAGGCCCTGGATCAGGCTGGCGCGCAGCCAGACGACGAGGAGGACGGCGGCCGAGGCCAGGCCGGCGGCGATGACCAGGGCCGCGGCGGCGGTCAGCCGCAGCCGCAGCGACCTGCGGGCCCACCAGGACCGGGCGCCGGCGGTCACCGCTCACCCCGCGGGGCTGCGCAGCCGGTATCCGGCGCCGCGGACGGTCTCGATGGTGCTGCGGCCGAACGGGGCGTCGATCTTGCGTCTGAGATAGCCGACGTACACCTCGACGATGTTGGTGTCGCCGTCGAAGTGCTCGTCCCATACGTGGGTGAGGATGTCCGTCTTGCTGAGCACTTCGTCGGTGTGTCGGGCCAGGTATTCCAGCAGGGCGAACTCCCGGGCGGTGAGCTCGATGTCCCGCTCCCCGCGTCGGCAGCGGTGGCGGGCGGGGTCCACGCTGAGGTCGCCGGCCCGGAGCACCGCGGGCCGGGCGGGTGCGCCGCGGCGCAGCAGTGCCCTGAGGTGGGCTACGAGGACGACGTACGAGAAGGGCTTGCTCAGGTAGTCGTCGGAGCCGAGGTCGAGGGCGTCCGCCTCGTCGTACTCGCCGTCCTTCGCGGTGAGCACCAGCACGGGCGTCCAGACCCTGGCGTGACGCAGCCGCTTGAGGACCTCGTAGCCGGACAGGCCGGGCAGCATGATGTCGAGCACGATCACGTCGTACGGTTCGTGCAGCGCCCGCCACAGCCCCTCCGGCCCGTCGTGGGCGATGTCCGTGACGAAGCCCTCCGCGGCGAGTCCCTCGGCGATCGCCGCGGCGAGTGAGCGCTCGTCCTCGATGATCAGCGTCCGCATGGCAGTCTCTGCTCTCCCGTCCACCATAGCCGTGAACGGTGACGGCCGTTCGGCTGAGAGGGAGCTGAGAAGCGGGGCTCCTCTCAGCCTGCTCTCAGTACCCGGATCGCAGGCTGGAGTCCTCAATGAAGTCACGGAGCGGGCAAGGAGGACGACGATGAACGACCTCAGGGAGCAGCGCCGGGACCGGGGCGAGGACGCCTCGCGGCGCTCGCGGCAGCGGGAGCGCCACGGCCGGCGTGAGACCGGGGAGCGGCGCGACGACCGGCGGCGTGACGAGGGACGCCGGGAGACGGAGGACGAGCGGCGGGAGCGTCTGGTGCGCTC
This sequence comes from Streptomyces sp. NPDC042638, assembly GCF_040647235.1. Lineage (NCBI taxonomy): Bacteria > Bacillati > Actinomycetota > Actinomycetes > Kitasatosporales > Streptomycetaceae > Streptomyces > Streptomyces sp. NPDC042638. The sequence continues at coordinate 88,374 of NZ_JBEZBT010000001.1, forward strand.
CGCGTTCGTGGCCGAACGGCCCTTCGGATAGGAGACAGCGGCGGCCCCGCACGGCTGACGGCACCGGTGGACGGTGCCGTCAGCCGTCGCGTACGGCGATCGCCGCGGCTCGCGTCGGGTCGACGGTGACGTCGGTGATGGTCCAGCCCGCGGGCTGCGCGGCCGTGCCGGCGCCCGTGCCGACGTAGTCGGTGGACAGTCCCCGGGTCAGGCCGGTGCCGATCCCCTTGAGCCAGGCTTCCTTGCGCACCCAGGCCCGGGTGAAGGCCAGGGCCCGCTCGTGGCCGGGCAGGCGGTCGAGTTCGGACTGTTCCCGGGGGTGGAGGGTGGTGAGGGAGGCTACGGCCTCCGGGGGCGGGACGCGTTCGAGGTCGACGCCGACGGGAGTTCGGGCGAGCGCGATCAGGCAGAGGTCCTGGCTGTAGGCGAGGGAGAAGGGCGGCGGGCCGTCCACGAGCCCGGGCCGGCCGTGCGGGCCGCCGCACACCGGGCACGGCTGCCGGATGAGGGCCACGTGCCGAGGGGCCACACCGGTTCCGGCGCAGAGCAGCAGGCGGAGGGCGGTGCGCGCGGCGACGTACCGGAGGCGGTCCTGCGGCCGGTCGAAGGCGCGGGCACGCCGCCGCTCCGCGGCGTCCAGGAGCATCGGGTCGGGCTGCCAGGTGCCGGGTGCGGTGTGTACGAGCCACAGACGGAGGCCGGGGTCTGCCATGGGCTCACTCCCGCCACGTCGATTCCACCAGGTCGCGGGCCAGGTCCAGGGTGTGGTGCACGGGCAGGCCGTGATCGGTGTACCAGTCGTCCGTGGCCTCGGGGTGTGGCCCTGCGACGGCCACCCGGCCCGCGCCGAAGCGGGCCACCACAGCGGCGGGCGCGCCGTTGTCGTAGCGGGCGAGGATCCGGGCGCCGGCGTCCTCGTGGAGGACGAAGACGGGGCCGTCCTGGAAGTACACGCTGCGCGGGGACCCCCGCCAGGTCACACGTACCACGGTGGAGCCCTCGTCGTGGACCGTCGCCCCCGCGGTGGCGATGTACTGATCGGTGTCGCCGGGCAGGAGGCCGAAGCCCGGTGTGGCTCCGGCGAGATAGCCGCCCAGGCAGAAGCCCAGGTAGCGGCCGCCGCCGCGGACGAAGTCCCGGACCGCCCGGCGCTGCGGCCGCAGGATGCGGTAGGCGGAGTCGAGTGTGCCGCCACCGGGCTGGGCGTACAGCACGGCCCGGGACAGCGATGCGGCCGAGAGCGGGAGCGTCTCGTGGGGCCCGGTGTAGCGGACGTCCAGGTTCCACGGTCCAAAGGCCAGGAGGTCCGCGACCGCCTCCGGGCAGCCGGGCAGGGCGGCCGGCCCGCGGTAGACGAGGGCCAGCGGGCGGCGTGCCCCGGACGGATTCGTCATGGCCGGTATCTCCCGGCCGGTTCCCCCGCCGACGGCAGCGCCGGCCCGGTGCAGCCCTCGGCCGGCAGGCCCTGCCAGTTTGTGCCGTCGGGCAGGTGTTCCCCCTTCATGACCAGGGACAGGGCGCCGAGCCGTACCCGGGCGCCGACCACGGCGTCGTACAGCACCACCGTGCGCGGGCCGACGCTGGCACCGGGGCCCACGCGCACGGTTGACATCTTCATGACCCGGTCCTCGAAGAGGTGCGTCTGCAGGGAGACGTGCATGCCGATCGCGGCATCGTCGCCCACGTCCACCAGGTCGAACTCGGTCAGGTACGTGGTGCCGATCCAGGTGCGCCGGCCGATGCGGGCGCCGAACAGGCGCAGTACGGGCGGCAGGAAGGGGGTTCCCAACAGGGCGCCGACGCCCGCGGGTACCGCGGCGGCCTCGAACAGGCCGGTGACGAACTCGGTCCGGCGGACGAACAGGCTCCACAGGGGTTCGACACACGGCCGGTACCGTCCGGCCACCGCCCACTTGGCCAGCGCGCAGCACCCGACGACGGCAGCCGTGGCACCCATGGCGAGCAGCGGGGACACCAGCAGCGTGGCCACCGGCCCGGTGCGGCGGCCCAGGTGGGACAGCGCCAGCAGGTACCCGGAGCCGCCGGCGGCGAGCAGCGTGGCGGGCAGGGTGGCGCGGAAGAACTCGACGGCCAGGCGGCCGAGTACGGCCCCGCGGGCCGGCCGGAACGTCAGACGCTCCGGGTAGCGTCCGCTGTCCTGGCGCACCGGCAGCCGTAGCGCGGGCGAGCCCAGCCAGGTACTACCGGCCGGCACCCGGCCGGCGGGCGGCACGCTGCCGACACCGACCAGGCAGCCCGGGCCGAGCCGGGTACCTGCGGACACGAGTGCCGCGTTCCCGACGAAGGCGCGCTCGCCCACCTCGGCGGGTGCGACCGCCATGTGGCCGGCGGCGAACGCGGCGACGCCGACACCGGCCATGTCCGCGACGAAACTGCCGTCGTGGAGGGTGAGCAGGTCCGGGTCGATGTGGGCCACGGTGGACACCTCGGCACCGCGACCGACCCGTGCCCCAAGGAGCCGCAGCCAGGGGGCGGTGTAGAGGGTGGCGTACAGCGAATTGGTCAGGGCCAGGCTCTCCTCCAGGAGCTTGTCCGCAACCCACTTGCGCACTCCGAGCCCCGACCGTACGCGGTGTGCACCCACCGGCGTCCTGCGCAGCACCGCCCGCCTGCCCAGGCCGACGATCAGGCACACCGTGGCCACGAAGACGGGCCCGAACAGCGCGGCCGCGGCGGGCTCACCGCGCCGCCACGCCCACCAGCACAGGGCGGCGCCCGGCGCCGCCGCGACCACGGGCACCGCTTCCAGCAGGGCCAGGCCCAGCAGGGTGGCGGCCACGACCCCTGGCCGCCGGCGGTCCGCCGAACGCGGGGCGTTCAGCAGTGACTCGGCGAGCGGCGAGAGAGCCTCGACGGGCCGGGCGGGCGATCCGGCCCGGCGGTTTCCGGCGGGGATCGTCTCGCCCGGTCCCACCAGGGACTGCTCGCCGAGCGCGGCACCGCAGCGAAGCTCGGCACCCGGTGCGCAGACGGCGCCCGCGCCGACGTACGCCCGCGTCCCGATGGTGATCGGAGCGACCGTGACCCATCCGTCGGTGACCTGCCAGGGGCGCAGGACCGCTCCGTAGCCGATCGCCGCCTCACTGCCGATGCGCAACAGCGCCGGCAGGCCGATCACACTCGTGGCGATGGTGGTGCGCGGGCCGACCCGCGCCCCCAGCAGTCGCAAGTACGGGCCCATCAGCGCGGACCCGCTGAGCACCCGTAGCGGGCTCACACCGAGCAGCAGCACGTCGAGCGTCCACAGCCGCAGGTAGGTGGCCCCCCACAGCGGGTACCGGCCGGGCCTGATCCCGGCTGCCAGTGGCCGGGCGAGCAGGACGGGGGCGAGCCAGCGTACGGTCGTGTAGCCGGCCAGTACGGCGAGCGCCGGTGCGGCCGCGCCCGAGGCCGACAGCCCACCGTGATGGCCCGCGTACGAGAGGACCAGCGGGGTGGTGAGCAGCAGCAGGAGGGAGTACAGCGCCGCCGCCTGGGTCAGCCCCGCCCGTGCGATCCGCGCCCGGCCGTGCCTCAGCGGCGGCTCGTGACGGTGCTGTACCGCCTTGCCGTCGCGCCGCTGTGCGCACAGGCGGGCCGTGAAGGTCCGGACGGTGGGGTTCTCGTACAGGTCGCGCAGCGTCGGGCTGCTGCCGTGGCCCTCTTCCCGCAGCAGCGACACGGCGCGGGCCGCGAGCAGGGAGTGCCCGCCGAGGTCGGTGAAGAAGTCGGCCTCGGCCGACACCTCCTCGGGAGGGACACCGAGCGCGCGGGCCCAGGCGTCCCGCACGCGCGCCTCCCTCTCGTCGCGGACCGGAGCCACGCGGCCGGACGGCGCGAGGCGGCGGCCGGACGGCCGGGGCAGCCGCGACCGGTCGGTCTTGCCGCTCGGCGAGAGCGGCAGCCGGTCGAGGAAGTCCAGCGTCGCCGGGACCATGTAGGCGGGCAGCGCACGCCGCAGGCGTTCACGCAGCCGGGCGGCCAGCGCCGCCTCGTCGGCTCCGCCGCCGTCGGCCCGCACGACGTACCCGGCCAGGGCCTGCTCGTCCCCGCCGTCGCGCGGGACGAGCGCCGCGGCCGCCTGCGCGACGTCCGGGTCCTCCATCAGAACGCTCTCGATCTCCTCCAGCGACACCCGGTAACCGCGGATCTTCACCTCCGCGTCGGCGCGGCCGAGATACTCGATCTCGCCCTGCGCGGTCATCCTGCCGAGATCCCCGGTGCGGTACAGGCGCCCGCTCCCGGGTGCGAGGGCGTGACGGATGAAGCGTTCGGCGGTCAGGTCCGGGCGGCCGACGTAGCCCCGGGCGATCCCCGGCCCGCCCAGGCAGATCTCCCCGACGGCCCCCCGCGGCACAGGCTCACGCCGCTCGTCGAGGAGGACCACCGTGTACGTCGGCAGGGGGCGGCCGATGGTCACCGGACGCCCCGGACGCAGCTCCTGCACGGTGGCGGTGACGGTCGTCTCGGTGGGCCCGTAGGTGTTGAGGATGCGCCGCCCCGGCCTGCTCCAGCGTTCGACCAGCGCGGCGGGGCACGCCTCGCCGCCGACGAAGATGCTGCGCAGACGTGGCAGGTCCCGCGGGATGGTCGCCAGCAGCGTGGGCACGCAGTACAGGACGGTCACCTGGTGCCGGTCCAGGAAGTCGGCGAGTTCCGCGCCCAGCCGTGCGGGGCCCGACGGGCCGGCGATCAGCGTGGCACCGGCCGCCCAGGTGGGCCAGATCTCCTCGATCGAGAAGTCGAAGGAGATGGCCATGCCCTGGTAGACGCGGTCCGAGGGCCGGATGCCGTACACCGGGGATACGACCCGCACGAAGTTGTCGATGCTCGACCGGGCGATCTCGACACCTTTCGGTCTGCCGCTGGACCCCGAGGTGTACATCACGTAGGCCGCCGGATCCGTCCCGGCGCCCGCCTCCTCCGCCAGCCGGGTCGTGGGCAGCGCCGCCAGCTCCCCGGCGCACGAGTCCATTTCCACGACCGCGCACACCCCGCGCGGCAGAGCTTGCCTGGCGTCGGCCGCACGGGCGGAGCCGGTCAGTACCGCGTCGACACCGGCGTCCCGGACCACGTGGGCCACCCGGTCGGCGGGCGCTTCCGGATCGACCGGCACGAACGCCGCACCCGCCTTGCACACGCCGAGCAGGCTCGCGTACATCTCCACGGACCTCGGCAGGAGCAGAGCCACGCGGCTGTCCGGGCCGACGCCGAGACGGCGCAGCAAGTGGGCGATCTGGTTGGCCCGGGCATCCAGTTCGGCATAGGTCAGACGCCGGGCGCCGCATTCGAGAGCCACGGCGCCGGGCGTTCGGTCACAGGCGTTCTCGAAGAACCGGTTCAGCCCGGCGACGCCCTCACCGGCCGGTCCCGCGCGGCCCGTGGGCGGGGCCGGGGCGAGCGGCGGAGCGGCGGTGTCGGAAGTCATGGCGTTTTCCCCTGGATCGTGGTCCGGGAGTGGTGTGGTGGAGGCTCGGGCGCGCACATCTCCCTGGCACTTCTCCAGCCTGGAGGGCACACGCTGAGAGAACGCTGAGAGGCGGTGCCGGTCGGCCGTTGGCTGTGCGACGCGGATGCCGCTTCGCCGGCCGGGGGAGGAGCATCATGAGGGCATGAGACAGCGCGTGGTGCGAGTCGCCGTCGTCGCCGCCCTGGTCGCCGTCGTCCTCCTCGCCGTCCCCCTGGCCCTGGCCGTCCGCTCCGCCCTGTACGCCGGCCGGCACGACAGCCTGGAACGAGCCGCCCTGGCCGGTGCCGTCCGGGTGAGCCCGGACTGCGCGACCGGCGACCCGGTGGAGCTCTCCGCACCCCGGGCAGGCGGGCACCTCGGCCTGTACGACCCGCAGGCGCGGCTGCGGGCGGGTAACGACCCCGCGACCGCCGACGCCCCCGTCCACCGGGCCCTCGGCGGACAGGCCGTCCGCGGCCGGGCCGCCGGTGACCTGGTCGCGGCCGTGCCCGTCTCGCACGCCGAGCACGTGATCGGAGTCGTACGGGCGTCGTCCCCTGCCGCTGCCGTGCGGGACCGCGTCCTGGTGGCATGGGCGGCACTGCTGGGCGTGGCCGTGGTCGCGCTGACCGTCGCCGTCCTCGTCGCCCGCCGCCAGGCACGCGTACTGGCCGCCCCGCTGGAGGATCTCTCCCGTCACTGCCGCGCGGTCACCGAAGGCGACCTGAACGCCCGGGCGGCCCCCAGCAGCATCGCTTAGATCGACCAGGTCGCCCGCACCCACAACGAGATGCTGCACAGCCTGTCCGAACTCCTGCGCCGAGAAAGCGGCTTCACTGCCAACGCCTCCCACCAGCTGCGCACCCCCCTCGCCGGCCCGCAACTGGCCCTGGAGGCCGGCCTCGCGCAGGAGGACGACGCCCAGCTGAGACCCCTACTGGCCGAGGCGCTGGCCGCCCCCCACCGTCTTCTCCACACGGTGGAGGAAGTACTGCGCCTGTCCCGCCCCCCGGACCGGCCGCGCCGCCACGCTGCCGGGGACACTCCGGTGGCACAGCTCCGGGGCCTGGCAGGAACACCGCGGCGGCGTAGGACAGGACGACCGCGCGGCCGAACGCCCAGCGTGGCCGCGGCTGCGACCGCCGTCACGCGTCGCCATCCTGTTCCGGGATGCATCACGGTGGCCTCGATCCCAGGAATCGCTTCTCCTGTCCCAACTGGAAGGTGATGGTCACGATCCGGGAATGGGCGGAACACGAGACGCGGTGGTGCTGCGTGCCCTTGCCGCTCGGGAGGGTGCTATGAGCGTGAGCGCTGCCCTTTTTGGCGTGGATGCCGATGTTCAGCGTGGTCCACGTGCGCTTCGTCTCCCGCTACAGCACCGAAGCACCGGTCGCTGCCCCCGCCGTCCTTCGAGGTCCGTCTCCCGCCGCTCCTCGGGCTGCCCTCCAGCGTAGGGGTCGCCGGTTGTCCGACGGTCACAGCCGTCGTCGTGCCGCGTCCATTCCCGGGAGTCCGCCTCCCTGTCCCGGCGCTCGTCTCGGACGTTCCTCGTCGCTCCTCTCCTTACCTGTCCCTGACTGCTTGACGCTTCCAGCCTGCGACCGGAGCACTGAGAGGAGGCTGAGAGCCGGCCTGCTCCTCAGCAGGCCGCTGATCAGGGCAGATGGAGAAGCGGGACGGGAGTATCTAGGGTCAGCACGTGGCTTTCATCATGGTGTGCGAAGACGACGCGGCGGTCCGCGGCGTCCTCAAGCGCGCCCTGGAGCACGACGGCCACACCGTCTCCGTCGCCGCCACGGCCGACAGCCTGCTGCGGCAGCTCGCACCGGCGCCCCATCTGGTCGTCCTGGATCTCGGGCTCCCGGACGCCGACGGCCGTGACGTCTGCCTGGCCCTGCGGGCTCGCGGCGTCGACGCGCCGGTGCTGATGCTCACCGCCCTGGACGGCCTGCATCACAAGGTGGGCGGCTTCGAGGCCGGCGCCGACGACTACATGACCAAACCCTTCGACATCCCGGAACTGCTGGTCCGCGTCCGGGCGCTGCTGCGCCGGGCCACCGTGGCGCCCGCACCGCGCGAGGTCGTCCTCGATCCGGCGAAGCACGTGGTGACCTACGATTCGGTGAGCATGAGCCTGACCCCGACCGAGTTCCGGCTGCTGGGCCGCCTGATCGCCTCGCAGGGCGACGCGGTACGCCGCCACGCCCTCATCGCTGCCGGCTGGCCGCACGGGGCGCAGGTCAGCGACAACACCCTCGACTCCTATGTGCGCCGGCTGCGGGCCAAGCTCGGTCCGCTGGGTGTGGCCGAGCGTCTGGCGACCGTCCGCGGCGTGGGCTACCGATGGCAGTGACGGGATTCCGCAAGCGGGTCGTCGCACTCACTGTGCTGATCGCCACCGCCGTGGTCGCGGTCCTGGTCGTGGTCTCGCACGTGCTGCTGAGCCGGGTGACGGACGCCGACGCGCGCGATCTGGCACGTACGCGCGCCGAGGCGGTCGCGGCGAACGTCACTGCCAAAGGCGGCCGTGTCGTACTGACGGAGAACGGCAGCGAGGCGCTGGACGAGGTCGCCTGGGTGTATGCCGACGGCCGCCTGCTCGACGGGAACGTGCCGCCGAGCGTGGTCGATCGCGTCGAGGAGCTGGCGGACTCGGGGCGATCGCAGACCGCGTCGGTCGGCGATTACCTCCTGTACGCGCGGAAGGTCCCGATCGACGGCCACCACGTCATGGTGATCGTCCGGGTGGACCTCACGCCCTACGAGACATCCGAGCAGCGCAGCCTGACCTTGTCCCTGATACTGGGCGGCCTCACGATCCTCCTCGCCGGCGGTGTCGCACACATCGTGGTGCGCCGCGCGCTGCGGGTGGTGCACGAGATGGCCGCCCTCGCCGACGAATGGGGCCATCACGAAACCGGGCGCCGCTTCAACCTCGGGGTCCCCCGCGACGAGTTCGGGGAACTGGGGCGGACCCTGGACCATCTCCTGGAGCGCGTCGACAACGCGCTGGCGGACGAGCGCCGGCTCACCGATGAGATCGCCCACGAGCTGCGGACACCGCTCACGGTCCTGCGGGCCGAGGCGCAGCTGGCGCAGCTGTCCGGCGGGCCGGTGGCGCCGGAGGCGGTGCTGAGCGAGGTCGACCGCCTCGATGCGGCGATCACGACGCTGCTGCGCGCCGCGCGCGCACGGACGGACAAGGGGACCCGATGCGATCTGCGCTCCGCCGCGCGGCAGGCGATCGCCGGCCGCGCGGTCGAGGTCGCCATTCCCTGGAAGGTCGAGGTCGCCGTGGCGGCCGACGTCGCCGTGTCGCTGCTGTCACCCCTCCTGGAGAACGGCCTGCGGCATGCGCGGTCGCGAGTGTGGATCACCGCGCGCACCCAGGGCGAGGCCATCGTGGTCGATGTCCTGGACGACGGACCCGGATTCGATCCCGCGGACGTCGACCGGGTCTTCGAAGCGGGTGTGAGCGGCGGCGACGGGTACGGGCTGGGGCTGCCGGTGGTCCGGCGCATCGCCGCCTCGGCCGGTGCGGAGGTCCGCGCGATCGCGGACGGCCGCGGTCACGTCGAGGTGACACTCCCGGCCGCCCGTGCAACCACGTAGTCAGGTTACGTGCAGGTTCCCCGCGTAAACCTCCCTGCATGACAACGACAACGGAAGCACGCACGCGCAGCGGGCGGCTCATGCTCAACAAGGTCCCCGAGGTCACCATCTGGTTCTGGGTGATCAAAGTCCTGTGCACGACCGTCGGTGAGAGCTTCGCCGACTGGATCAACATGAAGCTGGGCGTCGGCCTGGTGAACACGGCCTGGATCTTCACCGCGGTGTTCGTGGTGGTCCTGGCCGTCCAGCTGCGGCTGAAGCGGTACGTCCCGTTCCCCTACTGGCTGACCGTCGTCGTTGTCAGCGTCACGGGCACCCTGTACACCGACATCCTGACCGACCAGCTGAACGTGCCGCTGTGGATCAGTTCCGCGGTCTTCTCGGTGCTGCTCGCGGCGGTCTTCGGCGTGTGGTGGGCACGTGAGCGCACCCTCTCGATCCACTCGGTCACGACGCTGCCGCGTGAGTCGTTCTACTGGCTCGCCGTTCTCGTCACCTTCGCGCTCGGCACCGCGACCGGCGACTGGACCCTGGAGCTGACCGGCTGGAGCCCGGGCGTCTCCGTGTTGCTGCCGCTCGGCCTCATCGCGGCGATCACGCTGTTGTGGAAGTTCGGCGCGAACCCGGTACTGTCCTTCTGGCTCGCCTACATCCTGACCCGCCCTCTGGGCGCGAACATCGGCGACTGGCTCGCCTCCCCCAAGGTCGCCCAGAACCCGGGCGACCCGACCGGTCTCGCGTTGGGCACGTTCACCACCAGCCTGATCTTCCTCGGCCTGATCCTGGCGACGGTGGTCTACCTGACGGTGACGCGCTCGGACGTGACCGAGACCCACGAGGCGACCCACGCCGCACCGGCCACCAGCAACCCGCGCAAGGAGCGCACCGCGCTTGCCGGCTTCGGACTGCTGGCCGTCGCCACCGCGGGCCTGCTGGTGTGGGCCCACGGCCAGCCGCACGTCGGACCGGCGCCGGAAACCGACAACACCTCCGCCGTGCAGATGGCTCCCGGCCAGGCGGTGAAGAAGTTCCCGCCCGCCAAGGTCGCCGCGCTGAAGACCCTCGCCTCCACCTCGCTCAAGGACGCACGCTCGGGGAACGCGACCGGCGCGCACGCGGCCGCCCAGTCACTGCGTGACCTGTGGGACGCCGACCAGGCCTCGCTGCAGCCGCTGGACCAGACCGGCTGGACCTCCATCGACGCCCAGATGGACAAGGTGCTCAAGACCTTCGGTATCGATCACTCGAACCCGCCGATGTCGCCTGCGCAGCAGGAGAGCGAACTGAACGCCCTCTTGACGGACATGGGCTGACACACCGGACAGCGCCCGGCCGGCCCGGGCATGTCCGCAGACGCCGAAGTGGCCGCTGGCGTGCATGTGCCGGCGGCCGCGTCCGGCGGGTCGCTGACAGAGACGGCGCGTGCACCGGGGTGCTCGGGGCGTCGAAGTAGTCCACCCAGGCCGGGGACATGGTCGCCGAGACCGTCGCCGAGGAGTTCGTCTGCCGTATGGCGGTCGGCCTAGTGCTCGTCGCCGAGGCCGGCGTGGACCCGGCCGGTCTGTGAGCAGTGAGGCAGCTGTCGGATCAAACACTGCGGCCTGGCCGATCGGCCACGCCGCCGTCGGCGAGCTGGCGGTAGCCGTGACCTCCACTGGTATCCCGCGGGCCTGCGCGCTCAAAGACCGCGGCGTATCCGTCCCGGAGATCGCGAAGAAGCTGACCGTCAGGACCGGAAAAACGCGGGCAAGCACCCCTCGGTCGCTCGCTGTACCGGCCCTCGCCGAAGCGGAGGAGGTCGACCCGCCGGCCGGCCGGAGATCATCGCTCGGCGCCGGCCGACGCGCGCGGGCCTTACCGGGCCCGGCAGCAACACCGACCCGAACTCATGGGCCACCTCCGGCGGCACGCGCTCGGCGAGGCGGACGATGACAGACGACGACAAGGCCGCCGTGATCATCCTAGGGATCATCTGCAGCGCCGCGCGCTGGGTTCCGCAGCGGGGTCCTTTTGCTCCGGCGCCTGGGGGCGATGACAAGGCCGACAACGTGGCCAGACCCGGACCCGGCAAGCTCCGGCGGCCAGGCGGTGCGACGGCTGGTGCGGGCTCGTAGGCTGCGGCCATGACCGAGATCAACACTTCGACGCCCCGCGAGGCCTTCAAGCTGCTGCTGGCCGGTAACCAGCGCTTCGTCGCCGGCGCCCCCGAACATCCGAACCAGGACGCCACCCGCCGCACCGAGATCGCACCGTCCCAGCAGCCCTTCGCCGTGCTGTTCGGGTGCTCCGACTCCCGGCTGGCCGCCGAGATCATCTTCGACCGCGGCTTGGGCGACCTGTTCGTGGTCCGCACCGCGGGCCATGTGGCGGGTGCGGAGGTGCTGGGCAGCATCGAGTACGGGGTGGACGTGCTGGGCTGCCCGCTGGTGGTGGTCCTCGGTCACGACTCGTGCGGCGCGGTCGGTGCGGCGTGCGCCGCGCTGGAGGAGGGAATGGCGCCGGCCGGGTACGTGCGGGACGTCGTGGAGCGGGTGACCCCCAGCGTGCTGGCGGCGCGTGCCGCCGGACGGGTTGAGCCCGAGGAGATCCTTGCCGAGCACATAAGGCACACCGTCGACCTGCTGCTGGACCGCTCCCGTGTGCTCGCCGAGAAGGTAGCCGCCGGGAAGGCCGCCGTGGTGGGCGTGTGCTACCGCCTGGCCGACGGCAGTGCACAGCTCGTCGCTTCCCGTGGCCTCGACGCGGCAGTCCCCGCCGCGTCCTGACCGCCCTGGCCGTGACTGATCAGCGTGATTGCCGTGCTCGGAGGACCCTCGTATGAGGTGTGCCGGGGATGGGGAACAGTCGTCACCGACGGCTGGCGGCACGAGCTGTGCCCGGTCTGCCAGACTGCTGGGCGCAGCTCAGCCGAATCCGTCAGGCATCCGCCCGGCCCTCGTCTGCGTGAGCAGTGAACACGGCGTCGGTGCTGATCACACGGTGGGCCGGGGCCCCGCGGCGCGGCGGAGCCGGTTGGCGATCGCCAGTCCCAGTCCCTCCTCCACCGGCAAGGACGCAATGATGAGGTCGCACCCCAGCCGGTCGAGCTCGCGCAGGAAGCCGTACAGCCCACGCGCATAGGCAGCCACCGAACCGGGGACCGCCACCACGGCGTGTGCCTTGACCGGAGCGTCGGCGAGGGCAGGGGGGAGAAATACGCCCACCTGGTGCCCCAGCTCCTGCGCCAGCTCCGCTTCGGTGACCACCTTCTCCGGCTCGACCAGGGCGACCCGAGCACGCGGTGCGTAATGCGACGGATGCTGGCCCGGCACCCGGACACGACTGGTCGAGGGGACCGCGAGCGGGAAACCCAGCACCGCTTCGAGGTCCTCGCGCGTCACCCCGCCGGGCCGCAGGATGCTCGGGATCCCGCTCGTGACGTCGACGATGGTCGACTCGACGCCGACCTCGCAGGAACCGCCGTCCAGCACGAAGTCGACAGCATCACCGAGCTCGGCACGGACGTGGTCCGCCGTTGTGGGGCTGACCTGGCCGAAGCGGTTGGCGGACGGGGCCGTGACACCGCCGCCGAAGGCCGCCAGCAGCGCGAGTGCGACGGGGTGGTCGGGCACGCGCACGGCCACCGTCTCCAGTCCACCGGTCGCTTCGAGGGGCACGCGGGGACCGCGTCGCAGGACCAGCGTGAGTGGTCCCGGCCAGAAGTGTTCGGCCAGCAAGCGCGCCGGCCGGGGCACGTCCTGGACCCAGTCGTCCAGCTGCTCTGCGCTGCCGATGTGGACGATCAGCGGGTGGGACGGCGGACGTCCCTTGGCCTGGAAGATGCGCGAGACGGCGGCGGAGTCCTCGGCGTTGGCGCCCAGGCCGTAGACGGTCTCGGTCGGGAGGGCCACCAGGCCGCCGGCGCTCAGCACACCGGCCGCCTTCTCGATGTCAGTGGTTCTTGCCGTCATGCCGACAATACTCCCACTTTTCCCACCCCTTATTTCCGTGAATGAGGTGGTCCAGGCTCATGGAGCGACGACCCATCGGGGGGCATCGCGGGCGACGCGAGTGGCGGCGTACTCCGTTCCTGCGACGAACCGCATCATGGGGCCGAACATCGGGGCGGCCAGCGAACCAGTGACGTACAACCCAGGCATGGATGTTTGGAACGTGCTGGTCAGTTGAGGGGCGTTGGAGCCGGGCACGCAGACGATGCCGCGCCGTAGCGCCGGGGCGAGAAAGGCAAGCGCGTCGATGTCGAGGCGGTAGCCGGTGGCGGCCAGCACGTGGTCGACGGCCAGAGGCTCCGAACCGCCCGGACCGGTGATCTCCAGCCGGGCCGTGGAGCCGGATGCCTCGGCGCGGGTGACGCTGCACGAGGTGCGCACTGGCACGACATCCTCGACCCTCTCGCGCAGCCACCAGCCGCCCGAGGGGCCCAGCGCCCGGCGGAACAGCAGCAGCCGGGCCGCGGCGGGGAGCCGCCGCACCCCGCCTGGTGCCCGGCAGACCGCGGCGAGTGTCCAGCCCGTTCCCAGGGGCGAAGCGGGCTTGGCGAGCCGCTGCAGCCACGGCCGGCCAAGCTGTGGAACTGAGCCCCACAGAACGCGCCGCTCCCGCACCAGCACCTGGACGTGGGCTCCGGCCTCATGAAGCAGCGCGGCGCTCTCCAGCGCGGACTGGCCTCCCCCGACGACCGCGATCCGCTGTCCGGCATACCGCGGCAGGTCGCTGTGGTGGCTGGTGTGTGACACCAGGGCCCCGGCTCCCGGCCCTCCCGGCGCGAGGCGCAGCAACTCCTCGGGCATGTACGCCAGTCCGTTCAATCCCGTCGCCACCACGACGGCCGCCGCCGTCAGCTGCCGGCCGTCGTCGAGTCCTACGACGAACGCGGAAGTGCCGCGGTCGACGCCGGCGACGCTGGCCGGCTCTACGTCACCGACGTACCGCTTCTGGAACCACTGCCCGTAGCGCACGAACACGTCGCACGGGATCGGCGTCAGTTCCGTCAGCTCCGACTCACCGTGCACCCTGCGGAAGTCCGCCAGCCGTCCACCCGGCTCGGGAGCGGACAGGTCCGTGGCGTCCGGGGTCGACTTCAGGAGGACGGGCCCTCACTCCGACGCCAGGCCAAACACCCGGATCAGGTGGGAACCCGTACACCACTTCCCAGGACGCAACCGAACACGACATGGCATGCCGGGACCATCCCCGCCGGCACTCGAAGCGACCCCGACCGTGTACGCAGCCGCGCCCACCGAATAGCAGGCCTTCTACGGGGCGGGATCAAACCCTCACCCCTCACCGACTTCTGGCCGAGCCGCGTTCTGACCGCTCAGAGTCGGCAGGTGAACGCCGCGCTCCCACACGGCAGCGCGCGGACGCCAGTCCCTGAGACCCGGCAGCCTTCTTCACAAACGCCGACGGCCACCAGCGCGGACACGTCTCGCATCCTGACTGACCTTCGAAAGCGCCCCTCGCGTTCCCAAAAGTGATGAGCGGCGTTCCAGGGCCCCGTCGCGACAAGCCCCTGACCTGCGGCTCAGCAATTGTCCGCAAGGCCCACGAAGGCATGGGTGGGCGTCCTGGTGGGCGCTCGGTCCGCGGGGTACCGGATCAGGGCGTGAGTGGGGTGGGGGCCGGGGCGGAAGATCAGACCGGGGGGACGTGGGTGAAGCGGGACGTGGTGTGGAGGTCCTGCTGGATGCGGTCGGCCGTCGTGCGCAGAGCGGGGAGCAGGTCCCGCACGCAGTCCTCCAGGGTGCGGCGGGCCGCGTGCGTGGACAGGTTCAGCGCGGCGACCGTACGGCCCGCCCGGTCGCGTACCGGTACGGCGATGGACCGCAGGCCCGACTCCAGCTCCTCGTCGGCCAAGGCGTAGCCCAGGGACCGTACCTCCGCGGCAGCGGGGGGCGGCAGGGCGGCGGTGTCCGCCAGGAGGACGCGGCCCAGCGAGGTCGCGGTGGCCGGCAGTCGTGCGCCCACCGTGATGTGCACCGTCAGGACACGGCTCGCACCCGCCCCGGCCGTGTACTGGATCTCCGTACCGTCGCCCGTCAGCACCGCCAGCGCCGTCGGCTCGTGCACCCGGTCCGCGAGGGCCCGCAGGTGCGGTTCGGCCAGGCGGGGCAGCGACGTCCGGGACAGGGGAGGGAAGCCCAGGTCCAGGACGCGCGGGGTGAGGGTGAAGGTGCGGTCGTCGTGCGCGGCCACCAGGCCCAGGTGTTCGTGGGTGAGCAGTGCCCGGCGGGCGGTGGCCCGGGACAGGCCGGTCGCCCGGGCCACGTCGGTCAGGGACTGCGCCGGGCGGCCCTCGCCGAAGGCCGTCAGCAGCGTCAGACCCCGGGCCAGCGACTCCACGAAGTCCCGGCCCAGCTCGTGCTTGGACGCCGTCGTCCAGGTCGCGAGGCCGGCGGGCGCCGGTCCGGGCTCGGGCGGGGATGCGGTGCGCAGGTCGGCCTCCATCGCCTCCACCGCCGTACGCAGCCGGGGCAGCAGGCTGGTGCGCAGGTCCGCCGCCGAGTGCCGGCTGGTGTGGCTGACCACGCTCGCCACGCAGGCAGGCCGGCCGGTGCCGGGATCCCGTACGGGGGCGGACACCGCGACCAGGCCCGGCTCGATCAGCTGGTCGTCCAGAGCCCAGCCGTCCCGCCCGGCCCGCTGCGCCCGCTCGGGAAAGTCGGTGCCGTCGGTGGACTCGGAGCGCGGGGGTACGGCGGGGAAGGTGGCGTCCTGCGGGTCCGCTGCTCGGCGCGCCTGCCAGCGGGACCAGTCGGCTTCCGTCCACTCGGCGGCGAACAGCGCGCCGGGCGCGGTCCGTTCGGCCGGCAGCAGGTCGCCGATGCGGAAGCTGACGGACAGCGCGCGGCGGCGGGTGGCCTGGTGGATGAAGCGGATGCCGTCGTGGTCGGCGACCGCCAGCGACACCGACTCGTCCAGTTCGTCGGCGAGGGCGTCGGCACGGGCGCCCAGCAGCGCGGGCAGACGGAGGGCGGCCAGGTAGGCGTTGCCCAGCTCCATCACGCCCGGGGTGAGGACGACGTCCCGGCCGTCGAGGCGGACGTAGCCCATGCGGGACAGCGTCGCGGTGATGCGGTCCACGGTGGAGCGGGCGAGTCCGGTGGCCCGCTCCAGCGCGCTCGGGCTCAGCGCGCCGCCCGCCTCGGTCAGCCGCCGCAGTACGCCGACTCCGCGCACCAGCGGCCCGACCGCCTCCGCCGGCGTCCCGGCCCCACCGGCACGCGCGTCGGCATCCACTGCGGTCATCGCGGGCATCGTCTCTCGGGTACGGCATCGGGGGCACGGGGCACGGGGCACGCCTACGGTAAACCCCTTTCGGGGGCCGGCGCGGGGTCAGCCGCGGGGGCTGTCCGCCGGAGCCGGGTGCCGGAGCCGGGTGCCGGAGCCGGGTGCGGGAGACACCGGTACCCAGGCCCCCCTCCCATCCCGCGCCCCCGGCCCCACCCCTCACCCCCGAGTGATCCGGACCCGGTAGTTCCCGTCCTCGTCCTTGCTCATCACCTGGACCGCGATGCCGTGCCGGGGGTCCTTGAAGCTCTCGCCCGGGGTGAACGGGGCGTCGGAGAGTTCCGCGTGGACGTTGGGGCTGCGGGTGCAGCCGCCGCTGGCGCGGTGGCTGTCGAATACGGTGACCGGGCCGCGGCCGGTGTCGACCGAGGAGTCGATCCGGTAGATGAGGACACCCGGGCGGCACACCACCTCGTCGTTGCCGCCCTGTGCGCGGACCTCCAGCGCGTAGGTGGTGCGCGCGTTGACCGGCACCAGGACCAGCTTTCCGCCGCCCGGCTTGTACAGGGGGGACAGGGTGAACTCCACGCTGCCCCGTGCCGCCGCGCAGCCGACCTGGCCGCCGTCCAGCCAGCCCAGTTTCCACTTGTGCCAGCCGAGCAGGTCGTTGTCGGCGCCCCAGTCCTCGCTCATGATGTCCCAGTGACCGACCGCGCCCCCGCCCTCCTGCGTGTACAGGTCCGGCAGGCCGAAGGTGTGGCCGTTCTCGTGGGGCAGTACCCGGTAGCCGGTGCGGTCGTAGGTGCCGGAGCCGTCGTCCTGGCGGGAGTAGACGAAGGACGCGTTGGATATGCGGACGCCGTCGGCGACCGGGGCGTCGTCGTTCCCGGCGAAGGTCACGGACAGCACGGTGTCCAGGGCGGAGGGGCCGGCGTTCGGGGTGACGAGCACGTTGAGCAGGTCGTAGCTGCGGAAGTCCACTCTCGGGTCGGCGGCGGCCACGATGTCCTGCACCAGGCCCCGGTACCCGGGGTCGAAGGGGGCGCCGCGCTCTATGCCGTAGTCCCGGAAGCTCTTCGGCATGCGCAGCCAGTCGGCGACGGGGGTCTCGGGGCGGTAGTCGAGACGGCCGTACGACGCGGTGCGGAACCACTCCTGGGTCTGCGGGAAGAACTCGTGGAAGCGGTCCATCGCGCTGCCCTGGCCGGGCGCGTCGGGGAAGTCGACCATCAGGGTCAGGGCGCGGACCGTGCCCGTGGAGCGGGAGTAGCCGGGCGGGGTGGGCAGACCCTCGGTCATCTGCACGTCCAGGCCGCTGTGGATCATGCAGGGGACGAGCGCGGAGGAGCGGGCGAGGCCGGTGGGCCCGGCGGTGGTGGGCGCCGTCAGATGGCCGGTCCCGGCCGAGGTGCTGACCGCGAGGGTCAGTGCGGTCACCACGGCGAGGGCGGCCACCCGGCGCCTGCGTATGCGGCGGGGCGGCGGCTGCGGCTGCATGCAGGGACCTTTCGCGCCACGGCAGCCGCCGGACTCCGGCTGCACCCTTGCGCTCACCCTGTGTCGGCGGGGCGACCGGCGCGCGCTGGAGGAGACCGAAGGTGGGAAAGCGGGTTCGCGGAAGGGTGAATGCCGGCGGGTGGTGATTGTGTCTCAGGTCACAGGCTTTCTTTCGGCGGCCCGGAAATAACCGGGGACGTCTTCCCCGTTTAGCCCTGTGTCCGAGCGAAACGGGGACCTGCCCCCCGGATCGCCCCCCACCACCTCAAGGAGTGCCCGTGACCGCCGTGACGGTCCCCGCCGTGCGCAAGGTGTCCAGGCCTCGCGCCGACGCCCTGCGCAACCGGGAGCGGATCGTCACCGCCGCCCGGGAGATGTTCGTCGAGGACGGCCCGGACGTGCCGCTCGACGAGATCGCCCGCCGGGCCGGCGTCGGCAACGCCACGGTGTACCGCAACTTCCCCGACCGTGACGCCCTCGTCCGCGAGGTCGTCTGCTCCGTCATGGACCGCACGGCCGAGGCGGCCGAACTGGCCCTCGCGGAGACCGGGGACGCCTTCGCCGCCCTGGAGCACTTCGTGCACGCCGCCGCCGACGAGCGGATCAGCGCGCTGTGCCCCATGGTGTCCAGCACCTTCGACCAGAACCACCCCGACCTGGTGGCCTCCCGCGAGCGCATCGAGCAGCTCGTGGAGGAGATCATGGGCCGGGCCGTGGAGGCCGGGCAGCTCCGCCCGGACGTCGGCGTCGGCGATCTGCTGATCGTCGTGAGCCAGTTGAGCCGGCCCCCGGCCGGCACGGACTGTCTTCGCGGCGACCGCTTCGTCCACCGCCACCTGCAGCTGTTCCTCGACGGTCTGCGGGCGCCCGCCCGCTCCGCCCTGCCGGGTCGGGCCGTCAGCATCAAGGAGCTGCGCAACTCCTGACCGATGAGTCCAGCTCCCGCAAACAGTCCACCCATGCCAGGGCTGCCCGGCAGCCCGGCAGTCCAGTCGTCCAGTCGTCCAGTACTCCGGCAGTTCAGTAGCCCAGCAGCCCAGTAGCCCAGTAACTCAGCAGTCCCGACAGCCCGGCGGCCCCTGGGGCCGTTCCCTGCCTCTTCACCTTTCCGCCTTACTCCGTTTTCTCGCCATTTTTCGGCACCGCTTTGCGCCACGTCCTCCGTCACTGTCTTCCAGCACGTCTTCCGTCACAGAAGTCCCGAAGTCCCGAAGTCCCGAAGTGGGTACCTCCATGTCCGAAACAGCCCTCAAGGCTCCTCGCGCCGCCGCCCCGAGCGGTGACGCCAACCGCTGGAAAGCGCTCGTCTTCATCGCGCTCGCCCAGCTGATGGTCGTCCTGGACGCCACCATCGTGAACATCGCCCTGCCCTCCGCCCAGACCGACCTCGGCATATCCGACGGCAACCGGCAGTGGGTCGTCACCGCCTACGCCCTCGCCTTCGGCGGCCTGCTGCTCTTCGGCGGCCGGATCGCCGACCTGTGGGGCCGCAAGCGCGCCTTCGTGCTGGGTCTGGCCGGGTTCGCCGCCGCCTCGGCGCTCGGCGGTGCCGCCACCACCGGCACGATGATGTTCGGCGCCCGTGCCCTCCAGGGTGCCTTCGGCGCCCTGCTCGCCCCGGCCGCGCTGTCCCTGCTGGCCGTGATGTTCACCGACGCCAAGGAGCGCGCCAAGGCGTTCGGCATCTACGGCGCCATCGCGGGCGGCGGCGGTGCCGTCGGCCTGATCCTCGGCGGCTTCCTCACCGAGTACCTGGACTGGCGCTGGACCTTCTTCGTGAACGTCCCGTTCGCCGTGGTCGCCGCGGCCGGTGCCTACTTCGTCATCCGTGAGCCGGAGGGCGGACGCAACCGCTCCCCGCTCGACATCCCCGGCGTGATCCTGTCCACCCTCGGCCTGGTCTCCCTCGTGTACGGCTTCACCCGCGCCGAGTCCGACGGCTGGGGCGACACCGTGACCGTGTCGATGTTCGTGGGGTCAGCGGTGCTGCTCCTCGCCTTCGTGCTGGTGGAGTCCAAGGTCAAGGCTCCGCTGCTGCCGCTGCGCGTGGTGACCGACCGCAACCGCGGCGGTATCTACCTCTCCCTCGGTCTCGCGATCATCGGCATGTTCGGCCTGTTCCTCTTCCTGACCTACTACCTCCAGGTCGTGAAGGGCTACTCGCCGGTCAAGACCGGTTTCGCCTTCCTGCCGATGGTGGCCGGCATGATCACCGGCTCCACCCAGATCGGCGCCCGCCTGATGACCCGCGTGCCGGCCCGGCTGCTGATGGGCCCCGGCTTCCTGCTCGCCTCGATCGGCATGCTGCTGCTGACCCAGCTGGAGATCGACTCCTCCTACGGCACGCTGCTGCTGCCCGCGATGCTGCTGCTCGGTCTCGGCATGGGTACGGCGTTCATGCCCGCGATGTCCCTGGCCACCCAGGGTGTCCAGCCCCGGGACGCCGGTGTCGCCTCCGCGATGGTCAACACCTCGCAGCAGGTGGGCGGCGCGATCGGCACCGCCCTGCTGAACACCATCGCCGCCTCGGCGACCACGTCGTACATCAAGGACCACATCGCCGCTGCCGCCGCCAAGCCGCAGCAGCAGATGGTCAAGCTGGAGGGCATGGTGCACGGCTACACGGCCGCGATCTGGGTCGCCGTCGGCATCCTGGCGCTCGCCTCGCTGATCGCGTTCACCTTCGTCAACGCCGGCCGGCCCGACACCACCGTCGTGATCTCCGGCGAGGGCGCCGAGGACGAGGTGCCGGTGCCGGTGGTGGCCCACTGAGCGACCGTACGGTGAGCCGCCTGGTGGGTCATCCTCGAGCCACCCGGTGATGCGCCCGATGATCCAGCTGGTGGTCTAGCGGAGCCAGGGCAGGTCCGCACCCGCTTCTTCGGGCTGGAGGCCCTCGGCGACGATCTCCATGATCTCGCCGAGGGCCTTCTGCTGTTCCGGGCTCAGCCGCTCGAACAGCGCCTGCCGTACGGCGGTCACATGGCCGGGCGCGGTACGCCGCAGCACCTCGAAGCCCTCGTCGGTCAGTACGGCGAACTGGCCGCGCTTGTCGGAGGGGCAGTCCTCGCGCCGTACCCAGCCGTTCTTCTCCAGCCGGGCGATGGCGTGCGAGAGCCGGGATCGGGTGATCTTCGCCTGCATCGCCAGCTCGGTCATCCGCAGTCGGCGGCGCGGAGCCTCGGCGAGGCCGACGAGGAGGCCGTAGTAGATGTGCGGCATGCCCGCGTCCCGTTGCAGCTGCCGGTCGAGGTGGTCCTCCAGCAGCGTGGTGGCATGCCGGTAGGAGCGCCAGATGCGCTGTTCCTCGTCGGTGAGCCAGCGGTGCCGTGCGGCGGGTTCCGGTGCCGTGTTCATGTGTCCCACTGTACGAGCCATCTCCTTGAAACTTGAACAAGTGAGGAGTAGGGTTGCCGATTGAACTTGAGAGTTAAAGCATTTGGAGCCGTCGGGAGCCGCCACGATGTCCGTCACCGCCCAGGAGCGCATGCCCGCCCTGTACCTCAGTCATGGCGCCCCGCCCCTCGCCGACGATCCGGTGTGGCCCGGCCAGCTCGCCGCCTGGTCCGCGAACCTGCCCCGCCCCAAGGCCATCCTCATGGTCTCCGCGCACTGGGAGGAGGCCCCCCTCGCCCTCGGCGCGGTCGACACCGTCCCGCTCGTCTACGACTTCTGGGGCTTCCCCGAGCACTACTACCAGGTCCGGTACGCCGCCCCCGGCGCCCCCGCCCTCGCCGGCTCCGTCCGCAAGCTGCTGCGCGCCCCCGGCATCCCCGTCCAGGACATCCCCGACCGGGGTCTCGACCACGGTGCCTACGTCCCCCTCGTCGAGATGTACCCGGACGCCGACATCCCCGTCCTCCAGATCTCCCTGCCCACCCTCGATACGGTCCGCCTCATGGACATCGGGCGCAAACTCGCCCCGCTGCGGGACGAGGGCGTGCTGATCGTCGGCTCCGGCTTCTTCACCCACAACCTGGCAGCGCTCCGGCACACCGGCGGCGGCGTGCCCACCTGGTCGTCCGAGTTCGACGACTGGGGCCGGCGCGCCCTGGAGTCCCGCGACTGGGACGCGCTGCTCGACTTTCTGCACAAGGCCCCGGCCGGCCGCTACGCCCACCCGCGCACCGAACACTTCGCCCCGCTCTTCGTGACCATGGGCGCGGCCGAGGCGGGCGGTGAACTGGACGGGCAGAAGTCGGTGATCGACGGGTTCTGGATGGGAATGGCGAAGCGGTCGGTGCAGTTCGGATGAGTGACGGGCCTCAGCCGAGGTCCTTCTCGTACCAGGCCACGTCCCAGTAGCGGCCGAACTTGTGGCCGACCTCGCGGTAGGTGCCGACGTACCGGAAGCCGAAGCGCAGGTGGAGCCGGGTGGAGGCGTCGTTGGGCTGGGCGATCCCGGCGTAGGCGCGATGCACCTGCTGTCCGGCCAGGGCCTTGAACAGGGCGTCGTAGAGCGCCGTGCCGACCCCGCGCCGACGGGGGGTGCCCCCTTCGGAGGCGTGCCGGGCGACGTACACAGAGGTCTCCACGGACGTCGCGTACGCCGGCCTCGCCCGGAAAGGGCTGGATGTGGCGTACCCCAGAATCTCCTGTGAGCCCGCGTCCGTGGCAACCATCAGCCGGTGCGGGCCGTCTTCCGGGTGGGAGAGCAGCCAAGGGCGTCGCTCCTCCGGGGTGAAGATCTCGGTATCGAATGTGATGGCCGTCTCACGGATGTAGTGGTTGTAGATCGCCGTGAGGGCGGCGAGGTCACCCTCGACTCCCGGCCTGACCTGCACCTCAGCACGTTCCGACGGCATCTTGCCTCCCAAGGTGGCCGACAGGGTACTGCATGATCAGAAAATTCGGGGGGCGGGTTGGGAATTCTGTCCGGATTCCAGTCGTTGTTTCCCACGGATGCCGGGCACTCGGAGAGAGTCCCCAAGACGATCCCCATCGGTGCCGGGCGTTCGCCAGGACCACCCGCCAGCCCACCATCGCAAGGGAGCACGCATGGCAACCCGTGCCGTCGCCCGTCGTAAGTCCGCCACTGGCGAGACGGCCGACTCGGCAAGCAGTGTTCGCGCTCATGGCGGCGAGATCGCAGACCGCGACCTGGTCGGCATGTACCTCGACGAGATCGCGCGTACGCCGCTGCTCGACGCCGCAAAGGAGGTCGAGCTGTCCCAGACCATCGAGGCGGGTGTCTTCGCGAGGCAGGTCCTCGACGGCGAGGAGGAGTCCAGGACGGACGCCTCCCGTGAGGAGCTGGAGGCCTTGGCCGCCGCCGGTGAGCGGGCCAAGGACGTCTTCATCCGTTCCAACCTCCGCCTGGTCGTCGCGGTCGCCCGCCGTTACCCGCGCAGTGGTCTGCCCCTGCTCGACCTGGTCCAGGAAGGCAACGCCGGCCTGGTGCGCGCTGTCGAGAAGTTCGACTACCGCAAGGGCTTCAAGTTCTCGACGTACGCCACCTGGTGGATCCGGCAGGCCATCACCCGCTCCATCGCCGACCAGTCCCGCACGATCCGGCTCCCCGTCCACCTGGTGGAGGAGCTGGGCCGCATCCGCCGCGTCCAGCGCGAGTTCAACCGCGAGCACGGCCGCGACCCGGAGCCCGCGGAGATCGCCGGCGAGCTGGGCTCCACGTCCGAGCGCGTCATCGACGTCCTCGACTGGGCCCGCGACCCGGTCTCGCTGAACATGGCGGTGGACGACGAGGGCGAGACCCAGTTCGGCGACCTGCTGGAGGACACGTCGGCGGTGTCGCCGGAGCAGTCGGTGCTGACGCTGCTGCGCAGCGAGGAGCTGGACGACCTGATCGGCCGCCTGGACCAGCGCACGGCTTCCATCATCAAGATGCGGTACGGCATCGAGGACGGCCGCGAGCGCACCCTGACCGAGGTCGGCAAGGAGCACGGTCTGACCCGCGAGCGTATCCGCCAGATCGAGAAGCACGCGCTTCTCGAACTGAAGAAGCTGGCCCGCGACACCGGCTTCGACGCGGCGGCGTAGCGGCGCCCGGCTTCGGGCGCTGCTACGCCGCGGGCGGTGAGAGCCGTACGGGTCGGCCGAGGGCGGCCGCCCGGACCGCGCCGCCGTGCCGTGGCTGCTCCCGCCGCAGGGCGCGCGGAGCCGGCTGTGAGGGGCGACGCGAGGGCTGCCGTGGTGCCCGTGCCCGCCGCCTGCGGTCCGTAGGCGCCGGGCAGGACGCGTGGCGCCGCGCCGGGTACGACACGCGGGGTCGCCGGGTACGACACGCCGGGTACGACACACTGCGCGGCGCGCACGCCCGTGGCGAAAGACGGCGCAAACATGGCGCGGTCCTGTCGCTTCAACCGCTGGGCCCGAGGGAACAACCCTTCCGGGCCCGGAATCGGGCTCCGTAAAGCGAACCGCACTCCCCCTGCGCCCGCACGCACGCCCCCACACACGCACCGCACCCCACACGCACCGCACCCCGGCAGCCGGTCAGTCACCGGTCGCCGGGCACCGGCCGGCGGTCACCGGCCGGTTCCATCTGAGCCACGTCCCGACGCAATCCCCCCCCGGCGCCGGGACTTCCCGAGCCGGGCTTCGGCGCCCACCCCCCCCGGGCGCCGGAGCCCGGCTTTTTCTCGCGACGAGAGGCAGCTTCGGCTTGGCCTTCGGCCCGCTCGCCAGGAGGAACGGTCAGGGCCGGCGCGGTCACACGGCTTCGATGAGCGGGGGGCGGACCTGCTGGAACGGCGGCCCACCCCGTACCTGAACCCCGGGGTGGACCGCCGGATGGCAGATTCTGCCACACGGGCATAGCCTGCCGGGATGAGCACCACCCCCAGCGCCGCCCACCAGCCGTTTTCCGCCTCCGGGCCGCTCTCCCTGACCGAACGCCGGAAGGCCGAGACCCGGATGGAGATCGCCCGGGCGGCGGCGGCCCTCTTCGTCCAGCAGGGCCTGCGGGCGACCCGCGCCGAGGACATCGCCCAGGCCGCGGGCATCGCACCGCGCACGTTCTACCGTTACTTCGCCACCAAGGAAGAGGCGGTGGCCCCCCTCTACGCGGCCGGCGCCCAGCGCTGGATCGAGGCGGTCCGCACGGCCCCGCCCGAGCTGGCTGTCCCGCAGGCCCTGGAACACGCCGTCCGCCACACACTCACCCCCGGCCTGGGTGTCTCGGCGGCGTCCTGGGAATGGCTGCGCACCCTGATCCGCCTGGCCGACACCAGCCCGGCCCTGCGCAAGGTCTGGGCGGAGGTGTGCCAGGCGTCGGAGGGCGCGCTGGCGGAGATCCTGGCGGAGAGGGAGGGGGACGCGGCCGGGCCGGAGGGCGGCCCGGCGTCTCGGGTGTCCGGCGCGGAGGAGGACGGCCCGGCCGTACCGCCCACTGCTTCCGGCCCGGCGGGGCAGACCCCTGGTTCCTCTGGTTCCTCTGGTTCCCCTGGCTCTCCCGGGTCCCCTGGTTCCACCCGGGAGACGGGGGACGCGGAAGCAGTGCGGCCGGCTTCAGTGCGGCCGGCTTCGGAACCGGCACGGTCCACCATGGACGCGGGGAGACCCGCCCCGGATCCCGCGGGGCTCACCCAGGACCCGGCACGCATCACCCCGCATCTCCGCTTCGCCGCGGCCGTGGCCAGTGCCGCGGTGCGCGTGGCCGTGGAGTCCTGGGCCGCCACGACGACCCTGCCCACCAGCCCGGACGGCCCGGCGGCCCTGGCCGTACGCAACCTGCGCGCCCTGCGGGCCTTCGACTGGGGCACGCCGGCAGACGTGCCCGGGCCGGAGACCGGGAAGTAGCTGGACGGAAGCCCGGGGAGAAACGGCGGGCCCTACGCCCCTGACGCGCCCGGATCCTCCGTACGGAACCACACCCGGCCCCGCCTGCCTGGCGGCTACCGAGCCCCCGCCTGCCTGGTGGCCGTCCGGCCGGTGTCCGGCGCCGCCTGCCTGGCGTCCCCCGGCCGGTGGCCGTCCCGCCGGGCATCCGCCCAGCCGCCGCCCCCTCACCCGGCGTCCGCCCACCAGATGTCCCCAGCCCAGCCTCCGGCTACCTGGTGTCCGGCCGGCCGGTGTCCGCCCAGCCCGCCGGTGTCCGCCTCTACCCGGCGTCCGCCCCCGGTGCCCGCTCACCCGGCGTCCGCCCCGCCGGTCTCCGCGGCAGCCCTGCTCAAGCGACCGCCCAACTCCCGGACGGTGTTCACCAGTTCTCCCGGCCCGCGGACCGTGAACTCGCACCCCGCCATCGCCAGCCGTACCGCCAGCCACTCCACGGGACCGCCGGTGGTGCCCCGTAGGACGCAGCCGCCCGTGCCGTCGTCCTCGGGCGTGCCCAGCATCCTCGGCATCCGCGCGGAGACCTGTTCGACGGGCGCGGCGAACCGCACCTCGAAGCGGTACGTCTCCTGCCGCCGGTGGATCGACTGCCGCAGATACTCGGCGGCGCTTCCCGTCGGCAACTCCCGCGGCGCGAACCGGACTCCGGTCGCGAACGGCTCGCTCACCCGGTCGACCCGGAAGGTGCGCCAGTCCGCCCGGTCGAGGTCGTACGCGACCAGGTACCAGCGCTGCCCCGTCGACACCAGCCGGTGCGGCTCGGTCAGCCGGCGGGACGCGCTGCCGTCCTTGTCGCGGTAGGCGAACCGCAGCCGCTCCCGCCCCGCCACCGTCGACGCCATCACGGTCAGCGTCTCCGGTGCGATGCTCGGCCCGTCCCCGCTGGTCAGCGGCGTGGTGGCGGCCTGCAGCGTGGACACGCGGTGGCGCAGCCGGGAGGGCAGCACCTGCTCCAGCTTGGCCAGGGCCCGGACGGACGCCTCGTCCACCCCTTCCACGGCGTGCCCGGCCCCGGCACGCAGCCCGACCGCGATCGCGACCGCCTCCTCGTCGTCCAGCACCAGCGGCGGCATGGCCTTGCCCGCGACCAGCCGGTACCCGCCGTCCGTGCCCTTCGTCGCCTGCACCGGATAACCCAGCTCCCGCAGCCGGTCGATGTCCCGTCGCACGGTACGGCGGGACACCCGGAGCCGATCGGCCAGCTCACCGCCGGGCCACTCGCGGGGAGTCTGGAGAAGGGAGAGGAGCTGGAGCAGCCGAGCCGGAGTGTCCGTCGTCATACGTCCGAGGATGCCGCAGATCTAGGACATGGCCTGACCTAATGGCGTTCTAGCCTCCCCTCATGACTCCGAACGACCGCAACGCCTCCCAGGAGCGTGGGGAACCGCGCGACCAGCCGCAGGGGACGGGCACCCGGCGCCCCGCCGTCGCCGCTACGGCGCCCTCCGGACCGGCCCCCGACCGAGCCCGCTGGCTGGCTCTGGCCATCGTGATGACCGCGGCCTTCATGGACCTGGTGGACGTCACGATCGTCAACATCGCCATCCCGTCCATCGAGCGGTCCGCCCACGCCTCGGTGAGCCAGATCCAGTGGATAACCGCCGGCTACGCCCTCGCCTTCGCCGCCGGTCTGATCACCGGCGGGCGGCTCGGTGACATCCACGGCCGCAAGCGGCTGTTCCTCATCGGTATCGGTGGCTTCACCCTCGCCTCCGCCCTGTGCGGTTTCGCGGCGAACCCGGAGATGCTGGTCGCCTCCCGGATCCTGCAGGGCGGCATGGCCGCGCTGATGGTGCCGCAGGTGCTGTCGATCGTGCACGCCACCTTCCCGGCCCACGAACGCGGCAAGGTCTTCGGCCTGTTCGGCGCGATCGTCGGTCTCGGCGCGGTCTCCGGTCCGCTGCTGGGCGCACTGCTGACGGAGTGGAACCTGTTCGGCCTCGAATGGCGCCCCATCTTCCTCATCAACCTCCCTGTCGGCGTCCTGGCCTGGATACTGGGCCGCCGCTTCATCACCGAGTCGAAGGCCCCCAAGGCGCTGAAGCTGGACCTCGTCGGCGTCACCCTGGTCTCGCTGGGCCTGCTGATGCTGCTCTATCCGCTCACCCGTGGACGCGAACTGGGCTGGCCGCTGTGGGGGTACGTCTGCATGGCCGGCGCGCTCGCCGTCTTCGCGGCGCTGGTGTCGTACGAAAAACGGAAGGCGGCCAGGGACGGTTCCCCGCTCATCGAACTGTCCCTCTTCCGGGTGAAGAGCTTCGCCGCCGGCATCGCCGTACAGACCGTCTTCGGTGTCGCACTCGGCATCTTCTTCCTGGTCTGGACGCTGTACATGCAGATCGGCCTGGGCTGGCGCCCGTTGCGCGCCGGGCTGACCGGGGTGCCGTTCTCGATCGCGGTGTCCGTGGCGGCCGGGCTGTCGGTGCAGCAGCTGGTCCCGCGGTTCGGCCGGAAGGTGCTCCAGGCGGGGGCGCTGGTGATGGGCACCGGCGTGCTGATCTACCTCTGGGAGGCCCACCGCTACGGCCTGGCCATCACCCCGTGGCAGATGGCTCCGCCGCTGGTCGTGATGGGTCTCGGCATGGGGCTGATCGTCGCCCCGCTGACCGACGCGGTGCTCTCGGAGGTGCCGCGCGAGCATGCCGGTTCCGCGTCCGGACTGATCAACACCGTGCAGCAGATGGGCAACGCCCTCGGGCTGGGGCTGGTGTCGGTGGTCTTCTTCGGGCAGATCGGTGACCGGCTGGCCCTCGCCCAGGTCGGGCCGGCCTTCGTGCACGCCTTCCAGCACGCGCTGTGGTACGTCGCCGGGATCATGGGCGTGATCTTCCTGCTGATGTGCGCCCTGCCGAAGCGTCCGGCGCAGCACGTGGAGGGCGCCGCGCAGGAGGCGCCGGAGACGGTGAAGGAGCCAGAGCTGGTCTCCTGACCTGGTGCGACATCGAGCCCGGCACCGGACGGTGCCGGGCTCGACGCTGTCCGGGGGAGCGGAAGCCCGCGCCCGGCCGGCACCCGGGGCGGCGGCGGGGGCAGTACCGGGGGCCGCACCGAAGTCCGTTCATGTCCGGGTCGGGTCCGGACCTGTTTACTTATCGGAATCTCGGGCGTAGCCTGCCACTGAAACCACACGTTCGGGCATCTCCGGAAGCGATCGGGCATCCGGGTGTCGGGACCGACGTGGCCGACGTGACCGACGGCAGCGCGCGGAGGCGAACGGACATGTACGCACCGGAACGGCAGCAGGAGATCCTGCGGCTCGCCCGTGACGGCGGTCGGGTGGACGTGTTGTCCCTGGCCGAGGAGTTCCAGGTGACCGCGGAGACCATTCGCCGCGATCTGAAGGCCCTCGACCGCGCCGGTCTCGTCCGCCGGGTGCACGGCGGTGCCATCCCGGCCGGCCGCCTCGACTTCGAGCCGGACCTCACCGAGCGCGAGTCCACCGCCGCCGACGAGAAGGACCGCATCGCCAAGGCAGCCCTGGCCGAACTGCCGGCGGACGGCACGATGATCCTCGACGCCGGTACGACGGTGGCCCGCCTCGCCGCCGCCATCCCGCTGGAGGCGTCCCTCACCGTCGTCACGCACAGCCTGCCCATCGCCGCCCGCCTCGCCGACCACCCGGGCATCCAGCTCCATCTGATCGGGGGGCGCGTACGGCACCGTACGCGCGCCGCCGTGGACGCCTGGGCGCTGCGCGCGTACGGCGAGATCCGCGCCGACGTCCTGTTCGTCGCCGCCAACGGCTTCTCCGCCGAGCACGGCCTGACCACCCCCGACCTCGCAGAGGCCGCGGTCAAGCGGGCCGCGGTCGCCGCCGCCCGCCGGGTGGTGCTCCTGGCCGACTCCGCCAAGCACGGCCAGGAGCACTTCGCCCGCTTCGGGGCCCTGAGCGATGTGGACCTGCTGATCACCGACAGCGGGTTGAGTCCGGACGACGCCGCCGCCATCGAGCGCGGCGGCACGGAAGTAGTACGCGCATGATCCTCACCGTCACCCCCAACCCCTCCCTCGACCGCACCTACGAGGTCCCCGCCCTGGAGCGCGGCGAGGTCATCCGCGCCACCGGCGAGCGCATGGACCCCGGCGGCAAGGGCGTGAACGTCTCGCGCGCGGTCGCCGCCGCCGGCCGGCGCACGGTCGCCGTCCTGCCCCTGGGCGGCGCTCCGGGGGCGCTCGTCGCCGAGCTGCTCGACGCGCAGGGCATCGAGGTCGCGCCGGTCCCGGTCGCCGGAGCCACCCGTTCCAACATCGCTCTCGCGGAGTCCGACGGGGTGCTCACGAAGATCAACGCGCCGGGTCCGGAACTGTCCGCGCAGGAGCAGGAACTCCTGCTGGACACGGTCCGCGCGCAGTCGCGTGAGGCCGACTGGATCGCGTGCTGCGGCAGCCTGCCCCGGGGGCTCGCGCCCTCCTGGTACGCCGACGTCGTCACGCGGGCGCACGCCGGAGGTGCGCGGATCGCCCTGGACACCTCGGGGCGTGCGCTCCTGGAGGCGCTGCGCGCGCGGCCCGACGTGGTGAAGCCGAACGCCGAGGAGCTCGCCGGAGCCGTCGCGCGCCCCCTGACGACCGTGGGCGAGGCGCTCAAGGCGGCCGAGGAGGTGCGCGCGATGGGCGCGGGCGCCGTACTCGCGAGCCTGGGCGCCGACGGTCAACTCCTGGTGTCGGACAGCGGCGCGTGGTTCGGCAGCGCGCGGGTGTCGACCGTCCGCAGCAACGTCGGCGCCGGCGACGCCTCTCTGGCCGGCTTCCTCATCGCGGGCGGCACCGGTCCCGAGGCCCTCGCCTCCGCCGTCGCCCACGGCGCCGCCGCCGTCCAGCTCCCCGGCAGCGTGATGCCGACCCCCGCCGACCTGAACCCCGCGGCCGTGACCGTCACGACGGACATCCCCCTCGGCCGCGCACTGACGGAGCCGTCACCATGACGGCCGCCACGACGCCCGGCGTCCCCACCCCCACCCCCGCCCTCCCCACCCCCCGGGCGATACGCGCGCAGAGGAGCCCGCGATGAGCGACATGATCACCGCGGATCTGGTCGACCTCGACCTGTCCGCCGACACCAAGGAAGCGGCGGCCCGAGCCCTCGCCGAGCGCATGGTGGCCCAGGGCCGGGTCACCTCCCTGGAGGGCTTCCTCGCCGACGTGGCCGCCCGCGAGGCGCAGATGCCGACCGGCCTCGACGGCGGCATCGGCATCCCGCACTGCCGTAGCGCGCACGTCACGGAACCGACTCTCGCCTTCGGCCGCAGCGCCGCCGGCATCGACTTCGGTGCCGCGGACGGCCCCGCCGACCTGATCTTCCTGATCGCGGCGCCCGCCGGCGCCGACGACGCGCACCTCACGATCCTCTCCTCCCTCGCCCGCCAGCTGATGAACGCCGAGTTCACCTCCGCGCTGCGGGCGGTGAGCGACGCGGACACGGCGGCGGCTCTGATCCGGGGGGACGAGGCGCCGTCGGCCCAGGGGGCGCCGAGCGCTTCCGCGGGCGCCGGCGGTGGCCCGAACGCCGGTGGCGTACGGGAAGGTGCAGCCCAGGGCGCCGTGGGCGCTGCGCACGCCTCCGAGGACACCGCCGCGGCGGATGCCGGCACCGGCACCGGCACCGGCACCGGCACCGACACCGGTGCCGGTTCCGGTGCCGGCCGCCCGTTCCGTATCGTCGCCGTCACGTCCTGCCCGACCGGCATCGCGCACACCTACATGGCGGCCGAGTCCCTGGAGAACGCCGGCCGCGAGGCGGGCGTCGAACTGGTCGTCGAGACGCAGGGCTCGGCCGGCTTCACCCGGCTGGACCCGGCGGTGATCGCGGCGGCGGACGGTGTGATCCTCGCGCACGACGTCGCCGTACGCGACAAGGACCGCTTCGCGGGCAAGCCGACCGTCGACGTGGGCGTGAAGGCCGGCATCAACCGGCCCGCCGACCTCATCGCGGAGGTCCGCGAGAAGGCGGCACGCGGCGAGGTGAGCGCCCCGGCGCACGCGTCGGCCGGCACGCCGGTGGAGCGCGCGGGCGACTCCGGCGAGGGCTACGGCACCAAGCTGCGCAGGTGGTTGATGTCCGGCGTCAGCTACATGGTTCCGTTCGTCGCCGCGGGCGGTCTCCTCATCGCGCTGGGCTTCGCGATCGGCGGCTGGCAGGTCAGCAAGGCGCCCTCGGTCATGGACCACTTCATGTGGACGCAGACCGACAGCTGGGGCGCCCTGCTCTTCCAGATCGGCGGCGTCGCCTTCAAGTTCCTCGTGCCGGTCCTGGCCGGCTACATCGCGTACGGCATGGCCGACCGGCCCGGCCTCGTCCCCGGTTTCGTGGGCGGCGCCATCGCCCTCGACATCAACGCGGGCTTCCTCGGCGGCCTGGCGGCCGGTCTGATCGCCGGTGGTGTGGTGCTGGCGATCCAGCGGGTGCGGATCCCGGTGGCGTTGCGCGGCATCATGCCGGTGGTGGTGATTCCGCTGATCTCCTCGGCGATCGTCGGCTTCCTGATGTTCGTCGTGATCGGCAAGCCCATCGCCTCCGCCCAGAAGGGCCTCACGGACTGGCTGAGCGGCCTCACCGGTGCCAACGCCGTCCTGCTGGGCGCCCTGCTCGGCCTGATGATGTGCTTCGACCTGGGCGGTCCGGTCAACAAGGTCGCCTACACCTTCGCCACCGCCGGCATCGCGGTCGCCGACCCCAGCGGCTCCGCCATGAAGATCATGGCCGCGGTGATGGCGACCGGCATGGTGCCGCCGCTGGCGATGGCCCTGGCCACCACCGTGCGCGGCAGGCTGTTCACCCCGGCCGAGCGCGAGAACGGCAAGGCCGCCTGGGTCCTGGGCGCGTCCTTCATCTCCGAGGGCGCGATCCCCTTCGCGGCGGCCGACCCACTGCGGGTCATCCCGTCCTCCATGGTGGGCGGCGCGCTGACCGGGGCCCTGTCGATGACCTTCGGCGCCACCCTGCGCGCCCCGCACGGCGGCATCTTCGTGGTCCCGCTGATCGGCAACCCGTTCCTCTACCTGCTGGCCATCGCCGTCGGCGTCTGTGTCACCACGGTCCTGGTGGTGCTCCTCAAGGGGATGCGCAAGGAGAGCCCGGAGTCCACGGCCACCGGTCCCGCCTCGCCGCCGTCCGGCACGACGAAGGAGACCAAGGAGCCGATAGCGGCCTGACCGCCGTACCGCTCCCTCCAGGCGCCTTGTCCCTTTGGTTCGCTGTGAGTTGTTCACGGCACCTGCGAGATACGTCACGGTCCGGGCTCAAAGTCCCGGACCGTGGTGTGTACTGGGCGTATGCCTGAGCACGCCCCGACTCTCCAGCTGATCGGCGTGGCCGTACTCGCCGTGACGGCCGTCGCGTGGACCGCCGTCCTGCTGCGCCTGCTGCGGCGTACGAACCTCCAGGCCGCCATCCGGCGCCCCCCGGCGCCGCTCCCGGCCCTGCCAAGCCAGACCCGGGGTGGCCCCCCACAGGAGTCCGTGGAGCTGACTCCCGCGGAACAGGACGCGTTCGCGGGCCTGGTACGGCAGTTCGCGGGCGGCTGACAACGGGGTGGCGCGGCCCGCGACGGCAGGGAGCGGCCGGCACGGAAGAGGCCCGGAGCCCGGCTGTGCCTCCCGGTCGTCCCTGCCGCGTTTCCCCGGTCGTCCCGGCGGTGCCTGCGGTCGTCCCGGTCGGGCTCCGCGGTTATCCCTGCCTCGCCGCGCGGCGCTCCATCGCGTCCCGGGCCGCGTCCTCCGACATGTACACCTCGCACATGTGCCGCCCGTCCGGCGTCGCCGTGTGCTCGACCTCCCACAGGGAGATCTCGGTGTCGTCGGGCAGCAGGAAGGCGTGCTCGTACAGCGCGTAGCTCAGGCCCCCGCGCCCGGCCCGCCCGGGCCTGCCGAACGCCTGCGTGATCTGGTGCGCGGTGGCCGTCGCCAGCAGGGCCGCCGTCTGCGCGCCGGGCCGGTCGGCGTTCTCCGCACGGCGCAGGAGCCGGCGCGCGTGGTCCGCGGAGTCCTCGGAGGCGAACACGTGCCGGGGCTCGGGGATCGCCCACAGCCCCGTCAGCGACGGAAGCTCGAAGTCCTGCGTGTCCGGCGGCAGCCCGAGCCGTGCCGTGGCGGTCTGCAACTCCTCCTCGTCGACGTACACCTCGTGCTCCGGGGCGCTGCCGGGCGCATGGTTGTGCACGAGCTCCCACAGGGTGACCGCCGAGCCGTCGGCCAGCAACCAGGTGTGCCGGTACGTCTCACGGTGCAGCCCCGCGCTGTGATAGGCGGAGTGCAGTGAACTGTCGTGCGCCAGCGCACAGTCGAGTTGCCTTATCACCTCGTCCGGCAGCTCGAAGGAGTTCAGGGCACGGCCGAGGAGTCGCGCGAGATGCTCCTCCGGAGACTCGGGCGACTCGGCTGGTTCGTACGCTGCGGTCTCGTACGGAACGCTCAAGACATCTCCCGGCGTTGCTGCATGTCACCTTGTGGGTGCATACCGTAGCCCCTCGGTCGGACATCATGTCCGGGAACCGAGAAAACGTACGCCGGGAAAACACGGGGACCGCGCGAAAAGTTCCCGCGCGGCCCCTCGTCCTGTCAAAACCCGCCGGTCAGACGGCGCTTCCCGCGGTCCAGGCGCTCCACGTCATGTTCCATCCGTTGAGGCCGTTGTCGGGGTCGACGGTCTTGTCGGGGGAGTGCTTCACGATCACGACGTCCCCGATGAGCGAGTTGTCGAAGAACCACTTGGCGGACGTGGCGCCCTGCGCCCCCTGGACGTCCGCCAGGCCGACACAGCCGTGGCTGGTGCCCTCCCGGCCGAACGGCGGGTTGCTCTGGCTGTACCAGTAGTTGCCGTGGATGAACGTTCCCGACGACGTCAGCCGCATCGCGTGCGGCACGTCCGGGATGTCGTACTCGCCGCCGAAGCCGACCGTCGAGCCGTTCATGCGGGTCTGCACGAACTTCTCCGAGATCACCATCTGCCCGTTGTACGTGGTGTGCTGCGCGCTGCCCGCCGAGATCGGCACCGTCTTGATGGTCCTGCCGTCCCGCACGACCGTCATGGTCTGCGTGTTGACGTCGACCGTGGAGACCTGCGACCGGCCGATGGTGAAGGAGACGGACTTCTTCTGGACGCCGTAGACGCCCTTCGCGCCCTGGACCCCGTCCAGGTCGATGCGCATCGTGATCTTGGAGCCGGCCTTCCAGTAGTCCTGCGGCCGGAAGTCCAGCCGCTGGTCGCCGAACCAGTGCCCGACCACCTGCTGGCCACTGCTGGAATTGACCGTGATGTGCGACTGCACGGCCTTCTTGTCGGTGATCGCCTTGTCGAAGGTGAACGACACCGGCATGCCCGCCCCGACGGTCGCGCCGTTGTCGGGCGTGTAGGTGCCGATGAAGCTGTTGGACGAGGAGACGGTGGTGAAGATGGAGTTGGCCGCCGCCGTACGCCCCGCGGAGTCCTTCGCGGTCGCGGCTATCTGGTACTTCGTCCCGCGCTCCAGACGTTCCTTCGGCTTCCAGACGCTGCCGTCCGCGGATATCGCCCCGGGCACGGCCTGCCCCGACCCCGCCACGGTCATCTTCACGTCGGTCAGCTTGCCGTCGCTGACCTTCACCCCGGTGGCGTTGATGGACGCCCCGGTCGAGCCGTCCTTGGCCGAGATCGCGATCTTCGCCGTCGACGTCTTCGGGGATTCCTTACCGCCCTTGCCGTCGTCGTTGTTCGCGTTGGCGCTGCCGCCGCAGGCGGTCAGGGTGAGGGCGCCGACCATCAGGGCGGCACAGGCCCCGAGTACGCGCCGCGCTGCAATGTCCGGCGTTGTCACGGGCTGCTCCAGGTTCGTGTGAAGTGGGTGATCCGTTCGGCTGCGTGGAGAAAGAGGGCGCGGACGGCGGGGAAGGTTCCCGCCGGGTCCGATGAACGCCATCACGTGACAGAACCGCGACAATCCCCGGCCTGGGACCCCCTTGTCCCCCCTCCGGAACAGCGCGCGGAGGCCGCATCGTTGACCGTCGCGCCCACGGACAGGGGGCCGCGTGCCGGGCTCCGCCGCACGCGCCCCCTTCCGTCCCTCCTGCCCCGGAGCCGGTCCTACCTCTTCCCGTACAGCTCCTCGTACGACGGCCACGCCCCTCCCGGCCCGTCGACCGACTCCGCCGCGCGCACCGCCCGTACGATCGCGCGCGTCACCAGGTCCGCGCCGGCGGCGAGGATGCCGTTCAGTGCCAGGGGGTGCGAATCGAGCGGGCGCGCGCCGGTGGCGAGCGCGAACACCGTGTCCCCGTCGTGCAGAAGGTGCACCGGCCGTACCGCGCGGGCGATCCCGTCGTGCGCCGTGCCCGCGAGCTTCTGCGCCTGCGCCTTGGAGAGACCGGCGTCCGTCGCGACCACCGCCAGCGTCGTGTTGAGCGGTGGCGGGGTGTTCGCGGCGGCGGTCTCGTCGAGGCGCCGGCGCGCGGCCTCGTGCACACCGTCCTCCGGGTACGCGATCCGGCCCTGGAGCAACTCCCCGTACAGCACCCCCGTCCCGGGGTCCATCGCCGACCCCGCGGCGTTCGCGACCACCAGCGCGGCCACCGTGATCCCCGAGTCGAGCACCGTACTCGCCGTGCCCACACCGCCCTTGAGCTGCCCGACGACGGCGCCCGTGCCGGCGCCCACACACCCCTCCGGCACCCGTGCGCCCGACGCGCCGGCCGCCGCCGCCTCCACCGCCGCACGTCCCGTCGCCGCGTCCGGACGGGCGCGGAAGTCCCCGCCGCGCCCCAGGTCGAAGACACACGCGGCGGGCACCACCGGTACGACGTGCGCCGGGTCGGACCCCACCGGCACGCCCCGCCCGTGCTCCTCCAGCCAGGCCATCACCCCGGACGCCGCGTCGAGCCCGTACGCGCTGCCTCCGGTCAGCACGACCGCGTCGATCCTCTGGACGACGTTGCGCGGGTCGAGCGCGTCGGTCTCCTTGGTGCCGGGGCCGCCGCCCCGTACGTCCACGGCGGCTACGGCGCCGCCCTCGGGCGCGAGGACGACCGTGGTGCCGGTGAGCCGGCCGTCGCCGGTGAGGGTGGCGTGCCCCACCCGCAGCCCGGCGACATCCGTCAATGCGTCAGCTGTCATGGACGTCAGTCTGCCCCCGTCCGGCGCGCTCCCCGAGGCGCTCAGCCGGCCGGGCCGGCGGCGCGGGCCCCGCGCTCCCGGCCGGCCATGCGCGCCGTCAGCACCACCCCGGTCACCACCGCGGCCGAGGAGACGAGCCCCGCCGCGAGCACCGCCCAGTGGGCCAGGAAGGTGCAGCAGACCACCAGCAGAGCCGTGACCGGCAGTACCAGCTGCTGGGCGGGACCGACCTTGTAATGACGTGCGTGCAGGGTCCATACGGTCAGCAGGTACAGGGCCGTCGGCAGGGTGACGGCGGCCGAGGCGGACAGGGCGGAGATGTGCGCCGTGCCGACCGCCTGTTCCACGGCCACCTCCAGGCCCGCGCCGATCGCGGCCGCCGAGGTGAAGACGAGATAGTGGCCGTAGCCCCAGACGAACGCCCGTCCTCGGGAGCGCAGGTGACCGTGGATGGGGACCACGAAGTAGATCCACCATGCGGAGAAGACGATGAGCAGTCCGCCGGCGGCGATGGGCAACAGCTCGGTCAGCGCGTCGTGGTCGTCCACGGCCGACTTCACGGCGACCGTGGCCGCGGCGATCGTCTCGCCGAGCACGATGATCGTGAACAGGCCGTAGCGTTCGGCGATGTGATGCGGGTGCCAGGAGGTCTCGTGGCGTCTCTCGGCGTAGGGCGGCACGCACAGCTCCGCCAGCGCCATCACCAGGAAGACCCAGGGCCGGGCCGGTTCGGGCAGCAGCACCAGCCCGAGCCAGCCCACCTGGCACAGCAGCACGCCGCTCGCGTACCGCAGCGCGGCGGTCCGCTCCGCGTCCGGGGCGGATCTCGCGGCTCTCAGCCACTGCCCGGCCATCGCCAGCCGCATGATCACGTAGCCGAGCACGACGAGCAGGAAGTCGTGCTCCGTGAACGCCCGGGAGATGCCGGCGGCCAGGACCAGCACGCCGGCGATCTGCACCAGGGTGACGATCCGGTAGAGAGCGTCGTCGTTGTCGTACGCCGAGGCGAACCAGGTGAAGTTCATCCAGGCCCACCAGATGGCGAAGAAGGCCATCGCGTAGTTGAGGATCCCGTCGCCCGCGTGGCCCGCCGCGACGGCGTGCACCAGTTGCACGCCCGCCTGGGCGACCGCGACGACGAAGCACAGGTCGAAGAGGAGCTCCAGTGGGGAGGCGACGCGGTGGGCCTCGTCGCGACCGCGCGCGGTGAGCGGCCGCAGAGGGCCTGGCGGCTGCGGCGTGCCGGAGGGGGCGGCCGTCTGACCGGAACTCGACGTCATGGTGTCCAGAACAGCAGAAAACCGCCAGGAAATCTTGTGAACCGGTTCATAAGCGAACGAAGCGGAACCCGCCGGGCCATTCCCGGGGTGCCCGTACCCTTGAGGTATGAGCACCGCCCCCGAACCCGAGCCGCGCGCCCCGAAGCCCGCGCTGGTCTTCGACGATCCGCTGGACCAGCAGACCTCGGACGACACCGACCGCGGGTGGGGCGAACGCACGGAGGGCGACAGCGCCGCCGACCTGAAGCGCTTCCTCGACGAGAAGCCGCCCCACCACCTCTGAGCCGTCCGCGGGCGCGCGGCTAGCGCGCGTCGTGCCCGGAGCCGCGCTGCGCGACCAGCGCGTCGCGGATCTCCTTGAGCACCTCCAGCTCGCTCACCTCGACGACCTCCTTCGTGCCCTCCCGCGCCGCCTTCCGGGCCGCCTGCCGGGCCAGGTACTTCGACATCGGCAGGACCATCAGGAAGTACACCACCGCCGCGGTGATCAGGAAGGTGAGCGTGGCGCCCAGCACGGAGCCCCACATGATCCGCACTCCGCTCGTCGGCGTGCCGTCCGCGGCCTGCGTGCACCGCCCCTTCAGACAGGAGCTGTAGCCGTCGAGGTTCTGCGTGCCGATCGCTCCGAC
Organism: Streptomyces sp. NPDC042638; assembly: GCF_040647235.1. NCBI lineage: Bacteria > Bacillati > Actinomycetota > Actinomycetes > Kitasatosporales > Streptomycetaceae > Streptomyces > Streptomyces sp. NPDC042638. The sequence goes on from NZ_JBEZBT010000001.1 coordinate 126,951, forward strand.
CAGCGGGTTGATGATCCCCTTCACCAGCGAGTTGACGATGTTCGTGAAGGCCGCGCCGATGACGACCGCTACTGCCAGATCGACGACGTTGCCGCGCATCAGGAAGGCCTTGAAGCCCTGCCAGACGCTCGCTTCCTTCTTCGCGCTCACCTCGGGGACTCTCCTTGCATGCACAGGGTGTGGAACGAAACGCTCCGCAACCTACGGCACGGTGCGGCGGGTCTGTCCAGTTCCGCGCCTCGATCGGGGCGCTTGACGGCAAGCCGCCTACAGCGCGTACGAGTTGGTTCAGCACAGCGTCACCGCCAGGCGGGCGGTGGCGCCGGCGCCCACCAGACGCGGCGCGGTGGTTCGCGGCACCGACAGCACGACCAGGGCCCCGCTGTCGACGGCGTCGGCCGGCGGCTCCGGCACCTGTGTCACCCGCACACCGCGCGCGAGCACCCGGGCACCACCCCCGGTGGACGGGTCCTGCGCCGCGATGACATCGACGCGGTCACCGGGGCGCAGTAACCGCACCGTGGCGGCGTCGGCGATCCGTACCGGTGCCGTCACCAGATCCACCGCCGGGAGCCGTCGTACGGGCTCCGCGGCCCGGTGTCCCGGGCGCCGCTCGGCGCCGTGCGGTTCCGCCCCGTTCCGGGGCCCCGCGGCCACGAGCGCCGCCGCCGTCACCGCGAGACCGGCCGCGACGGCCCGCCTGCGATGCCGTACGAGCCTCTGCAGCCGATACCGCCCGCCGCGCACCCGGACCGGGTCGAACGGGGGCACCTCGCGGGTCGCCGGCGCGTCGGTGCCCAGCGGGCGCGGCAGCCGGAAGGCAGCCGGCGCCGAGGAGCGGGTGGGCGGCCGAGTGGGAGGAGGGAGCGGGGAGGGGAAGGGGGCCGGGGTCGAGGAGGGCGAAGGCATGGGGATCACCGCCTGCGGCGAGGAGTTCGGCTTGCGAAGCCACGATGAGGCCTCGCGCCGGATCCCGCCGGAGCCGGTGGACCACGAGCGGATTGTGGACAACTCGCTCACCCGAACGAGAAGTTCAGCCCCCGCCCCCGGGCTCACCGAACGTCACAGAGCCCCCGGACGCCCTACGGCAGCGGGAACCCGGGGTCCATCCCGCCGAGCGCGTTCACGCACAGACAGTCCCGTGCCCCGGTCTCCGGCAGCGCCGCCACCGCGTCGAACAGCACACCGCGCAGCCGGTCCACGTTGGCCGCGAACACCCGCAGCACCTCGTCGTGCGAGACGCCCTCACCGGTCTCGGCGCCCGCGTCGAGGTCCGTGACCAGGGTCAGCGACGAGTAACACAGCTCCAGCTCCCGGGCGAGCGCCGCCTCCGGGTGACCTGTCATGCCTACCACCGACCAGCCCTGGGCCTGGTGCCACAGCGATTCGGCGCGCGTCGAGAAGCGCGGGCCCTCGACCACGACCAGCGTGCCGCCGTCCACCGGTTCCCAGTCCCGTCCGCGGGCCGCCTTCAGCGCGGCGGCCCGCCCGGTGGGGCAGTAGGGGTCGGCCACGGACACGTGCACGACGTTCGGCACGGTGCCGTCGGGCAGCGGCATCCCGTCGAAGTAGGTCTGCGTCCTGGACTTCGTACGGTCCACCAGCTGGTCCGGCACGAGCAGGGTGCCCGGGCCGTACTCGGGACGCAGCCCGCCCACCGCGCACGGGGCCAGCACCTGCCGGACCCCGACCGAGCGCAGTGCCCACAGGTTGGCGCGGTAGTTGATGCGGTGCGGCGGGAGGTGGTGGCCGCGGCCGTGCCGGGGCAGGAAGGCGACCCGCCGGCCGGCGATCTCACCGAGGAAGAGGGAGTCGCTGGGCGCTCCGTAGGGGGTGTCCACCTGGACCTCGGTCACGTCGTCGAGGAAGGAGTAGAAACCCGAACCGCCGATTACGCCGATCTCTGCGTTCGCCATGCCCCGCACACTAGCGGGCCGCGAAACGGCGGGGGACCGGGCGCCGGGGAACGCCGAAGGCCCTGCCGTCGCGGCGACGGCAGGGCCCTGAGGAGAGATCTCAGGCGGCGGAGCTGCTGCTGGTGGAGCTCGACGAGGACGAGGACGACGTCGTCGAGGACGAGGGCGTCGCCGAGGACGCCTTCGAGTCGGACGACGAGCCGGCCGGCTTCGACGCCGGGGCGCTGCTCGACGAGGAGCCGCGCGAGTCGTTGCGGTAGAACCCGGAGCCCTTGAAGACGATGCCGACGGCGGAGAACACCTTCTTCAGGCGGCCGTTGCAGCTGGGGCAGTCGGTCAGGGCGTCATCGGTGAACTTCTGCACCGCCTCAAGGCCCTCGCCGCACTCGGTGCACTGGTACTGGTACGTCGGCACTGTCTTCCTCCTGGCACTCTCACTCGATGAGTGCTAACGACGGTCCATAGTGACGTATTCCCGGGGATCAGTCCACCGTGACGGGGACGCGGTGACCGACGCCACGCGCGACCGTACGGTTCCGGGGCGGTGCGACGAGCCGCGATCGCAGGGCCACCAGGGTGACCAGCGCGAGCACGGTGCCGGCCATCGGCACCAGGAATCCGGCACCCTCCCACAGCCGGTCCTCCAGCTGTCCCGAGACCGTGACCGCGGCGGCCTGGCCGAGTGCGACAGCGCCGGTCAGCCAGGTGAAGGCCTCGGTGCGGGCGCCGGCCGGGACCAGGCTCTCGACCAGCGTGTAGCCGGTGATCAGCGAGGGCGCGATGCACATGCCGACCAGCAGGCCGAGCGCGGCGAGCAGCAGCACCGAGTGCGCGGTCCACAGGGCGGACGCCGCCAGCGCGAGCGCCGCGTAACCGACGACCAGGCGCCTCTGGGGGGCCACCTTCCAGGCGATCGCGCCGCAGACGACGCCGGACAGCATGTTCCCGGCGGCGAAGACGCCGTACAGGACGCCGTTCAGACCGGGCTCGCCGATCGACTCGGTGAAGGCCGCGAGGGACACCTGCATGCCGCCGAAGACCGAGCCGATGCCCAGGAAGGTCGCGACCAGGACGCGCACGCCCGGGATGCTCAGGGCCGAGGCGTGCTTCACGCGCGCGTGCCCGCTCTCCGCGCTCACCGACGGCTGCGTGCTCTTCTGCGCGGCGAACAGCAGACCGCCGACGAGGGTCAGCGCGGCCTCCGTGACCAGGCCCGCGGCCGGCGTCACGGCGGTGCACAGGGCGGTCGCCAGCAGCGGCCCGAAGACGAAGGTCAGCTCGTCCGTGACCGACTCGAACGCCGCCGCGGTGGTCATCAGGGGCGAACCCTGGAGCTTCACGCCCCAGCGGGCGCGCACCATCGGGCCTACCTGCGGCACCGAGGCACCGGTGGGGACGGCCACCAGGAACAGCACCCACAGGGGCGCGTGCGCCAGCGCGAGCGCCGTCAGGGACAGACCGGAGACCGTGTGGACCAGCACCCCGGGGATCAGTACGGCGCGCTGGCCGTAGCGGTCGGCGAGGCGGCCGCTGTAGGGCGCGAACAGCGCCATGGAGACGCCGGTGGCGGCAGCGGCGGCGCCTGCCGCGCCGTACGAGCCGGTGGTGTGCTGCACCAGCAGCACGATGGAGATGGTGAGCATCGCGAACGGCTGGCGCGCCGCGAAGCCGGGGAGCAGGAACGTCCAGGCGCCGCGGGTGCGCAGCAGCTGTCCGTATCCCGGGCGGGTCGATGCCGACGGGTTCTCCGCCGGCTCGGTGGTGACCGTGGACACCACGGCCCGTGCCTTTCTTCCGCCTGGTAGCGCGCCCGTGCGGGGGCGCCGAGAGCTGTCCTCTTGCGCAGAACTGCGGTAGATACCGGTGCCTCTACGGAGGGCGCTCCGGCCGCCATACGGTCGCGCCAGCTCTGCATCAGACAGAGTTGGTTCGATCAGGGTGCCTTGATACTACAGGGATCAAGGGCTTGTGCACCTGTGAAACTGCGCACCGTCGCGCTCGTCAGCCTGTGATCGGCGTGGGCGTGATGCGTGCGAAAACCTCCCGTAACGCGCGCTTTCCCAGCTCGCGCGGGTTCCGGGGGCCTCCGCCGCCCGGTGATCACCGTCCGGGGCCCGCCCCGTTCGTGCCCAGCCAGCCCGCGAGCTTGCCGCCGTGGGTGACCGCGCGCAGGCGCCGCTCCGCCGCGTCACGGACCGGGTCGGTGGCGACGACCAGCAGTTCGTCGCCTCGCCGCAGCACCGTCGTGGGCGACGGCACAAACGATTCTCCTTCGCGGACGACCAGGGTGACGGCGGCGCCGGGCGGCAGCCGCAGCTCGCCGACCTCCACCCCGTGCATCCGGGAGCCCTCGGGGACGGAGACGGACAGCAGGTGCCCGCGCAGCCGCTCCAGGGGCGCCGACTCGATGCCCAGGTCCGACGCCTCGCCCTTCTCGCCGAGCCGCAGGGTGCGCGCCAGCCAGGGGAGGGTCGGTCCCTGGACGAGGGTGTAGACGACGACCAGGACGAAAACGATGTTGAAGATGCGGCGGCTGCCGGTGACGCCGTTCACCATGGGGATGGTCGCCAGGATGATGGGCACGGCGCCGCGCAGCCCCGCCCACGACATGAGGGCCTGCTCCTGCCAGGGCACCCGGAACGGCGCCAGGCTGAACACCACGCTCAGCGGCCGGGCCACCATGGTCAGCACCAGCCCGATGACCAGGGCGGGCCAGACGTCGTCGCCCAGCTCGTGCGGGGTGACCAGCAGGCCGAGCACGACGAACATGCCGATCTGCGCGATCCAGCCGAGCCCCTCGGCGAAGCCGCGGGTGGCGGGCCAGTGCGGAAGCCGGGCGTTGCCGAGCACCATCGAGGCCAGATAGACGGCCAGGAAGCCGCTGCCGTGCGCCAGGGCGCCGGCGGCGTACGCCGTGACGGCGATCGCGAGCACGGCGATCGGGTAGAGGCCGGACGCGGGCAGCGCCACGTGCTTGAGTCCCCAGGAGCCGATCCAGCCCACGGCGATCCCCAGGGCCGCGCCGATGGCCAGTTCCAGGGCGATCTCGCCCAGCAGGACGTACCAGTGCTCGACCGGGCCGGCCGTGGAGAAGGCGACGACCAGGATGACCACGGGGGCGTCGTTGAAGCCGGACTCCGCCTCCAGCGTGCCCGTCACGCGCGCGGGGAGGGGAATTCTCCGGAGCACGGAGAAGACCGCCGCCGCGTCCGTCGAGGACACCACCGCGCCGATGATGAGCGCCTGCCGCCACTCCAGCCCGGTCAGCCAGTGCGCCCCCGCCGCGGTGACCCCCACGCTGATCGCGACCCCCAGGGTCGCCAGCACGGAGGCGGACGACAGGACCGGCCGGACCTCCTTCCACTTCGTGCCCAGGCCGCCCTCGGCGAGGATCACGACCAGGGCCGCGTAGCCCATGACCTGGGTCACCTCGGCGCTGTTGAAGTGGATGTCGCCGATGCCGTCCTGACCCATGAGGACGCCGATCCCCAGGTACACGAGCAGACTGGGGAGCCCGCTGCGCGAGGAGATCCGGACCGCCGCGACGGCGACGAGCAGGACGACGGAGCAGACGAGCAGAAGCTGGTTGAGGTGGTGGACAGTCAGCGGGCGTTCCTCCTCGGAATCCGGGCCGGTGATCCCCGGTTACTTCGTTACCTTACCTAACTCTTGACGCTTTCTTGACGTTCGCCGAGGCAAGATCGAACGCTCGTGCGCGCTGGTTCCCGACTCCGCGTCAAGCGGGACATGGCCCTGCGCCTATGGTTGCTCCAGCGCTCATTCAAAGTCACAGCCCGACCTGCCGCTCGCGTTAGGACAGCAAGGACAGCGATGCCCCCCAACACCACCGCCACAACGGGTGACACCGCCACCACGGGTGCCACGTCCGTCAAGTCCGGCAGGAAGAAGGGGCGCAAAGCCCGACTGGTCGTTCTTGTACTGGTTCTCGCCCTCATCGGTGGCGTCGCCTACGGGGCGTACTGGTCGATCAGCACGGTCCGCGCCTCCTTCCCGCAGACCACCGGTTCGATCAAGCTCGACGGCCTGTCCGGACCGGTCGACGTCAAGCGGGACGGCTACGGCATTCCGCAGATCTACGCGTCCTCGGACGAGGACCTGTTCATGGCGCAGGGCTACGTCCAGGCGCAGGACCGGTTCTACGAGATGGACGTGCGCCGGCACATGACCTCCGGCCGCCTGTCGGAGATGTTCGGCAAGAGCCAGGTCACGAACGACGAGTTCCTGCGCACCCTCGGCTGGGACCGTGTCGCGCAGCAGGAGTACGACCACAAGCTGTCGCCCGCCACGAAGAAATACCTCCAGGCGTACGCCAAGGGTGTCAACGCCTACCTCCGGGGCAAGGACGGCAAGGACATCTCCCTGGAGTACGCGGCCCTGGGCTTCAGCAACGACTACAAGCCGGGCGAGTGGACCCCGGTCGACTCGGTGTCGTGGCTGAAGGCGATGGCCTGGGACCTGCGCGGCAACATGCAGGACGAGATCGACCGCGCCCTGATGACGAGCCGCCTCGGCCCGCAGCAGATCCAGGACCTGTACCCGGCGTACCCGTACGGCCGCCACAAGCCGATCGTGCAGGAAGGCCAGTACAGCGAGCTGACCCGGGCCTTCCAGCAGGGCGACGGCACCGGCTCCGCGCAGGGCACGGGCAGCGGCACGGCCGGCGGCACGGGCACGACGGCCGGCGGCACGGGCACCGCGCAGGGCACGGCCGGCGGCACGGGCAGCGGCACGGGCTCCTCTCAGGGCACGACGGGTGCGACCGGCTCCTCGGCCTCGGCCGGGACGGGTTCGGGCCTCACGAGCCAGCTGGGGGGCCTCTACAAGGTCCTGGACGGCCTCCCCGCGGCCGTCGGCGTGAACGGCCAGGGCATCGGCTCCAACTCCTGGGTGGTCGGCGGGAAGTACACCATCACCGGCAAGCCGCTGCTCGCCAACGACCCGCACCTGTCGGCGTCCCTGCCGTCCGTCTGGTACCAGATGGGCCTGCACTGCCGGACCGTCTCCAGCAAGTGCCAGTACGACGTCACCGGCTACACCTTTGCCGGCATGCCCGGTGTGATCATCGGTCACAACGGCAAGATCGCCTGGGGCATGACCAACTCCGGTGTCGACGTCACCGACCTCTACCTGGAGAAGGTCAGCGCCAACGGCTACCTGTACGACGGCAAGGTGCGGCCCTTCAAGACGCGTGAGGAGACCATCGGGGTCGCCGGCGGCCAGTCCAAGACGATCGTCGTCCGGCAGACCCAGGACGGGATGCCGCTGCTGTCCGACCGCGACGACGAACTCGTCCAGGTCGGCAGGAAGGCGTCCGTCGACACCTCCGCTCCCGACCGCGGCGACGGCTACGGCATCGCCCTGAGGTGGACCGCGCTCGACCCGGGCACCTCCATGGACGCCGTGTTCGCCCTCGACAAGGCCGGCGACTGGAACGACTTCCGCGCGGCGGCGGCCCAGTTCGACGTGCCGTCGCAGAACCTGATCTACGCCGACACGGACAACCACATCGGCTACACGCTGCCCGGCAAGATCCCCACGCGCTCCGCCAAGGACGCCGGGGCCCTCCCGGTGCCGGGCTGGGAGTCGAAGTACCGCTGGACGGGCTTCATCAAGCCGGACGAGCTGCCCTACGAGTACGACCCCAAGCGCGGTTACATCGTCACCGCCAACCAGGCCGTGGTCGACCCGGGCAAGTACCCGTACACGCTCACCACCGACTGGGGCTACGGCGCCCGCAGCCAGCGCATCACCGACCTGATCGAGTCCAAGATCGGGGACGGCGGCAAGATCTCCACCGACGACATGCGGCAGATGCAGCTGGACAACAGCAGCGAGATCGCCAAGCTCCTGGTGCCCAAGCTGCTGAAGATCAACCTCAACGACCCGAAGGTCCGCCAGGCGCAGAAGCTGCTGGAGGGCTGGGACTACACCCAGGACGCCGACTCCGGGGCCGCCGCCTACTTCAACGCCGTCTGGCGCAACGTCCTCAAGCTCGCCTTCGGCAACAAGCTCCCCAAGGAGGTGCGCGTCAAGGGACAGTGCCTGTGGGTCGACAAGATCGACAGCACCGGCCCGGTGGACGACGACACCAAGGTGCGCGAGTGCGGTCAGCGTGACGCCGACCAGGCGCAGCCGGACGGCGGCGACCGCTGGTTCGAGGTCGTGCGCACCCTGATGGACAAGCCCGACAGCGACTGGTGGAAGGCCCCTCGGTCGGGCACCCGTCCCGCCGCGAACAACCGTGACCAGCTCTTCGCCCGCGCCATGATCGACGCCCGCTGGGAGCTGACCGCGAAGCTCGGCAAGGACATCGACACCTGGAGCTGGGGCCGGCTGCACCGGCTGTTCCTGAAGAACCAGACGCTCGGCACCGAGGGCCCCAAGGTCCTGCAGTACGTCCTGAACCGCGGCCCCTGGAAGCTCAGCGGCGGCGAGGCCACGGTGAACGCGAGCGGCTGGAACGCGGCCGGCGGCTACAACGTCGTCTGGGTGCCGTCCATGCGGATGGTCGCCAACCTCGCCGACCTCGACAAGTCCAAGTGGATCAACCTGTCCGGCGCCTCCGGGCACGCGTTCAGCGCGCACTACACGGACCAGACGGGCAAGTGGGCCAAGGGCGAGCTGCTGCCCTGGTCGTTCACGGCCAAGGCGGTGGACAAGAGCACGAGCGACACCCTCGTCCTCGAGCCGTGATCCTTCCCCTCTGAAAGGGCCCTCCACGCGCGTGGAGGGCCCTTTCGCGTGCCGGCCGGGAGGGCGGGTGGGCGCGGGCTTCCGGTCAGGCGGACGGGAAGCGGTGCACACCCGAGGGGGTCACCACCGCGTGGACCGGCCTGTCGTGCGCCTCGGCCGGCACCCGCGCGACTACCTCGGTGTCGTACAGCAGCACCACGAGCCGGGGGAGGGCGCCCGCGCGCTCCAGACGGGCCAGCACGCGGTCGTACGAACCACCGCCGCGTCCCAGGCGCATCCCGCGCGCGTCCACCGCGAGTCCGGGCAGCAGGACGACGTCCGCGCCCGTCACGGCCTCCGGCCCGAGACGCGCGCCGGAGGGCTCGAAAAGCGCCATCTTCCCGTGGTGTTCGACCCGGGCGAGGGAGTCCGGGCCGGTGTACTCGCCCCAGTCCAGATCGTTGTCCGGCAGGAGCGCCGGGAGCAGGACGCGCACGCCCCGCGCGCGCAGCGCGTCCAGCAGCGCGAGCGTGCCGGGCTCGCTCCCCACGGAGACGTACGCCGCCACCGTGCGCCCGCGCCCCAGCTCGGGCAGCTCCAGGGCGTGCTCCGCCAGGGCGCGGGCCGCCCCGCGGACGTCATCCGCCGTCAACCTGTTCCTCACCTTGAGGAGCTCTCGCCGCAACATGCGCTTGTCAGGCTCGCCCCTGCGTCCGAGGTGTTCCACGGGTCGTTCTCGCACCCTTCTCAATGCAGGTCATATGAGGGTCAAACAACCGGAGCCACAGAATTCCAGCAAAGGCACCGGATATGGTTGCGGGCATGACTCAGTCCCACCCCAGGATCAGCAAGGCTGTCATTCCCGCAGCCGGCCTCGGCACCCGGTTCCTGCCGGCCACCAAGGCCACTCCCAAGGAGATGCTGCCCGTCGTCGACAAGCCGGCGATCCAGTATGTGGTCGAGGAGGCCGTGTCGGCGGGGCTCGATGACGTCCTCATGGTCACCGGACGCAACAAGCGCCCCCTTGAGGACCATTTCGACCGAAATTACGAGCTGGAATCGGCGCTCGGGAAAAAGGGTGACGCCGCACGGCTCGCGAAAGTGCAGGAGTCCAGTGATCTGGCCACCATGCACTACGTACGCCAGGGCGACCCCAGGGGACTCGGTCATGCCGTGCTGTGCGCCGCCCCGCACGTCGGCCAAGAGCCGTTCGCCGTTCTTCTCGGTGACGACCTGATCGACCCGCGGGACCCGCTGCTCCAGCGCATGATCGATGTCCGGGAGCAGCACGGCGGCAGCGTCGTCGCCCTCATGGAGGTCGCGCCCGAGCAGATCCACCTCTACGGCTGCGCGGCCGTGGAGGCCACCTCCGACGGGGACGTGGTGAAGGTGACGGGGCTGGTCGAGAAGCCCGACCCGGCGGACGCCCCGTCCAGCTACGCGATCATCGGCCGCTATGTCCTCGACCCGAGCATCTTCGGCGTGCTGCGCGAGACCGAGCCGGGCCGCGGCGGCGAGATCCAGCTCACCGACGCCCTCCAGCAGCTCGCCCAGGACGAGAAGGTCGGCGGCCCCGTGCACGGCGTCGTCTTCAAGGGCCGCCGCTATGACACCGGCGACCGTGGCGACTATCTGCGTGCCATTGTCAGACTCGCGTGCGAACGTGAAGACCTGGGCCCGGACTTCCGGACCTGGCTTCGCAGTTACGTAGCCGAGGAGATGCAGCAATCTTGAGCAGCGCCGTGACCCGCCCCGCCGGCCCGGACGACCTGTGGTCGGTGGACGAGCACCTGGAGGACATCCTCTCGACCGTCCGCCCCCTCGAACCCATCGAGCTGCAACTGCTCGACGCCCAGGGCTGCGTCCTGGTCGACGACGTCACGGTGCCGGTGTCCCTGCCACCGTTCGACAACAGCTCCATGGACGGGTACGCGGTGCGGGTCGCGGACATCGCGGGCGCCGGTGAGGAGTTCCCGGCCGTCCTGGAGGTCGTCGGAGACGTCGCGGCCGGCGCGGCCGACCCGGTGCGGGTCGGCCCCGGGCAGGCCGCGCGCATCATGACCGGAGCGCCCCTGCCGCCCGGCGCCGAGGCCGTCGTCCCCGTCGAGTGGACCGACGGCGGGCTGGGCGAGGGCCCGGTGAGCGGCATGCGGGCGCGCAGCTCGGCGCCCGAGGGCGCCGAGGGGCACGTGCACGTGTACCGCCCGGCCGAGGCGCGCGCGCACGTGCGGGCCAAGGGCAGCGACGTACGGGCCGGCGACCGGGCCCTGGAGGCCGGGACGATCCTCGGCCCGCCGCAGATCGCGCTGCTCGCCGCGATCGGCCGCGGCACGGTACGCGTGCGTCCGCGCCCCCGCGTGGTCGTGATGTCCACCGGCAGCGAACTCGTCCAGCCCGGTGAGCAACTGGCCCCCGGCCAGATCTTCGACTCCAACAGTTTCTCCCTCACCGCCGCCGCGCGGGACGCGGGCGCCATCGCCTACCGGGTGGGTGCCGTCGCGGACGACGCCGAGACCCTCCGCTCCACCATCGAGGACCAGCTCATCCGCGCGGACCTGCTGGTGACCACGGGCGGGGTGAGCGTGGGGGCGTACGACGTCGTGAAGGAGGCGCTGTCGTACGTCGGCGACGAGGACGTGGCGGGCAGCGGCGTCGAGTTCCGCAAGCTCGCCATGCAGCCCGGCAAGCCGCAGGGCTTCGGCTCGATCGGCCCCGACCACACGCCGCTGCTGGCCCTGCCCGGCAACCCGGTGTCGTCGTACGTCTCCTTCGAGTTGTTCGTCCGCCCCGCCATCCGCGCCCTGATGGGCCTCACGGATCTCCACCGGCCCCGCGCGCGGGCCGCCCTGAAGGCGGACGAGGCGCTGCGCTCGCCCAAGGGGCGCCGCCAGTTCCTGCGCGGGGCATACACCGACGGGGAGGTGGTCCCGGTGGGCGGCACCGGTTCCCACCTGATCGCCGCCCTGGCACGGGCCGACGCGCTGATCGTGGTCCCCGAGGACGCCGAGTCCGTCGAGCCCGGCAGCGAGGTCGAGGTACTGCTGCTCGGCTGACGCGTGCGAGGCCGCCCCAGGACGATCCTGGTCCGCTGCGCGCGCCGGCTTGCCGGTACCGTGTCGCGCACAGCAGGCCCGCGCTCCGCACCGCGCCGGGCCCGGACCGGGAGCGCCACACCATGACCGTGCCTTCCCGGGGGGAGACCCCCGGACGCCCTGAGCAGGACCGACTGACGCACATCGACGAGGCGGGCGCGGCCCGCATGGTCGACGTGTCCGAGAAGGACGTGACGGCGCGCACCGCCCGCGCGAGCGGCCGGGTTCTCGTCTCGCCGCGCGTGGTGGAGCTGCTGCGCGGTGAGGGGGTGCCCAAGGGTGACGCCCTCGCCACCGCGCGCATCGCCGGGATCATGGGCGCCAAGCGCACCCCGGATCTGATCCCGCTGTGCCACCCCTTGTCGGTGTCGGGTGTGAGACTGGACCTGTCGGTCGCGGACGACGCCGTGGAGATCCAGGCCACCGTGCGGACGACGGACCGCACGGGTGTCGAGATGGAGGCGCTCACCGCGGTGACGGTCGCCGCGCTCACCGTGATCGACATGGTCAAGGCGGTCGACAAGGGAGCGGTCATCACGGACGTGCGCGTGGAAGAGAAGACGGGCGGCAAGTCGGGCGACTGGAGCCGGGGATGACGTACGACGACACCTCCGGTGGCGCGCTGCGGGCGCCCTGCTCCGCGCTGGTCGTCACCGCCTCCAACCGGGCCGCCGCGGGTGTCTACGAGGACACGGCCGGCCCGCTGATCGTGAAGGGCCTGCAGGACGCCGGGTTCGCCGTGGACGGGCCGCAGGTGGTGCCCGACGGGGATCCGGTGGAAGCGGCGCTGCGGGCGGCGGTGGAGGCCGGGTACGACGTCGTCGTCACCACCGGCGGCACCGGTATCTCGCCCACCGACCGCACCCCCGAGGCGACCCGCGCGGTGATCGACCGCGAGGTGCCCGGCATCGCGGAGGCCGTGCGCGCCTACGGGCGGGAGAAGGTGCCGGCCGCCGCGCTGTCGCGGGGCCTGGCGGGAGTGGCCGGGGGGACGCTGATCGTCAACCTGCCGGGGTCGAGCGGCGGGGTGCGGGACGGCCTGGCCGTGCTGGAGCCCCTGCTGACCCACGCCGTCGACCAGATCCGCGGCGGTGACCACCCCAGACCCTCCCCCAGTGCCCCGAAGGCCTGGGAGGTACCCCCGGGGGGTGCGAGCTGAACGGCCCTTCCTGGCCCGTCGTGCTGGCGGACGGCGATGTCGTCCTCCGGCCGATAAAGCTGCGCGACCAGCGGGCCTGGCGCGAGGTGAACCGGCGCAACCGCGACTGGCTGCGCCCCTGGGAGGCGACCATCCCGCCGCCCACACCGAGCGGCCCGGTCACCCACCGGCCGACCTTCCGGCAGATGGTCCGGCACCTGCGTTCCGAGGCCGGCGCGGGCCGGATGCTGCCGTTCGTCATCGAATACCAGGGGCGGCTCGTCGGACAGTTGACGGTCGCCGGGATCACCTGGGGATCGATGTGCTCGGGGCATGTCGGCTACTGGGTGGACGAGTCGGTGGCCGGACGCGGGGTGATGCCGACGGCCGTCGCGCTCGTGGTGGACCACTGTTTCCGCGCCGTCGGCCTGCACCGCATCGAGGTCTGCATTCGTCCCGAGAACCGGCCGAGCCGGCGGGTCGTGGAGAAACTCGGATTCCGCGAGGAGGGGCTCCGGCCGCGTTATCTGCACATCGACGGCGCCTGGCGCGACCATCTCGTCTTCGCGCTCACCGCGGAGGAGGTGCCCGACGGGCTGCTCGCCCGGTGGCGTCGGGCGCTCTCCCAGGAGGCCCGGCGCGCCGAGCGGCCGGCCGGCCCCGGGGGCGTCCCGGGGAATCCCGCCGAGCGCCCCTGAATTGAATATGTGTTCGAAATTGATCGGTTGCTGACCGCCCCTGGCCGCTTGAATTCGCGGAGACCCTGGTCCACTGATCGCATCGGTCGCAAAAAAAGCTGGAAATATCAGCCAGATCGTGCGACACACCGGCCCAATTGGCGGATGGCCTCGCACAAACCCCTCTACCGTGTGAGGCGTGAGCAGCAGCGGCCTCATCTACGCAGTCATTGTCGGGGCCTGGGCCGCCTACTTGGTGCCGATGTGGCTCCGTAGGCAGGACGAGCTGAACGAGGCCCGTCCGACGGAACGCTTCAGCACCGCCATCCGGCTGCTTTCCGGACGGGCGGGCATGGAGCGTCGGTACGCCAGGGACCTGCGGGCACGCTCCGCCCAGGAGGGGGAGCCGGACGCCGGCGATCCGGACGCGGTCACCGACTCGGTGGACGTCCGGGCCTTCGCCGTGCCTCCGACCCGCCGTCAGGTCGGTGCGGAAGCCGAGCCCGAGGCGCCCAGCAGGGCACAGCCAGCGCGTGACCAGAGCACCGCGCCGGCGCCCAAGTCCCCCTCCGTACCGGCACCGGCGCCCGCACCGCAGCGTGAATCGGTGGCACGGCGTGCGTCCTCGGCGCAGACGGCCGCGGCCCGCGCCCGGCGCTCGAAGGTGCTCGCGCGCCGTCGGCGCACCACCGTGATGCTCTTCCTCGCCTTCACGCTCGGCGCGATCGCCGCCGCCGTCGGCGGGCTCGCGTTCCTGTGGGTGCCCGGCGTGCCGGCCGCCACGCTCAGCGCGTACATCGCCTACCTGCGTACGCAGGAGCGTCGCCGCTTCGCCTACCAGATGGACCGGCAGCGTGCCGAGGCCGCCGCCCAGCGCCTGCGCGAGCGCCAGCCGCGCCGGCGCGCGTCCGCCGACGAGGGCACGGGTGCCGAGGAGGCGGACGGGTCCCAGGGCGCCGACACCGACACCGGCCTCTCCGCGCTCGCCGCCGACCGGCGCGCGCTCGTCGAGCAGACCGACCACGCCGAGTGGGTCGACCAGCAGCGGGAGCGGCAGCGGCGGCCCGGTCACGGGGACAGCTGGGATCCGGTGCCGGTGCCCTTGCCGACGTACGTCACCGCGCCCGTCGCCCCGCGGGCCACCTCCGACGTGGATCTGGGGGCGCCCGACACCTGGAGTTCGGCGCGTTCCAGCGCGGTGGTGCCGGAGCACGAGGCAGGCCGTGCGCCGCAGAGCGGGGCGGGCGAGCCGGAACCGGAGGCCGGGGACAAGCCGGCGGCCGGCCGCGGTGACGCGTTGCCGCACGCCCGGAGGCGCTCACGCGGGGGGACGCCCACGGCGGCCTCGGCCCGCCGGGCACGTGAGCGCGGACGCACGCCCCTGTTCGATCAGTACGAGGACGGCGACCGCCCGCGCGCGGCCAACGAATAGGCCCGCCCCGCACCCCTGCCCTGACCAGTCAGGGAACGGATTTCCAAGCACCCCGATCGGGATGCTAAAGTTTCACTCGTTGCAAGGGCCTGTGGCGCAGTCCGGTAGCGCACCTCGTTCGCATCGAGGGGGCCAGGGGTTCAAATCCCCTCAGGTCCACGCACGACTGTTCCTGAGTCAGCTCGGGAGCGGTGAGCGAAGATCCCGCCGATCATCACGATCGGTCGGGATCTTCGTCGTTTCCGGAGCCGTTCACGGAGACGGGCATCGCCGTGACAGGGGTCACGCCGTCCCGTGTGCCTGTGCCTCAGAGCCGCTTGGCGAAGCAGCGGCTCTCCTCGTACTCGCGGTAGTAGCCGAACTTCCGGCACGGCGCGTAACCGCTGGAGAGGTACAAGGCGATGGCCTCGGGCTGCTTGGTGCCCGTCTCCAGGACCATGCGGACCCGGCCGGCGGTGCGGGCGTCCTCCTCCAGGGCCGTGAGCATGCGGCGCGCCAGGCCCCGGCCGCGCATCTCCTCGATGACGTACATGCGCTTGAGTTCGGCGTCGCCGTCCTCGTTGCCCTCGCCGTTGTCGTCCTGGCTGCGCCAGCCGCCGGTGGCCACCGGGCGGCCGTGCTCGTCGTACGCGATCAGGTACGCGCCCCGGGGCGGGTCGAAGTCGGTGGCGTCGAGGGCCGTGGCGTCGCCCCCGTCGCCGTAGCGCAGGTGGTACTCGGCCTGGACCTCGTCGTTGAGCTTCACGGCGTCGGGGTGGTCGAAGCGGACGCGGCGTATAGTCATGCTGGGTATCGTACTTCTATGCAGGCGGCGGGATGCCGGGCTTTGCGGACCTGGCTTTGCGGACCTGGACCAGTGTGCCGGTATCGTGCCCGGGTGCTGACTGTGACCTCGGTTAACGTGAACGGGCTGCGGGCCGCCGCGAAGAAGGGCTTCGTGGAGTGGCTCGCCGGGAGCGACGCGGACGTCGTCTGCCTCCAGGAGGTGCGCGCCGAGCCGCACCAGCTGCCCGAGGAGGTCCGCCGGCCCGACGGCTGGCACGTCGTGCACGCCCCGGCCGCCGCCAAGGGCCGGGCGGGCGTCTCCCTTTACACCCGGCGCGAGCCCGACCGGGTCCGGATCGGCTTCGGCTCCGCCGAGTTCGACGGCAGCGGGCGCTACGTCGAGGCCGAGCTGCCCGGTGTCACGGTCGCCTCCCTCTACCTGCCCTCCGGCGAGGTCGGCACCGAACGGCAGGAGGAGAAGATCCGCTTCATGGGCGAGTTCCTCGCCCATCTGAAGGAGCTGCGCGAGCGCGCCGCCGCCGACGGGCGCGAGGTCGTCGTCTGCGGCGACTGGAACATCGCCCACCGGCAGGCCGACCTCAAGAACTGGCGCGGCAACACCAAGAACTCCGGATTCCTGCCGGAGGAGCGGGACTGGCTCGGCCGGGTGTTCGCCGCCGGGGACGGCGGGTACGTCGACGTCGTCCGCGCGCTGCACCCCGACGCCGAGGGTCCGTACACCTGGTGGTCCTACCGCGGGCGGGCCTTCGACAACGACTCCGGCTGGCGCATCGACTACCACGTTGCCACGCCCGGACTCGCCGGCCGGGCGGTCAAGGGCTTCGTGGAGCGCGCCGCCACGCACGCCGAGCGGTGGTCGGACCACGCGCCGGTGACCGTCGCCTACGACCTGTAGCGAGTCGTCTCCGCCGGGAGTGACCGGCCGGCGGCGCTCAGTCGCTCTTGCTCAGGCGGCGGTCCAGCGCCAGGGAGAGTTCCGCCTCCACGACGCTGCGGGCCAGCGGGCGCAGGCGCTGCAGGTCCTCCTCGGGCGCGTGGCGCAGGATGACGTCGGAGAAGAGTGCGGCCAGGGCCTCGGCGTGCTCGCGGACGCGGACGGCGGCCGTCAGGACCTCGGCGAGCGGGATCCCCTCACGGACCAGTGCGGAGGAGACGTCCAGCAGGCGCCGGCTGATGTGGACGATCTGGTCGCCGTCGGTGCCGATGTAGCCCAGCTCCATGGCGGCGGCGAGGTTGCCGGGCGTGACCTCGTCTGCGAAGACGGCCGCGAGCTCCTCGGGGGTGAGGCGGACCGGCTCCTCCTCGGTGGGGGCACCCACACCGAGCAGGTCGGCGACGTCCCGGCCGTGGTCGAACGCCTCGGCCAGCTCCGCGATGCCGTTCAGGGTGTGGCCGCGCTCCAGCAGGGCCGCGATGGTGCGCAGCCGGGCCAGATGATGGTCGTCGTACCAGGCTATGCGGCCCTCGCGGCGGGGCGGCGGGAGCAGTTTGCGCTCGCGGTAGAAGCGCAGGGTGCGCACGGTGATGCCGGCCAGCCGGGCCAGTTCCTCCATGCGGTACTCGCGGGGGGCGCCGGGGTGCGCCGGCTCCGGGTGCGTCCGCGGGCCGGCCGGCTCCGGGCGGGTCTCCGGGTGTTCTGCGTCCTCTGCCACGCCCGCAGCCTATGGCGTACCGACGGTAACTTTCCCGCCCGCGCCCCCTACCGCTCGGTACGGAGCTGCTCTACAGTCCCATTGCGCCAGTGTTCACTGGCAGGGTTTCTAGGTGATGCGTGGAGGCTTCGGGATGGCCGAGCACGAGCATGTACGGGTGGCGGTGATCGGGTCCGGGTTCGGCGGGCTGGGTGCCGCCGTGCGGCTGCGCCGCGAGGGGATCACCGACTTCGTCGTCCTGGAGCGGGCCGACAGCGTCGGAGGCACCTGGCGGGACAACAGTTACCCCGGGTGCGCCTGTGACGTGCCCTCGCACCTCTACTCCTTCTCCTTCGCGCCCAACCCGGACTGGCCGCGCACCTTCTCCGGGCAGGGCCACATCCGCGCCTACCTGGAGCACGTCACCGACCTGTTCGGCCTGCGCCCGCACCTGCGCCTCGACTCCGAGGTCAAGCTGATGACCTGGGACGGCGACAGCCTGCGGTGGAACATCGAGACCACGCGCGGCTCGCTCAGCGCCGACGTCGTCGTCTCCGCCACCGGGCCGCTGTCCGACCCGAAGATCCCCGAGATCCCGGGACTCGAGTCGTTCCCGGGCAAGGTGTTCCACTCCGCCCGCTGGGACCACGAGTACGACCTGCGCGGCAAGCGGGTCGCCATGGTCGGCACCGGCGCCTCCGCGATCCAGATCGTGCCCGCCATCCAGCCGCAGGCCGGCCGGCTCACCCTCTTCCAGCGCACCCCGCCGTGGGTGATGCCCCGCGTCGACCGCGCCATCAGCGGTGCCGAGCGGTGGCTGCACCGGCGGCTGCCCGTCACCGCCCGGGCCCGGCGCGGACTGCTGTGGGGCATCCGGGAGTTGCAGGTGCAGGCGTTCACCAAGCGCCCCGACGAACTCGGCCTCGTCGAACAGCTCGCCAAGCGCAACATGGCCCGTGCCGTGAAGGACCCCGCCCTGCGCGCCAAGCTCACCCCGGACTACCGCATCGGCTGCAAGCGCATCCTGCTGTCCAGCGCCTACTACCCGGCGCTGGCCAAGCCCAACGTGGACGTGGTCGCCGCCGGACTGAGCGAGATCCGCGGGTCGACGGTCATCGCCTCCGACGGCGCCGAGGCCGAGGTCGACGCGATCGTCTTCGGCACGGGCTTCCACGTCACGGACATGCCGATCGCCGAACGCGTGGTCGGAGCGGAGGGCAGCACGCTCGCGGAGTCCTGGAAGAACGGCATGCGGGCGCTGCGCGGCGCCTCGGCGGCCGGGTTCCCGAACTGGATGACCATCATCGGGCCCAACACCGGCCTCGGGAACTCCTCCATGATCCTCATGATCGAGTCCCAGCTGAACTACATGGCCGACTACCTGCGCCAGCTCGACGTCCTGGGCGGCCGTACCGCTCTCGACGCCCGGCCCGCCGCCGTCGAGTCCTGGAACCACAAGGTCCAGGAACGCATGAAGCGAACCGTGTGGAACACCGGTGGCTGCACCAGCTGGTACCTGGACGCGAGCGGTCGCAACACCACCATCTGGCCCGGTACGACCACCGAGTTCCGCAGCGCCACCCGGCGGGTGGACCTGGCGGAGTACGAGGTCATCCGGAAGCCGTCGGCACAGAGGACCGAGAAGGCCGCGAAGGGCACGAAGGCCGCCGTGGCGCGCACGCGGAGCGAGGCCACCGCATGAGCCGGCGCGCCTCGGGCGTCTCCCGCCTCCCCGGCCCCCGTACGGCGTCCGTCACCTCCGGCCCGTACGCCCCGCCCACCCCTTCCCGCACGCTCACCGCCGTCTCCGCCGACGGCGCCCGGCTGCACGTGGAGGTGCACGGCCAGGAGGGCGCGCCCGCGGTCGTCCTCTCCCACGGCTGGACCTGCTCGACGGCGTTCTGGGCGGCCCAGATACGGGACCTGGCGACCGATCACCGGGTGATCGCCTACGACCAGAGGGGGCACGGGCACAGTCCCGCGAGCCCCGCGTGCACGACCGACGCGCTGGCGGACGACCTCGAAGCGGTGCTCGCGGCGACGCTCGCACCCGGGGAGAAGGCGCTGATCGCCGGCCACTCCATGGGCGGCATGACGGTCATGGCCGCGGCCGGGCGCCCCCGCTTCCGGGACCACGCCGCCGCCGTCCTGCTGTGCAGCACGGGCAGTTCGCGGCTGATCGCCGAGTCGCGCGTGGTGCCGTTGCGCGCCGGACGCGTACGCACCTGGATCACCGGGCGGGTTCTCGGCTCGCGCGCCCCCCTCGGGCCGGTCACGCCGGTCGCGAGGAGCATCCTCAAGTACGCCACCATGGGCGCCGGTTCCGCCGCGCACCGGGTGGAGGCGTGCGCGCGGATCGTGCACGCCTGCCCGCGTGCCGTGCGCCACTCGTGGGGGACCGTACTCGCGGCGCTCGATCTGGACCACGGGGTACGGGAGTTGCGCGTGCCCACCGCGGTGCTGCACGGCACGTCCGACCGGCTCACGCCCCCCGTGCACGCCCGGGCGCTGGTCTCCGCGCTGCCGCACTGCGTCGGCCTCACCGAGCTGACCGGCATCGGCCACATGACCCCGATCGAGGCCCCCGAGCCGGTGACCGGCCGGATCCGGGAACTCGTCACGGCCTACGTCACGGGGGCCGGCCCCGCGGACACGCACGAACACGGTTCCATCCCCGCGCAGATCAAGGAGGGCTCATGAGCACGGTCGGCCTCGAAGGACAGGTGGCGGTCGTCACGGGAGCGGCGCGCGGCGTCGGTGAGCTGCTGGCGCGCAAGCTGTCCGCGCGCGGGGCGAAGGTCGCGCTGGTCGGGCTGGAGGAGGAGGCGCTCAAGGAGGTCTCCGGACGCCTGCACAGCGACAGCGCCCACTGGTACGCCGACGTCACCGACCACGAGACCATGAGCCGGGTCGCGCGCGAGGTGAAGGAACGCTTCGGGAAGGTCGACATCGTGGTCGCCAACGCCGGTGTGGCGACCGGCGGTCCCTTCGCCGACTCCGACCCGCTGGCCTGGCGGCGCGTGATCGAGGTGAACCTGATCGGTTCGGCGGTGACCGCGCGCGCCTTCCTGCCGGTGCTGGTCGAGAGCCGGGGCTATCTGCTGCAGATCGCCTCGCTCGCCGCGATCACGCCCGCGCCGATGATGACGGCGTACTGCGCCTCCAAGTCGGGCGTGGAGGCGTACGCGCACAGTCTGCGCGCCGAGGTCGGCTACCAGGGGGTGCGCGTCGGCGTCGGGTACCTGTCCTGGACCGACACCGACATGGTGCGCGGTGCCGACCAGGACGAGGTCATGCGGGAGCTGCGGCAGCGGCTGCCGTGGCCGTCGAACAAGACGTACCCGCTGGGGCCCGCGGTGGACCGGCTCGTCGCCGGGATCGAGCGGCGCTCGGCGCACGTGTACGGACAGTGGTGGCTGCGCGGCATGCAGGGTGTGCGCGGCTACCTGCCGGCGCTCATCGGGACGGTCGGCCAGCGGGAGATGAAGCGGTTCGCGCCCCGGCTGCCGGGAATGCGTTCCGGGCTCGTCGGCGCAGGTGGGGCGGCTGACGAGGCGGCCCGCGTCACGCAACGTAACTGATCGACATGCAGCCGGTGTTCGCCCGTGTGAATCTGGTCGAGGCCCCACCGAGGGGCCAACCCCCCACCCTCACCACGGGAGTGAACCCACATGGGTATGAAGGACAAGTCGAGCCACCTGCAGAACCAGGGCAAGGAGAAGATGGACCAGGCCCGCGAGAAGGCCGGCCAGCGCGGTCAGCAGCCGAACCGTCAGGGCCGGCCGCAGAGCGAGCGGGGCGGCGAGAACCACCGTGACATCCAGGACACGGAGCAGATGGAAGACCGCTTCGACCGGGACTACGACGCGTAACCACTGCGCTCGGCCTGGGCCGAAATGACGTGGGGCGCCCTTCCTCGTGAAGGGCGCCCTGTGTCAGGTCGCCCCCGCCTGTCAGGTCGCCCCCGCCCTGTCAGGTCGCCCCTGCTTCAGGTCGTCCTGGGAGGAAGCTTCGGCCTGGACCGGTTCGGGACGTCGCTGAGGTCCGGAGGCGTCGCGGCGGGGTTCGAGCGCAGGAGGTCCAGGGCCAGCCGGACCGCGTCGTCCAGCACGGGGTAGCGGCCCTCCGCCCAGTCCAGGGGGGTGCGCAGGACCTCCAGGTCGGGGGTGACGCCGTGGTTCTCGACGGACCAGCCGTAGGCGACGAACCAGGCCGCGTTCATCGGGACGGTGATGACCGTGCCGTCGCCGAGGCGGTGCCGGCCGGTCATGCCGACGACTCCGCCCCAGGTGCGCTGGCCGACGACGGGGCCGAGTCCCAGCACTTTGAAAGCGGCGGTGATCATGTCGCCGTCCGACGAGGTCGCCTCGTCGGCCAGGGCCACCACCGGCCCGCGGGGCGCGTTCGAGGTGTACGACACCGGTTGGGCGTCCCGGGTCAGGTCCCAGCCCAGGATGGTGCGGCTCAGCTTCTCGATGACGAGTTCGCTGATGTGGCCGCCCGCGTTGCCGCGCACGTCCACGATGAGCGCGGGCCGGGACACCTCCATGCGCAGGTCCCGGTTGAACTGGGCCCAGCCGGAGCCGCCCATGTCGGGGATGTGCAGATAGCCGCACTGGCCCTCGCTCAACTCCCGTACCACCTGGCGCCGTTTGGCCACCCAGTCCTGGTAGCGCAGGGGCCGTTCGTCGATGAGCGGGACGACGGCCACCCGCCGGGCCCGCCCGGAGTCGCCCTCGGCGGAGGTGAACGTCAGCTCCACCGTCGTACCGCCCGCGCCGGCGAGCAGCGGATAGGGACCGGTGACCGGATCGACCGGGCGGCCGTCGACGTGGGTGAGGACGGCGCCCTCGCGGATGCCGGTGCCGGCCAGCGGTGAGCGGGCCTTGGAGTCGGAGGAGTCGCCGGGCAGGATGCGCTTGACCGCCCAGTGGCCGTCGCGGCGCACGAGGTTGGCGCCGAGGAGGCCCTGCCAGCGCTGGTAGTGGGGCGGGCCCTCGTTGCGGCGGGCGGCGGTGACGTAGGCGTGGGAGGTGCCGAGTTCGCCGAGGACCTCGCGGAGCAGGTCGGCGAACTCGTCGGGGGAGGCGATCCGTTCGAGCAGCGGACGGTACTGGTCGAGCACCGCGTCCCAGTCGATGCCGCACATGCCCGGGTCCCAGAAGTAGGCGCGGGTCAGGCGCCCCGCCTCGTCGTACGCCTGGCGCCACTCGGCGGGCGGGTCCACCTCGTGCAGGATGCGGCGCAGGTCGATCCAGACGGTCGTGTCGCCGTCGCCGGCCTCGGTCGACGGCACCGCCCGCAGGTCGCCCTCGTCCACCACGACCAGCCGGGTGCCGTCGCCGCTCACCGTGAACCAGTCCAGGTGGTCGACCAGTTCGGCCTTCTTCGCCTTGGAGATGTTGAAGTACTCCAGGGTCGGACGGCCGCTGACGTCGGCCGGATTGACGAAGGTCTCACCCAGCGCGCCGGAGATCGGCCAGCGCAGCCAGACCAGGCCGCCGCCCGCGACCGGGTACAGCGCGGAGTACTTGGAGGCGATGACCGGGAACGGCGTGACCCGGTTCGCCAGGCCCTCCACCTCGACCGTCACGGTGCCGGCCTCACCGGTCTCCTCGTCCTCCAGCGGGTCGAGGCCGCCGGCGGCCGGGCGGCCCTCCGGGTTGAGGGCGAAGGGGGAGGGGGTCGCCGAGGAGAGCGGGACCAGGTACGGGCGGCAGCCGAGCGGGAAGGAGAGGTCGCCGGTGTGGACGTCGTAGACCGGGTCGAAGCCGCGCCAGGAGAGGAAGGCCAGGTAGCGGCCGTCGCGGGTGAAGACCGGGTTCTCGTCCTCGAAGCGGCCGTTGGTCACGTCCACGATCAGCCGGTCCTTGATGCGGGCCAGCTTGACCTGCCGCAGGGAGCGGCCGATGCCGGGGTGCGACCAGGTGAGCCAGGAGCCGTCGGGGGAGAAGGCGAGGTCGCGCACCGGGCCGTTGTCGGACCGGATCAGCTGGGACACCGTGCCGTGCGGGCCGGCGGAACCGGGCTCCGCCGCGGTGGCCGAAGCGGCGTCGGCGGCGGCACCGTCGTCGCTGTCCGCCGTCTCGTCCTCCCCGTCCCCCTCGGTCACGTCGATCAGCAGCAGCCGCCCGTCGTGCGAGGCGACGGCCAGCCGTTCGCCCAGCGGGTCGCAGACCATCTCCAGCACGCGGCCCAGGGCGCCGCAGGCCAGTCTGCGGGGCGCGCGGTCGCCGGAGGCGCGGGGCAGGTGGGCGATCTCGACGGCGTCCTCGCCCTCGGCGTCGGTGACGTAGGCGACCTGCCCCGTGGAGCCGAGCATCTCCGGCAGCCGGATCCGGACGCCGGGCTGGTCGGTGATCGTACGGGCCGGGCCGTCGCGGTGGGTGAGCCAGTACAGGCTGCCGCGGACCACGACCGCGCTGGCCCGGCCGGTCTCGTCCACCGAGATGCCGTCGATGTTCTGCGCGGCCGGCACCTGGTAGGGGCGGCGGCCGGTGCGGGGTCCGGAGAGCCGGATGTCGAGCCGGCGCGGTTCGCCGCCCGGGGAGAAGTCGTCCACCAGCCACAGGTCGCCCGCGCACTGGTAGACCACCCGGCTGCCGTCGCTGGAGGCGTGCCGGGCGTAGAAGGCGTCGTGGTCGCTGTGGCGGCGCAGGTCGGTGCCGTCGCGGGCGCAGGAGTAGAGGTTGCCGACGCCCTCGTGGTCGGAGAGGAAGGCGATCCGGCCGTCGATGAACATGGGGCAGGCCAGATGGCCGCCGATGTCCGGCAGGAGGCGCTGTCCGTGCAGCCACAGGCGGCCCGTCGCGCCGCCGCGGTACCGCTTCCAGGAGGCCGGTTCGTGCGGCGGGGTGCCGGTGAGCAGCAGGGTCTTGTGCTGGCCTTCGAGGTCGGCGACCTGGATGTCGGTGACCGGGCCCCAGGGCAGCCGCCCGTCCGGGTCGCCCGCGGTGGTGACCTTGTAGGCCCAGGTGAAGTAGGAGAAGGGCTGGCCGTGGGAGCCCACGGCCAGGATGTCGCCCTCCGGGGTCCAGCCGCACACCCGGGTGTCGGGGCTGCCCCAGTACGTCAGCTGCCGCGAGGGGCCGCCGGCCTCGACGTCGACGAGGTGGATCTCGGGGACGAGGCTGCGCCAGGTCGTGCAGGCGATCCGGCGGCCGTCCGGCGAGAAGCGCGGGTGGCCGGTCTTGGTGCGGTCGGCGGTGAGCCGCCAGGCGCGTTCCGGCGCGTCGAGGCGGGCCAGCCAGAGGTCGTCCTCGGCCACGAAGCAGAGCAGGTCGCCGCTGAGGTGGGGAAGGCGCAGATAGCTCACCTCCCCATGCTTTTCCGGTCGAACGCCCGCAGCAACTCGTGGCCGGCGGGAGCGGGGTGCCCGGGGGCTTACGCGGCCTTCACCTTCGTGACCCAGCACACGTACGAAACGGTTTCGTTTCGCAGGTGCTCAGGGTATCTTCTTGGTTGTACGAAGAAGAAGGCTCCGGAGCGGGAAGGTGACGGGCATGACCGAAGCCGTCGCGGCGGCACGCCGCAGTCGGATCACGCCCGAGCGCGAGGCCGAGCTGTACGAGGCCGTGCTCGACCTGCTCCGGGAGGTCGGCTACGACGCCCTCACCATGGACGCCGTGGCCGCCCGCACCCGGTCCAGCAAGGCCACGCTCTACCGCCAGTGGGGCGGCAAGGCCCAACTGGTCGTCAAGGCCCTGCGGCACGGCAAGCCCGGGCACGGCGAGGACATCGACACCGGGTCCCTCCGCGGCGACCTGCACGCCCTCGTGGCGCTGGAGGACGACTGCACCATGGAGCGGAACTCCGCGCTGATGCGGGGCGTCGCCATGGCGATGCACCACAACGACGATCTGCGTCTGGCGTTCCGGGACCAGATGGTCGACCCCGAGATGGGCGGGTTCCGGCAGGTGCTGCAACGGGCGGTCGACCGGGGCGAGGTCCGCCCGGACTGCCCGGCGATCGACTTCCTGCTGCACATGATGGTCGGCGGCTTCGCCACCCGGGCCCTGCTCGACGACCAGCCGCCCACCCAGGCCTTCCTCACCTCGTACATCGACGCCGTGGTCCTCCCCGCCCTCGGCGTACAGACCGACTGACCACCTGACAGTCCCCTCCACAGCCTCCACCTGACGTCACCGCTCACGTCGTCGGGCTGATCTCCCCTGCCCTGAACCCACGACCTGACCGGGAGTACGCCTCCGTGGCCACGTTCCTCTACAAACTCGGCCGGCTCGCCTTCCGGCGACGGCACTTCGTCGCCCTCATATGGGTCGCGCTGCTCACCCTCGCGGGGGTGGGTGCCGCCTCCGCGCCGGCCGCCGGCAACACGTCCTTCTCCATCCCCGGCACCGAGGCGCAGAAGGCCTTCGACCTGCTGGAACAGCGCTTCCCCGGGATGAGCGCCGACGGCGCCACGGCCCGCGTCGTCTTCAAGGCCCCCAGCGGCGAGAAGATGACCGACGCCGGCAACAGGGCGACCGTGAAGAAGACCGTCAAGGAGCTGGGAAGCGGCTCCGAGGTCGCCTCCGTCGCCGACCCCTACACCGGGCACGCCGTCAGCAAGAACGGCACCGTCGCCTACGCCTCGGTGAAGTACAAGGTCTCCGGCATGGAGCTGGCGGACTCCAGCCGGGACGCACTGAAGGAGGCCGCGCAGGACGCGCGGGACGCCGGGCTGACCGTCGAGGTCGGCGGTGACGCGCTGAACGCGACACCCGAGACCGGCTCCAGCGAGATCATCGGCATCGCGATCGCCGCGGTCGTCCTCGTCATCACCTTCGGCTCCCTGCTCGCCGCCGGGCTGCCGCTGCTGACCGCGATCATCGGCGTGGGCATCGGCGTCTCCTCGATCACCGCGCTCGCCTCCACCCTGGACCTGGGGTCCACCACCTCCACCCTGGCGACGATGATCGGCCTCGCCGTCGGCATCGACTACGCCCTGTTCATCGTCTCCCGCTACCGCGCCGAACTCGCCGAGGGCCGCGAGCGCGAGGAGGCCGCCGGCCGCGCCGTCGGCACCGCGGGCTCGGCGGTGGTCTTCGCCGGCCTGACCGTCGTCATCGCCCTGGTCGGCCTGTCCGTCGTCAACATCCCGATGCTCACGAAGATGGGCGTCGCCGCGGCCGGCACGGTCGCCATCGCCGTACTCATCGCGCTGACGATGATCCCGGCGCTGCTCGGCTACGCCGGCCGCAAGGTCAAACCGGCCGGCGAGAAGAGCAAGCTGCTCGGCGGCGGACGTACGCCCAGGCGGCCGGGCCGCCCGAACATGGGCACCCGCTGGGCCGGCTTCGTCATCCGCCGCCCGGTCGCCGTCCTCCTGCTCGGCGTGCTCGGCCTCGGCGCCGCGGCCCTCCCGGCCACCTCCCTGCAGCTGGGTCTGCCCGACGACGGTTCCCAGCCCGCCTCCACCACCCAGCGCCGCGCCTACGACCTCCTCTCCGAGGGCTTCGGCCCCGGCTTCAACGGCCCGCTGATGGTCGTCGTCGACGCCAAGGACAGCGCCGACCCCAAGGCCGCGTTCACCGAGGTCGGCGACGAGATCAAGGGCCTGAAGGACGTCGTCACGGTCACCCCGGCCGCGCCCAACAAGGCCGGCGACACCGCGACCATCACGGTGGTCCCCGGCTCCAAGCCGTCCTCGGGCACGACCGAGGACCTCGTGCACGCCATCCGTGACAAGGGCGCGGACATCGCCGCGAAGACCGACTCCCAGGTCCTGGTCACCGGCTCCACGGCGATGAACATCGACGTCTCGCAGAAGCTGAACGACGCGCTCCTGCCCTACCTCGCCCTGGTGGTCGGCCTGGCCTTCCTCCTGCTGATCGTGGTGTTCCGCTCGGTCCTCGTCCCGCTGAAGGCGGCCCTCGGCTTCCTGCTCAGCGTGATGGCGGCCCTCGGCGCCGTCGTCGCGGTCTTCCAGTGGGGCTGGCTGTCCGGCCTGCTGAACGTCGAGGAGACCGGCCCGGTCATGTCGATGATGCCGATCTTCATGGTGGGCGTCGTCTTCGGCCTCGCGATGGACTACGAGGTCTTCCTCGTCACCCGCATGCGGGAGGCGTACGTCCACGGCGAGAAGCCCGCCCAGGCGGTGGTGACCGGGTTCCGGCACGGCGCACGGGTCGTGACCGCCGCCGCCGTCATCATGATCGCCGTCTTCTCCGGTTTCATCGGCTCCAGCGAGTCGATGATCAAGATGATCGGCTTCGGTCTCGCGATCGCCGTCTTCTTCGACGCGTTCGTCGTCCGCATGGCCATCGTCCCGGCGGTCCTCGCTCTCCTCGGCAAGCGGGCCTGGTGGCTGCCGAAGTGGCTGGACCGCGCGCTGCCCAACGTGGACGTCGAGGGCGAGGGCCTGCGCACCCACGCCGCCGCCGGCGAGGAGAAGGAGCTGGTACGCGCCTGACGTACCGCGCCTGACACAGAGCGGCCGGTGAGGGTGCCCGTGGGGACGGGGCTGCACCCTCACCGGCTTTTCGTCACACCCGCCGTCACGTGCGCCGCAGGCGGAACGCCGGGCAGACGTCCGGGTCGTCGTCCTCGTAGAGGAAGGTCCGCTCGGAGTCCGTGGCGACCGACAGACTGTCGACGGTGTAGCCGCGCAGGAAGAGTTCCGGGGCGGTGAAGGAGAGATGGACCTGTCCGTGATCGTCGGCGCCGTAACCTCCCGCCACATCCCAGGTGCCGGAGCCGTCGAAGGTGTCGCCGAGTTCGCTCCGGTACCAGTCGCCGGTCGGCCAGTCGTGCACCGTGACGGTCCCGCCGGTGTGGTCGTCCGACGCCGTGAGAGTGATCGTCGCGCCCTTGGCGTGCGCCTCTCCCCGGTAGGTGCCGGCCACCTCCCCGGAGGTGACGGACTTCGCCTGCCTGGCCATGCACGCCTCGACGGCGGTGGACGCGGAGGAGCAGGCGGCCAGCGGCGTCAGCAGACCCAGTACGGCGGCGGCCGTCACCAGGCGCGGACGCCCGCCCGCCATGAGAACTCGGGACACCGGTCTACTTCCCCGTCGCCGGAATGCGTTCCGTCCAGACGATCTCCTGGTCCACGGACGAGAAGACGCCTTCATCACGGTTGAACTTCTTGAGCCAGTCGTAGTAGCCGACGTAGTGCAGGAACGACTCGTTGCTCGTGTTGTTGTGCAGCTGGTACTCGACGACCAGCGAGCCGTCGGGATCCTGGCCCTTGACCGTGTAGTGCAGGTTGTACGAACCCGTGAACGCCTCGCCGAGATGGTCCTCGTCGCCGGTGGCGATCGCGGGGATGTCCGTGGTGACGAGCTTCTTCAGCGCGCCCAGCTTGCCGCCCGACGAGATCGAGTACGAGACGTCGCCCTCGGACCGGCCTTTGCCGTGGAACTGGTCGAGCGTGTCCAGCCGTAGAAGCCCGGCAGGACGCCGTGCCGTTCCAGCTCGTCCGGAGACAGCGGCAGTTTCGACCCACCCGGTTCGGGGAGCTTGTCGTCCCCCGGTACCGCTTTGCTTTCGCTCACGTGTGATCCCCCGACGGCCCGGCCGCCCGCGCGGCAGGCAATGACATGATCGGTCTCCGGCAATGACCGGGTCACCATCATCGCAGCGGGGTGATCAAGGACGGGCAGCCGGGTTCCGTCCGACGGTCCTGGGGGCCGTGCGAAGTGCGGCGGCGAAATCCCCCTGAGCACGGCGCCGATCATGTCGTACCGTGCCCGTCATGACGACGACAGCCGCCACCGACGCCGAAGAGTCCGGGGCCCACCCCCGGCTTGCCGCGGCGCCGCGGGCGCTCGGGCCGGCCGATGTCCCTCCCCGCGGCCGGCGGTTCCCGCAGGCGTCCCGGACCGCGGCCGAGGCCGCCGCCGGCGGGTGCGAACCGAGCCGGACCGCATGACACCGCTCGTCGCGGCGGCCGTGCTGCTCGCCGCCGTCACCCACGCCGGCTGGAACGCCATCGCGCACCGCATCACCGACAAGCTCGTCGGCTTCGCCCTGATCTCCGGCGGCGGGCTGCTGATCGGGCTCGCGGCGACACCGTTCGTGGCGTTCCCGGCCGGGCCCGCCTGGCCGTACCTGTTCGCCTCGGCGGCCGTGCACATCGCCTACTACGCGCTGCTGATGACCTCGTTCCGGCTGGGTGACTTCGGGCAGGCGTACCCCCTCGCGCGCGGCAGCGCGCCGCTCGTGGTCACCGTGCTCGCCGCCGTCTTCGCGCACGAGGTGCCCGGCGTCTGGGCGAGCGCCGGCATCGCCGTGTCCTGTCTCGGCCTGACCGGCGTCAGCCTGTGGGGACTGCGGGGGAGCCGGCCCGCATGGGCGGCGATCGGCGCGGCCCTCGCGACCGGCCTCACCATCGCCGCCTACACGGTCATCGACGGCCTGGGCGTACGCGCCGCGCACGCGCCCCTCGGGTACATCGCCTGGCTCATGGCCGTCCAGGGGGCCGTCATCCCCGCGGCCATGTACGCACGCGCGCGGGGCGAGACCGTACGGCTGCTCCGCCCGTACGCCGTCCTCGGCCTCCTCGGCGCCGCCATGTCCGTCACCGCGTACGCCCTGGTCCTGTGGGCCCAGACCCGTGCCGCGCTCGCCCCGGTCGCCGCGCTGCGCGAGTCGTCCATCATCGTCGGCGCGGCCATCGGCGCGCTGTTCTTCAAGGAGCGCTTCGGCGCGCCCCGGATCGCGGCGGCGGGCCTGCTGGTCGTGGGGATCGGGCTGATGCTGCGCGCCGGGTAGCGCGTGGCGCGTCATGGCCCCGCACGGTGCCGACATGACGGGCCGGGGTGCCGTGACGCACCCTGGAAGCAGCGATTTCGGAGGTGGTCGTCATGATGCACACCCCTGTCGGATGGCACATCGAGCTGGAGTTCATGGAGGACGATCAGCACACGCGCGCGGTGGCCATGGTGCGCCTGCCCGACGGCACCGAGGTACGCGGGCACGGCCGCGCCAGCAGGCACCGCGTCGACGCCAACCAGCCCCGCGTCGGCGAGGAGATCGCCGGTGCCCGCGCGCTGAACGAACTGGCCATGCAACTGCTGACCAAGGCCCACGAGGAGATCGACGAGGACTCCGGGCGGATCTCGCACCCGATCCACGTGTGACGCGCCCGGCGCGCCGGGTACGCCGGTGGATCAGGCGAGCGCCGTGCGCACGGCGCGTACCAGCGCCTGCGCCCTCGGGTCGGCCGTCACGCTCTGCCGGAAGCCGTTGGTGACATAGCCGAAGGCGATGCCGCTCTCCGGGTCGGCGAAGGCGAGGGCGCCGCCGCGGCCGGGGTGGCCGAAGGAGCCGGGGGAGAGCAGCGGGGACGCGGCGCCGTGCAGCATGTGGCCGAGGCCGAAGCGGGTGTTGACCACCAGGACCCGGTCGGCTCCCGCGGACCGCTCGGCGCGGGCCAGCTCCATCGTCTCCGGGGTGAACAGGCGGGTGCCGCCGTCCACCTCGCCGATGAGCGAGGCGTAGAAGCGGGCCAGTCCGTCGGCCGTGGCGATGCCGTTGGAGGCGGGCAGGGCGGCGGCCCGGTAGGCGGGGGAGTTCTCGTCGGGGAGCGGGGTGATCGCGGCGAACGCGCGGCGGGTGAGGGAGCCGGGATCGGCGTACGCCTCGGCCACCGCGCGCTTGGGCCGGGTCCTCAGGCCGCCGGCTGTCTCGGGCGCTGCTGCCGGGCCGACGCGGCCCACGCGCGCGTGCTCCGATTCCGGCAGGCCTAGCCACAGGTCCGCGCCGACGGGCCCGGCGATCTCGTCCGCCAGCCACGCACCGACCGGGCGGCCGGTGATCCGGCGCAGCAGTTCGCCGGTGAGCCAGCTGTAGGTCTGGGCGTGGTAACCGTGGTCCGTGCCCGGCTCCCAGACCGGCGCCTGGGCGGCGACCGCCGCGGCACCGAGGTCGGGGTCGGCGGCCTCGGCGGGGGTCAGCGGGCGGTCCAGCACGGGTACGCCCGCGCGGTGCGCGAGCAGGTGCCGTACGCGCGTGTGCTCCTTGCCGGCCGCCTTGTACTCCGGCCAGTACGTGCCGACCGGGGCGTCCAGGTCCAGCTCGCCGCGCTGGTGCAGGAGCAGCAGCGCGGCGGCGGCGATGCCCTTGGTGGCGGAGCGCACGATCTGCGCGGTCCCCGGCTCCCAGGGGGCGGTGCCGTCCACGTCCTTGGTGCCGGCCCACAGGTCCACGACCCGGTGCCCGTCGCGGTAGACGGCCACGGCCGCGCCGCGCTCGCCGAGCAGCGCGAAGTTCGCGGCGAACGCCTCCCTGACCGGCTCGAAGCCCTCGGCCACAGTGCCGTTCACGTCCACGCCCGCCGTCCCTTCCGATCGCCTTCGACGGTGGGTGCAACAGTGGTCGTCAGCCTGCGATTCCTCGGCGGGAGCGGGATGGGCGTGAGGTGTCTCTCAGTGCCCCGGCGCCCGCGCCACCGAGCGCGGATCGAAGCCGAACGGCAGCTCCAGCCGGTGCGCCCGCATCAGCGCGTCGTCGGAGAGCAGCTCGCCGGTCGGGCCGTCCGCGACGATCACGCCGTCGCTGAGGACGAGCGAGCGCGGGCACAGTTCCAGGGCGTACGGCAGGTCGTGCGTGACCATGAGGACCGTGACGTCCAGGGAGCGCAGGATGTCGGCGAGTTCGCGGCGGGAGGCGGGGTCGAGGTTGGAGGACGGCTCGTCCAGGACCAGTATCTCCGGCTCCATGGCGAGCACGGTGGCCACCGCGACGCGCCGGCGCTGCCCGAAGGAGAGGTGGTGCGGCGGGCGGTCGGCGAAGCCGCCCATCCCGACCCGCTCCAGGGCGGTGCGCACCCGCTCGTCCAGCGCGGCGCCCTTGACCCCGGCGGCGGCCGGCCCGAACGCCACGTCCTCTCGCACGGTGGGCATGAACAGCTGGTCGTCCGGGTCCTGGAAGACGATGCCGACCTTCTGCCGGATCGCGGCCATGTGCTCCCTGCCGACCGGCAGCCCGGCCACGGTCACCGTGCCGGTGCCGCCGCCCAGGATGCCGTTGAGGTGCAGGACGAGGGTCGTCTTGCCGGCGCCGTTGGGGCCGAGGAGGGCGACCCGCTCGCCGCGGGCGAGGGAGAAGTCCACACCGAACAGGGCCTGGTGGCCGTCCGGGTAGGCGAAGGCGAGGCCGGAGACCTCCAGGGAGGCAGGTGTAGTCACAGGACCCATCCCAGCAGACAGACGGTGAGGGCGGCGCAGGGGAGTGCGAGGGCGTACGACCACTGTGCCCGGGACGCGGTCACCTCGTCGATGACCGGCATCGTGCCCGCGTAGCCCCGGCTGACCATGGCCAGGTGCACGCGCTCCCCGCGCTCGTAGGAGCGGATGAACAGCGCGCCGGCGGACTTGGCGAGCACGCCCCAGTGGCGCACGCCCTTCGCCTCGAAACCGCGCGACTCCCGGGCGATCCGCATCCGCCGCATCTCGTCGGTGATGACGTCGCCGTAGCGGATCATGAAGGACGCGATCTGCACGAGCAGCGGCGGCAGTCTCAGCCGCTGCAGCCCGAGCAGCAGCTCGCGCAGCTCGGTGGTGGCGGCCAGCAGCACGGAGGCGGCGACGCCGAGTGTGCCCTTGGCGAGCACGTTCCAGGCGCCCCACAGCCCGTTCACACTCAGCGAGAGCCCCAGCACGTGCACCCGCTCGCCCTCCGCCACGAACGGCATGAGCACCGCGAACGCGACGAACGGCACCTCGATCAGCAGCCGCTTGAGCAGGAAGCCGGCGGGCACGCGCGCGGTGCGGGCGACGGCCGCGAGCAGCACGGCGTACACCGCGAACGCCCACATCGCCTCCCGCGGGGTCGACACCACGACCACGACGAACAGGAAGACGGCGGCGAGCTTGGTGTGCGGCGGCAGACCGTGCACGGGCGAGTGCCCGTGCCGGTAGAGCCTGTGTGCGTGCCCCGCGCCCACGTCAGACGCCGGTGTTCACGGGAGAGGCGTCATCGCTGCGCCGCCTGCGCAGCACCCAGAACACGGCGCTGCCCGCGACGACGGTCACGCCGACACCGATCACACCGGCGAGTCCGCCGGACAGCCGGGCGTCGGAGACGTCCTTGACGCCGTAGTCGGCCAGCGGCGAGTCGGACGCGGCGTGCTTCTCCGCCCTCTTGTCGATCCCCTTGTCGTGCGCGACCTTCTCCAGGCCGTCGGGGCTGGCGGAGGCGTAGAAGCTGACGAAGCCGGCGAGGACGAGGGAGGTGACGAGACCGGTCACCCACAGCGTGCGCCGGGAGGTGCGCGCCGCCACGGGCGCGGCGGGCGCGGGCGCGTCCACCAGATCGCCGTTCACACGCAGCCGGAGCCGCTGCCGCAGACCGCGCGCGCCGTGCACCAGGTCGGGGCGTACGGCGATGACGGCGCCGACCGTGAGTGCGGTGATGACCGCCTCACCGATGCCGATCAGCACGTGCACCCCGACCATGGCGGTCGCGACCTTGCCGATGGAGACGTCGGTGGTGCCGCCGATCGCGTAGATCAGGGTGAAGACGACCGCCGCGGCCGGTACGGACACCAGCGCGGCGACGAAGGAGGCGACGGTCACCGAGCGCCGCTTGCGGGGCAGCACGGCGAGCAGGCCGCGGAAGACCGCGTACGCCACCACGGTGGTGGTGATCGCCATGTCGGTGATGTTCACGCCGAGCGCGGTCAGGCCGCCGTCGGCGAACAGCACGCCCTGCATGAGCAGCACGACCGACACGCACAGCACGGCTGTGTACGGGCCGACGAGTATCGCGGCGAGCGCCCCGCCGAGCAGATGCCCGCTGGTCCCGGCGGCGACGGGGAAGTTCAGCATCTGCACGGCGAAGATGAACGCCGCCACCAGACCGGCCAGCGGTGCGGTGCGCTCGTCGAGTTCGCGGCGGGCGCCGCGCAGGCTCACCGCGAGGGCGCCGGCGGCGACCACTCCGGCGACCGCGGAGGTCGGGGCGTCTATGAATCCGTCAGGTACGTGCACCCGTCGATTTTAGGCCCTTGTTGCGAATGTCTTGCAAGAGAGACGAAGTCTCCTCTTTTACCGGGGGTCTCTCTCTCGTGTCACCGGAGGGTCTCTCGCCCGCCGGGGCGTGTGCCGGAAAGTGTGCGACGCTTGATGGAAAGCGGATGCACAGCTTTCGCATAGGTCACCCTGCGTGAGAGGGCGGTCCGATGCCTGTAGTCGAACAGTACGCGCGCGCTCATATCGTCACGGACGAGGAGGACCCGGGGGCCGTACCCGTCGTGCTGCGGTACGACCCCGACACTGATCCCCGGTCGGTCCGGGTCGGTCTGCCCGGCCCGCACGAGTGGACCTTCTCGCGCGCACTGCTCGAACTGGGGCTGCGGACGCCGGCCGCGAGCGGCGACGTCCGGGTATGGCCCTGCGGCCGGGTCCAGGCCGTCGTCGAGTTCCACACCGACCACGGTGTGGAAGTGGTGCAGTTCGAGTCCAGGACCCTGGTCAGATTCCTGGTGCGGACGTACATCGCCGAACCGGTGCCGACCTGATCAGCTTCCGAGCTTCAGCAGCGTCGCCACGATGGGGCCGGCCGTGTCGCCGCCGTGCCCGCCCGCCTGGACGACGCCCGCGGCGGCGAGGTCGCCCCGGTAGGCGGTGAACCAGCCGTTCGGCTTCTTCTGCCCGTCGACCTCCGCCGAGCCGGTCTTCGCGCCGTAGTCCGGGCCGAGCCCCGACATGGCCTGCGCGGCGGTGCCGGACTCGGCCGTGTACCGCATCAGCTCGCGCAGCTGGGACAGCGTCCCGGCCGGCAGGGTGCGCGTGGCGGTGGCCAGCGTGCGGTGGTCGAAGGACGGTGCGACCAGGTAGGGCTGGTGGAAGGCGCCCGACCGCACGGTCGCCGCGACCGAGGCCATGTTCAGCGGGTTCATGCGCACCCCGCCCTGTCCGATCAGCGAGGCCGCCTTCTGCGCCGCCGACTGCACCGGCACCGAGCCGTCGAAGGTGGGCACGCCGATCGCCCAGTTGTTCATCGACAGCCCGAAGACCTGCTGGGCCTGCTTGGTCAGGTCGTCGTTCTCCAGCTTCTTCGCCTGGCTGATGAACGCGGTGTTGCAGGAGCGGGCGAAGCTCGCCTTGAAGGTGCCGCCCTTGATCTCGAAGTCGTCGTCGTTGTGGAACTTCCAGCCGCCGTAGGTGAACGTCTTCGGGCAGGGGTGCGGCTTGTCCGGCGCCGTCAGGCCCTTCTCGAGCAGCAGCGACGACGTGATGACCTTCATCGTGGAGCCGGGCGCGAGGGAGCCCTGGAAGGCGGTGTTGAAGCCGTGCCCGCTGTTGGCGACCGCGAGGATCTCACCGGTCGAGGGCCGCAGGACGACCACGGAGGCACGCGCGCGCTTGGTCACCTGCTGCTCGGCCGCCGCCTGGAGGGCCGGGCTGAGTGTCGTCTTCACCGTGCCCGGGGTGCCCTTGCTCAGCTCCACCAGCGTCTTGTCGGACAGCTTGGCGGCCTTGGACGCCGTGCCGCGCACCACGCGCAGCTCGACGCCCGCCGTGCCGCCCGCCTGCTTGCCGTACTTCTCCCGCAGCCCGTCCAGCACCGTGCCCAGGGACGGGTACTTGGCGGCCGTGACGTCGCCGCCGTCGCGGTCCAGTGCCTTGACGGGCGGGGTGCCGGATTCGCCGGTCACGAGCGTGTCGCCGTCCCGCAGGTCCGGGTGGACGACGGCCGCGTGCCAGTCGACCAGCGGCTCGCCGTCGCCCGGCCGGCGTACGACGGTGAGCGAACTGTCGTACGACACCGGCTTGCTGAGGCTCCGGTAGGTGACCGTCGCCTTCACGGAGAACGGCACCCTGGCGCCCTTGGCCGTCCCCGGGGTGAGCGTGACGTCCTTCAGGTGGGCGTCCTTGGTGTAGCCGGTGAGCAGCTTGCCGGCGGTGGACGGGTCGTCGGTGGCGGACGCCGCCTCGGAGGCCTTGCCGTGCTGCCAGGCGGTGAGGAAGCGGGCGGAGGCCGTGCGGACCTCGGCCGTGGTGAGAGGGCCGGTCTTCACGGCCTTGTGCCCGGCCGTGGCGGCGGACCGCTCGTCGGCCGCGGCTCCGCCGTCGTACAGCGCGTAGACGCCGAACCCGGCGCCGCCGACCACCACGGCGATCATCCCGCCGAGTACGGCCGGATGGGTCTTCCGTCGCTCGGCGACGCGTCTTCTCTTGCCCACAGCCTCAGTTCCTCCGCGCCTTCTCCAGGGTCTTCGCAGCCCTCACACTCCCCAACGACGGCAATCACCTTAAAGTCCCCGCCTCCGCGGGTGATGTCAGCCGGCGTTCCGT
The DNA here is from genome assembly GCF_040647235.1 of Streptomyces sp. NPDC042638. Classification (NCBI taxonomy): domain Bacteria; kingdom Bacillati; phylum Actinomycetota; class Actinomycetes; order Kitasatosporales; family Streptomycetaceae; genus Streptomyces; species Streptomyces sp. NPDC042638. Next base: position 163,563 of record NZ_JBEZBT010000001.1, read on the forward strand.
AGCACGCTTGCGACAATCGGCCCGGCGGCGTCGACGCCGTGCCCGCCGTCCTGGACCATGGCCGCGGCCGCCATGTCGTCGCGGTAGCCGGCGAACCAGCTGTCCGACCTGGCCTCCCCGTCGACCTCGGCCGAGCCGGTCTTCGCACCGACGTCCCCGCGCAGCCCGGCCATCACGCCGGCCGCGGTGCCGCTGTGCGCGGTGCGGTTCATCATCGCGCGCAACTGCCGGGTGGTGCCCGCCGACAGCCCGCGCGCGCGTGCCGGTTCGCGGCCGTCCAGCCTCAGCGGCACGATCACCGGCTGGCGGAAGGCGCCGGTCGACGCGGTCGCCGTCACGGAGGCCATGTTCAGCGGGCTCAGCTGGACCTGGCCCTGGCCGATGAGGTTGGCCGCGGTGTCCGGGCCGCCGGAGGCGGGGACCCGGCCGTCGAAGGACGGCACGCCGATCTGCCAGTTGTCCCGCCCGAGCCCGAACCGGTCCTGGGCCTCCTTGGTGAGGGAGTCCACGTCCACCTCGTCCGCGAACTTCACGAAGGCGGTGTTGCAGGAGCGGGCGAAACTGTCGGCGAGGGTGGCGTGCTCGTCCGGCTGAAGCCCCTTCAGGTTATGGAAGGTCTGGCTCTGCCAGACGGCCGAGGGCGGGCAGGGCGCGGGGCCGTTCGCGGTGGTCCTGCCGGTGTCGATCAGGGTCGCCGCACTGATGATCTTCATGGTGGAACCGGGGGCGCGCTCGCCGAGGAGGGCCGCGTCGAAGCCGTCCCGGCGGTTGTTGGCCACGGCGAGGATCTCGCCGGTGCTCGGCTTGACGGCCACCACGGAGGACTCGGGGTACTTCAGGACGGCCGTCTCGGCCGCCGCCTGGGCGCTCGCGCTGAGCGTCGTCGGCAGCTTGCCGGGCCTGCCCTTGGCCAGGGTGAGGAGCGTGGTGTCCGCGGCCTGACCGCCGTCCGCCGCCGCCTGATGGCGTACCACCAGTTCCACCCCGGGCCGGCCGCCGGTCTTGTCGCCGTACCGTCTGCGCAGCTCGTCCAGGACCGGGCCGAGGGAGGGGTACTTCACCCGAGTCAGCACCTTCCCGTCACGGTCCACGGCCTCGATCTCCGGAGCCGCCGACTCGCCGGTGGCGAGCGTGTCGCCCTTGTCCAGGCGCGGGTGGACGACGGAGGGCCGCCAGTCGACCAGCGCGCGGTGGGAGGTCTCACCGCGCACGACGGTCAGGGTGCTCCGGTAGGAGAGCGGGCGGGAGGTGCCGCCGTACGACACCGTCGCCTTCACCGCGAAGGGCACCGTGTCGCCGGCGGGCCTGCCGGGCGTGATCCGCACCCCGCCGATGTGCGCGTCGTCGGCGTAGGCCGTCAGCAGGGCCTGGGCCTCCTGCGGGAAGTTGGTGTACGACGCCGCGGTGGCCGCGTCGCCCTTCTCCCAGGCGGCGAAGAACGCCCCGGTCGCCTCCTTCACCTCGGAGCCGCTGGGCGGCCCCGTCCGCACGGCCGCGGCACCCCCCGTGCCGCCGTCACCGCTCAGCGCGGACGCGAAGTTGTAGACCCCGTAACCGGCGCCGCCCAGCAGCGTTACGCACACACCGCCTATGACGACCGCCTTGACCCCGTTGCGCATGGCGTGGATTCCCCTCCCGTTACCACCTGTTGAACGCGTTCAAAACAGGTTGCCGGGAGCACTGTAAGCGGTTGCGGGACCACCGTGACCGGTGTTGCCCAAACCGTGACTCACACCCAGGTGTCCAGCCACATCCGCGACCGCCACTGGTCGATCGGGATCGCCGTGCCCGTGTACAGGGGCCAGAAGTAGATGAAGTTCCAGGCGATCAGCAGCACCAGTACGCCCGCCGCCGACGCGCCCACCAGGCGGCGGGTGTCGCCGGAACCCGGCGGGCCGATGATCGCCCCGATCATCATCGCCACCGCCAGGCACAGGAACGGCAGGAAGACGACCGCGTAGAAGAGGAAGATCGTCCGCTCCTGGTACAGGAACCAGGGCAGGTAGCCGGCCGCGATCCCGCACGCGATGGCCCCGGCCCGCCAGTCACGGCGGAACGCCCAGCGCCACACGACGTAGACGATCGCGAAGCAGGCCGCCCACCACAGCAGCGGCGTGCCGAGCGCCAGCACCTCCCGGGCGCACTTCTCGCCCGCGTCCGCCGGGCAGCCGTCGGCGCCGGGGGAGGGGGACTCGTAGAAGTACGACACCGGGCGGCCCAGCACGATCCAGCTCCACGGGTTGGACTGGTACGTGTGCGGCTGGTCGAGGTGGACGTGGAAGTTGTACACCTCGTGCTCGTAGTGCCACAGGCTGCGCAGCCAGTCCGGCAGGAACGACCAGGTGCCGCCCTTGCCGTCGGTGGCCGCCCAGTTGCGGTAGTAGCCGCCCGTGCCGTCGGCCGGGGAGAGGATCCAGCCGGTCCAGGAGGCCACGTAGACCACCAGCGCCACCGGGACCGTCGCCAGGAAGGCCATGCCGGTGTCGTACTTGAGCGCCGCCAGGTACGGGCGGTACGCGCCGGCCACCTTGCGGGTGCCGACGTCCCACAGGACCGTCAGCACGCAGAACGCGGCCAGGACGTACAGGCCGTTCCACTTCGTGCCCGCGGCCAGGCCCAGCATCAGCCCGGCCGCCCAGCGCCAGGGGCGCCACCCGAAGCGGAAGGTGTCGGCCACATGCGCGTCCGGCCGGACCAGGCCGTCCGGCCGCACGGGCAGCGCGGCGGCCAGTCTCTCCCGCGCCCGGTCCCGGTCGACGACCAGACAGCCGAACGCGGCCACCACGAAGAACATCAGCACGCCGTCGAGCAGCGAGGTCCGGCTCATCACGAAGTGCAGGCCGTCCACCGCCATCAGCGCGCCCGCGAGGCAGCCCAGGAACGTCGAGCGGAAGATACGGCGCCCGATCCGGCACAGCATCAGCACGCTCAGCGTCCCGAGCAGCGCCGTCATGAACCGCCAGCCGAACGGGTCGAAGCCGAAGACCAGCTCGCCGAGGCCGATCACGTACTTGCCGACCGGCGGGTGCACCACGTACGCCGGGTCCGTCGGGACCGCCAGGTGACCGTGCTGCTGGAGCACCAGGTCGTTGGCGTTCTTGCCGTACTTGTCCCAGCTGACCTCGAAACCGCGGTGGACGAGCGCCCAGGCGTCCTTGGCGTAGTACGTCTCGTCGAATATCACCGCGCGCGGGCTGCCCAGGTTCCAGAACCGCAGCACGCCCGCGAGCAGCGTCACCAGCAGCGGCCCGCCCCAGGCCGACCAGCGCGTGATCCGCCCGGCGAGGACCGGCGGCGCGCCGAGCGCCCGCCACAGCCGGGGGCTCGGCTGCGCGTACGGGGGCACCAGCCGGTCGCGTACGTCGCCCGCGGGCGCGTCCTTGGCCGGTACGTATCCGAAGCGGCGCAGCCGCTGCTGCCACGACGGCCGCCGGTCGTGCGGTGCCTGGTCCTGCCGGAGGTCCATGGAGGACGCGGTACTGGTCACCGCGCCATCGTAGGGAACCGTTCTGTGCGAGTCCCGTGCATGTGCGGTACCGGTCGGGACACGGTCGGATTCCCCTCGTTCGCGGGCGCCCGGAGCCGGCCCCCGAACTCCTGGGAGGATGGGGGGGTGACTGGAACCCTTGTCCTGGCAGGTACCCCCATCGGCGACATCGCGGACGCGCCGCCCCGGCTGGCCGAGGAGCTGGCCGGCGCCGACGTGGTCGCCGCCGAGGACACCCGGCGGCTGCGCCGGCTCACCCAGGCGCTGGGCGTCACGCCCAAGGGCCGGGTGATCTCGTACTTCGAGGGCAACGAGTCCGCCCGCACCCCCGAACTGGTCGCGGAGCTGCTCGGCGGCGCGCGTGTGCTGCTGGTGACCGACGCCGGCATGCCCTCCGTCTCCGACCCCGGCTACCGGCTGGTGGCCGCCGCCGTGGAGCAGGACATCCGGGTCACCGCCGTGCCCGGGCCGTCCGCCGTGCTCACCGCGCTCGCCCTGTCCGGGCTGCCCGTCGACCGGTTCTGCTTCGAGGGGTTCCTGCCCCGCAAGGCCGGCGAACGGCTGTCCCGGCTGCGCGAGGTCGCGGCCGAGCGGCGCACCCTCGTCTACTTCGAGGCCCCGCACCGGCTCGACGACACCCTCGCCGCCATGGCCGAGGTCTTCGGCGCCGACCGCCGGGCCGCCGTCTGCCGCGAGCTGACCAAGACCTACGAGGAGGTACGGCGCGGTCCGCTGGCCGAGCTGGCGCGGTGGGCCGCGGAGGGTGTGCGCGGGGAGATCACGGTCGTCGTCGAGGGCGCGCCCGAGACCGGGCCCGAGGAACTGGACGCCGCGGAGCTGGTCCGCCGGGTGCGGGTGCGGGAGGAGGCCGGCGAGCGCCGCAAGGAGGCCATCGCGGCGGTGGCGGCGGACGCCGGGCTGCCGAAGCGGGTGGTGTTCGACGCGGTGGTCGAGGCCAAGAACGCGGCCGGCTGAGCGCGCCGCGAACCCGGCCGGCTGAGCGCGCCGCCGGACCGGGCGCGCCGCCGCGGGCCTGCGCGAACGCACCTCCTGAGCGCGGCGCGCCTCGGCTGAGCACGCGCCCCATGGCCGGGCAAAAGGCTGACGCGCAAGGCAAAGCCCACGCTTCCCAGCCGCGGCGGTTTGGCAAGCAGAGTCCAAAACGTCTCCAACACTCGACAGGCCTGATGCGTTCGCGCGGACGGAGGCGTCCACTGGTCGAAGGGACGCACCCGTCCATCAGGGACGCACCCGTGCAACAGGGAGCTGGCATGAGTGACACAGCAGGACGCACCGGCCTCCGCGGTACTGCCACAGCCGTCGTTCACGAGTCGTACTCGTTCGCCTGCATGCGCTGCGGGCACGGCTGGGAGCAGTCGTACGAGATAGAGCACCACACCGACGCCGAGGGGACGCAGTTCGTGCTCTACGTGGCCGACGGCCGGGTCGTGCCGTCGCCGCTGAGCCGGCCGAACTGCCAGAACTGCGACGGCCACGTCATACGCATCATGCGCGCGGGCCAGGTCTCCTCGGTGCGCAGCGTGGCCGAACGGCAGCACCACCCCGCGCCGCAGGCCGGTCCGGTCGAGGCGCCGCAGCTGCCCGCGCCGGCCATGGATCCGCGCAAGGCCGAACCGTCCAGGGAAACGCACCACTGGCACCTGCACCTGTCCGATCTCCTGCACCCGTTCCAGCGCAAGGCGGGCTGAGAGCGGCACCGCCCCCCGACGGCATGCCCCTTTCGTAGGATCGGGGCATGCCTTCGAACGCCGGCCCGAGCCCCAAGGGCGACGACAAGAACGCGGCACCGCCGCTCCCGGCCCCCCTGCGGGTGCCCGTCGCCGACTCCCACACCCACCTCGACATGCAGTCCGGCACGGTGGAGGAGGGCCTGGCGAAGGCCGCTTCGGTGGGCGTCACGACGGTCGTCCAGGTCGGCTGCGACATCAAGGGCTCGCGGTGGGCCGCCGAGACCGCCGCCGCCCACGACGGCGTCCACGCCACCGTCGCCCTGCACCCCAACGAGGCCCCGCGCATCGTCCACGGCGACCCCGACGGCTGGTCCCGGCAGGGCGCCCGCGCGCCGGGCGGCGACGCGGCCCTGGACGAGGCCCTCGCCGAGATCGACCGGCTGGCCGGGCTGCCGCAGGTCAAGGGCGTCGGCGAGACGGGCCTGGACCACTTCCGCACCGGTCCCGAGGGCAAGGCCGCGCAGGAGCGCTCCTTCCGTGCCCACATCGAGATCGCCAAGCGGCACGGCAAGGCGCTCGTGATCCACGACCGCGACGCCCACGCCGACGTGCTGCGGATCCTGAAGGAGGAGGGAGCCCCCGAGCGCACCGTCTTCCACTGCTACTCCGGCGACGCCGAGATGGCCGGGATCTGCGCCCGCGCGGGCTACTTCATGTCCTTCGCCGGCAACGTCACCTTCAAGAACGCCCAGAACCTGCGGGACGCCCTCGCCGTCGCCCCGCTGGAACTGGTCCTCGTGGAGACCGACGCGCCCTTCCTGACCCCGGCGCCGTACCGCGGACGGCCCAACGCGCCGTATCTCATTCCGGTCACGGTCCGCGCGATGGCCGCCGTGCGCGGCGTCGACGAGGACGTGCTGGCGACGGCGCTGGGCGCGAACACCGCCCGCGCCTTCGATTACTGAGAGTGCATCGATCGTAACCAGCCGATAACGCCCGGTGCGGTCCGGCCCGGATCTCGCCGCTACGGTGCGTGGTCGCGCCGCTTTGGAGAGTGACCGGTGCTCCGCTAGGTTCTGGGCCCGATCCGGACCCCTCTGGCCTTCGGGCCCTCTGGAGCGTGTCGGCGTGAGCAACTCCCAGTACGAGACCTTCGCGGCGTACGGCCCCTACGCCGCGCCACCGGGCGGCGCGTGGCCCGGCCTGCACGACGCGGAGACGGTGGGGTACGGGGTGCCGGCGTACGCCGGGGCTCCGCGTGAGGCGGCCGGCCCCGACGGCGCGGCGCACCAGGCGGCGCACGGGGAGTACGGGGAGCACGGGGGGTACGCGCCGTACACGGGCTACGGGGACACCTACCGGCCCGCGTACGAGACCAGGGCGTACGAGACCAGGGCGTTTGCGCAGATGCCGGAGCACCCGCCGGTGACGGAGCCGGTGCTGCCCCGCCAGAGCGGGAGCGCGCCGGTGGCGGGAGAGACGCGCGAGCGCGGCCCGCACGCCGTGGACGCGGGGACGGGCGACAGCGTGGACGCCGCGGACACGTGGACGGACGAGCGGGACGCGCAGGCCGAACCGGCCGGGCGGGCCGCGCGCCGGCGCCGGTCGCGGTACGCCGAACGCCCGGACTCCGCCGTGCGCCGCCTGCTGCCGCAGGCGCTGGTCGTGGCCTTCCTCGCCGGCGGCACCACCGCCTTCGTCGCCAAGGACAAGGCCATCGAGCTGGACGTCGACGGCAGGCCGCGCACCCTGCACACCTTCGCCGACGACGTCGGCGAACTGCTCTCCGAGCAGGGCGTGCGCACCGGGGCGCACGACACCATCGCGCCCTCCCCGGACGCGGCGCTCGCCAGCGGCGACGCGGTCGCGGTGCGGTACGGGCGCCCCGTACGGCTCACGCTGGACGGCCGCCGGCACGAGGTGTGGACGACGGCGCACACCGTGGAGGACGCGCTGGAGGAGCTGGGGGTGCGCGCCGAGGGCGCCTACCTGTCCACCGCCCGCTCACAGCCCATCGGGCGCGCCGGCCTCGCGCTCGACGTGCGCACCGAGCGCGCGGTGACGGTGATGGCGGACGGCCGGGCCCGTACCGTCCGCACCAACGCGGCCACCGTCCGGGAGGCCATCGAGGAGGCCGGGATCACCCTGCACGGCCAGGACACCACCTCCGTCGCGCCGGACAGCTTTCCGCGCGACGGGCAGACGGTGACCGTGCTGCGGGTGAGCGGCAGACGGGAGATCCGCGAGGAGCAGATCCCGTTCGAGGTCGAGCGGTCCGAGGACCCGTCGCTGTTCAAGGGCACCGAGGTCGTCGCCCGGCCCGGCCGGCCCGGCCTGCGCCGCATCACCTATCTCGTGCGCACGGTCAACGGGGTCGGGCAGAAACCGCGCTGGGAGAAGACCGAGGTGGTGCGCAGCCCGCGCAAGCAGATGGTGAAGGTGGGCACCAAGCCGCGGCCCACCTCCGTGCAGGGTGCCGACGACCTGAACTGGCACGGGCTCGCCGTGTGCGAGTCCGGCGGCCGGGCGAACGCGGTCGACCCCTCGGGGACGTACGGCGGGCTGTACCAGTTCGACACGCGCACCTGGCACAGCCTGGGCGGCAGCGGGCGCCCCCAGGACGCACCCGCCGAGGAGCAGACGTACCGCGCGAAGAAGCTGTACATGAGCCGCGGCACGACCCCCTGGCCGCACTGCGGGGCGCGCCTGCGCACGTAGGCGCCGGGCGTGCACGACCGGGCGGGCGGCGCGGCGCCGGGCCGTGCGGGTGTACGGGTGTCCGGGCGGGGCGTGGGGCGGGGCCGGGCGTGGGGCGGGCCCGGGGCGGGGCCGGGCGTGGGCGGAAGGCGTGGTGGCGGCCCCGTACCCTTGTCCCGTGAGCAGCCCCCTCCCCGACGCCCTCCTCGGCCCCGCCGACATCCGTGAGCTCGCGGCAGCGCTCGGTGTCCGTCCCACCAAGCAGCGCGGCCAGAACTTCGTGATCGACGCCAACACGGTCCGCCGTATCGTCCGCACCGCCGAGGTGCGCGCCGACGACGTGGTCGTCGAGGTCGGCCCGGGGCTCGGCTCGCTCACCCTCGCACTGCTGGAGGTCGCCGACCGGGTCACCGCCGTCGAGATCGACGACGTCCTGGCCGCCGCGCTGCCCGCCACCATCGCCGCGCGCATGCCGGAGCGGGCCGGCCGGTTCGCGCTGGTCCACTCCGACGCGATGCACGTCGACGAGCTGCCCGGCCCCGCCCCGACCGCCCTGGTGGCGAACCTGCCGTACAACGTCGCCGTGCCCGTGCTACTGCACATGCTCGACACCTTCCCGACCATCGAGCGGACGCTGGTGATGGTCCAGGCCGAGGTCGCCGACCGGCTCGCCGCCGCACCCGGCTCGAAGGTGTACGGCGTGCCGTCCGTGAAGGCCAACTGGTACGCGGAGGTGAAGCGGGCCGGTTCCATCGGCCGCAACGTCTTCTGGCCCGCGCCGAACGTCGACAGCGGGCTGGTCTCCCTCGTCCGCCGCACGGAACCGATCAAGACCACCGCTTCCCGGCGTGAGGTGTTCGCGGTGGTCGACGCGGCCTTCGCCCAGCGCCGCAAGACGCTGCGGGCGGCGCTCGCCGGCTGGGCCGGGTCCGCGGTGGCGGCCGAGGCGGCCCTGGTCGCGGCCGGGGTCTCGCCGCAGGCGCGCGGGGAGTCACTGACGGTCGAGGAGTTCGCTCGCATCTCCGAGCACAGGCACGCGCACGAGGGGACGGGCGAGTGAGCGTCACGGTCAGGGTTCCGGCCAAGGTCAACGTCCAGCTCGCCGTGGGCGCGGCGCGGTCCGACGGTTTCCACGGCCTGGCGAACGTCTTCCTCGCCGTCGGGCTGTACGACGAGGTCACCGTGACCCCGGCCGACGAGCTGCGGGTGACCTGCGCGGGCCCGGACGCCGACCAGGTCCCCCTGGACCGCACCAACCTCGCCGCGCGCGCGGCCCTCGCCCTCGCCGGGCGCCGGGGCGTCGAACCGGCCGTGCACATCCACATCGACAAGGACATCCCGGTCGCCGGCGGCATGGCGGGCGGCAGCGCGGACGGCGCGGGCGCGCTCCTCGCCTGCGACGCGCTCTGGGGCACCGGCGCCTCCCGCGCGGAACTCCTCGCGATCTGCGCCGAGCTGGGCAGCGACGTGCCGTTCAGCCTGGTCGGCGGCGCGGCCCTCGGGGTCGGGCGCGGCGAGCGGCTGACGCCCCTGGAGGTCGGCGGCACCTTCCACTGGGTGTTCGCGATGGCCGCGCGCGGGCTGTCCACCCCTGCGGTCTTCCGTGAGTTCGACCGGCTGGCGCAGGGGCGGGACATCCCGGAGCCGGTGGCTTCCGCCGAGCTGCTGGAGGCGCTGGCGAAGGGGGACGCGGACGCGCTGGCGGCGGCCACGTCCAACGATCTTCAGCCTGCCGCGCTGTCCCTGTTCCCCGAGCTGGCGGACACGCTGGCGGCCGGGCGGGGGGCCGGTGCGCTCACCGCGCTGGTTTCCGGGTCCGGGCCGACGACCGCGTTTCTCGCGCGGGACGCCGAGTCGGCGGAGAAGGTGGCCGAGGCTCTCCGGTCCTCCGGCACCTGCCGCACGGTACGGACGGCGGCGGCGCCGGTGCCGGGAGCGACGGTCCTCTAGGGGTCAGAGCGCGTCGATGGCGGTCAGGTCGATGTCGATCACGTAAGGGGCGCCGACCTTGACGCGGTCACGATGCATGCCCGTGTGGATGTACGCCTTGGTGAGCGGGTCGAGTTCGTAGACGTGGACGACGGGGTGGCCACTCGTTCCGTTCTCCTCGACCCGCCAGAAGTTCGGGATTCCGGCGGCGGCGTACTTCTGCGGCTTGGTCGTGCGGTCACGGGACTCCGAGTCGGGGGAGACCACCTCGACGGCGAGGAGAACGTCCCCGGCCTCATAGCGCGTCTGGCCGGGCCCGGTGATCGCATCGGCACGGATCACGCTCACATCGGGTTCCGGCCCATTGCGGTTGTCGAGGATGACGGTCATCTCCCGGCTGACTCTGAACTCGACGGGCAGCCCCCCGCGCAGGCCGTTGACCAAGAGGTCGATCACGTTGGCGTGAAAGCGGCGCTGCGGACTCACGAAAACCAGGCTCCCGTCGATCAGCTCGGTGTGCGGCGGGAGATCCGGCAGCGTGAACAGGTCGTCCACGGTGTATCCGTCCTGGGGCGGCACCGGCCACTGCGGCACTCGGTGCTCTGCGGACTCGGCGGTCATGGTTCCTCCCATGGACGGGATCCTGCTGCCTGTCCACCACGGTAGCGGTCCGTTCCCGACCAGGTCATCACAATGAGTGACGGCACCCTCCCGCTCCGCCCCCCACCGCCGAGGCCCTACGCTAGAAGGCTGACCCACGCGGCGGAGCCGCACGTCGATACCGCCCCCCGCACAGGAGTGAAATGGCCGTCAACCTGGTCAATGTCGAGAACGTCAGCAAGGTCTACGGCACCCGTGCCCTGCTGGACGGCGTCTCGCTCGGTGTGTCGGAGGGGGACCGGATCGGGGTCGTCGGGCGCAACGGCGACGGCAAGACCACCCTCATCCGGATGCTCGCCAAGCTGGAGGAGGCCGACACCGGGCGGGTCACCCACTCGGGCGGGCTGCGCATCGGCGTGCTCACGCAGCACGACTCCCTCGACCCCGCCGCGACCGTCCGTCACGAGGTCATCGGTGACATGGCGGACCACGAGTGGGCCGGCAACGCCAAGGTCAGGGACGTGCTGACCGGACTGTTCGGCGGGCTGGACCTGCCGGGCTTCCCGAAGGGGCTGGACACCGTCATCGGGCCGCTGTCCGGTGGCGAGCGCCGCCGTATCGCGCTCGCCAAGCTGCTCATCGAGGAACAGGACCTGATCGTCCTGGACGAGCCGACCAACCACCTCGACGTCGAGGGCATCGCCTGGCTCGCCCGGCACCTGCAGAACCGGCGCTCGGCGCTGGTGTGCGTGACGCACGACCGGTGGTTCCTGGACCAGGTCTGCACGCGCATGTGGGACGTGCAGCGCGGCGACGTGTACGAGTACGAGGGCGGTTACTCGGACTACGTCTTCGCGCGCGCGGAGCGCGAGCGGATCGCCGCCACGGAGGAGGCCAAGCGGCAGAACCTGGTCCGCAAGGAGCTGGCCTGGCTGCGGCGCGGCGCGCCCGCGCGGACGTCCAAGCCGCGCTTCCGCGTCGAGGCCGCCAACGAGCTGATCGCGGACGTGCCGCCGCCCCGGGACAGCAGCGAGCTGATGAAGTTCGCGTCCTCGCGCCTGGGCAAGACGGTTTTCGACCTGGAGGACGTCACCGTCCAGGCCGGCCCCAAGGTGCTGCTCAAGCACGTCACCTGGCAGCTCGGGCCCGGTGACCGGATCGGTCTGGTCGGCGTGAACGGCGCCGGGAAGACCTCGCTACTGCGCGCCATGGCCGTGGCCGCGCGCACCGAGGGCGAGGAGCAGCCGGCGGGCGGCCGTGTCGCCGTCGGCAGGACCGTGAAGCTCGCCTACCTCTCCCAGGAGGTCGCCGAACTCGACCCGGCCCTGCGGGTCCTGGAGGCGGTGCAGCAGGTCCGGGAGCGCGTCGACCTCGGCAAGGGGCGCGAGATGACGGCCGGGCAGCTGTGCGAGACGTTCGGCTTCAACAAGGAGAAGCAGTGGACCCCGGTCGGCGACCTCTCCGGTGGTGAGCGGCGGCGGCTGCAGCTGCTGCGGCTCCTCATGGACGAGCCCAACGTCCTCTTCCTGGACGAGCCCACCAACGACCTCGACATCGAGACCCTCACCCAGCTGGAGGACGTCCTCGACGGCTGGCCCGGCTCGATGATCGTCATCTCCCACGACCGGTTCTTCGTGGAGCGCACGACGGACCGGGTGTTCGCCCTCCTCGGCGACGGCGCCCTGCGGATGCTCCCCCGCGGGATCGACGAATACCTGGAGCGGCGCCGGGGCATGGAGGAGGCCGTGGCCGCGCAGTCCGCCGCGGCGGCGCCCAGGCCGGCCACCACGGAGAGGAGCGCCGCCGACCAGCGCGCCGCGAAGAAGGAACTCCAGAAGATCGAGCGCCAGTTGGACAAGGTCTCCGAGAAGGAGGCCCAACTGCACTCCCGGATCGCCGACAACGCCACCGACTTCGCGAAGGTGGCCGAACTGGACGCCCAGTTGCGGGATCTCGCGGGGGAGCGCGAGGAACTGGAGCTGCGCTGGCTGGAGCTGGCGGAGGACGCCTGACGGGAAAGCGCACGCCCTTGTGCGGTCGAGGGCGTGCGCTTCGTCGTGCGGGGGGAGCGCGGGCGGCGTGTTCCGGCCGCGCGCAAGGCCGTTGCGTGCGCCGCGTGAAGGGGGCGTGAAGGCGCGTAACGGCGATATCACGGGCCGGTTCTCCCTTGGGAACAGCGGTGGCCGCGGCCCCGTGGACTGTCGGTGACGGGTGATAGAAAGAGCCGTCTGAGAACGGTCTGAGAACGACCTTGGGTCTGTCACGAACCTCAGGGCGTGGCTAAAAATCAGTGAACGAGGGGGAAGAGCGCTGATGACTCAGCCGCCCAACCAGCCGCCGCACGGCGGCTTCGGAGCGCCGCAGGACCAGCCGCCGCAGCCCGCAGGCTTCGGCGCCCCGCAGTCTCCACCGGCGGCGCCACCGGCACAGGGCGGCTTCGGCGCTCCCCAGACCCCGCCGGCGCAAGGCGCTTTCGGCGCGCCCCAGCCGCCCGCCGGCCCCCCGCAGCAGCCCCAGCCGGGCTACGGCTACCCCCAGCAGCCCCAGCCGGGCTACGGCTACCCGCAGCAGCCGGGCCCGTACGCCGGCACCGCGGGCCCCTACGGCCAACCGCAGCAGCCGGGCCCGTACGGCGCCCCGCAGCCCGGCTACGGTTACCCGCAGCAGCCGCCGTACCCGGGCATGCCCGGCACCGCGCCCGGCGGCCCCGCCGGCGGCGGGCCGGCCTCCCGGAAGAGGACGGCGCTGATCATCGGCGGCGCGGTGGCCGCGCTGCTCGTCGTCGGCGGCACGGTGTTCGCGGTCACCGGCGGTGACGGCGGCGGCACGAAGAAGCCCGTCGCCCGACACAGCGACGACCCCACGCAGTCGGTCAGCGCCTCGCCCACGGCCTCCGGCGGCGGTGAGGACCCGGACCACCTCAACGAGGGGCGCCAGGCCGGTGAGGCCAAGGTGCTCTGGTACAAGCCGGCGCCGGACGCCCCGGCGTCCGGCGCCGACGCGCCCGGCATGTGGGTCAGCGGCGACACGGCGGTGAAGGCGGCGTACAAGCAGGTCTTCGCCTTCCACGCCGGGGACGGCGGCACCGCCTGGGGCCCGCTCACCTTCCCGCAGAAGATCTGTGCGGCCACCACCCGGAAGTCGGCCGACGACAAGATCGTCGTGGCGTACATGAACAGCGCCGGCGACCACGCCAAGTGCAACCAGCTCCAGCAGATCGACCTGCGCACCGGCGAGAAGGGCTGGAGCGGCGAGGTCGCCGACGGCGGCCTGTTCGACAGCGCCCTCACCATCGAACTGACGGTGAGCGGCAGGACGCTGATGGTGGGCCGTTCGCAGTCCGGCACGGCGTACGACATCGACAGCGGCAAGAAGCTGTACGACAAGAAGCGGTACGGCGAGGCGTGCTTCCCGGCCGCCTTCGCGGGCGGCACCGGCCGGCTGATCCAGGTGGCCTCCTGCGCCGTCGGCACCTCCGGCGAGCACGAGGAGCTCCAGGAGCTGGACCCGGCCACCGGCAAGGTGCGCTGGACCCAGAAGGTCAAGAAGGGCTGGGAGGTGAGCCGGACGTACTCGGTCGACCCGCTCGTCGTCTACCTGACCAACCGCGAGAAGAAGGTCTGGAACATCTCCACCTTCACCAAGGACGGCAAGTTCCGTTCGCAGGTCAGGGTGAACGAGAAGTTCGCCCCGCGCTGCGGCTGGGCGGTCCTCGAACGCGAGCTACAGGGCTGCCAGGGTGTCGCGGTCGACGCCGACACCCTCTACCTGCCCACCGACTCCACCATCAGCGCCAACGAGATCGTCGCGATCGGCCTCTCCGACGGCAGGGAGAAGTGGCGGGTCAAGGCCCCGGGGAACCGGCCGATGACGCCGGTGAAGGTTGAGGGCGGCAAACTCATCGCGTACGCGCAGCCGTCGTACGACACGGGCGGCCAGGTGGTGTCGGTTCCGGTCACCGGCTCCTCCCACACGACGACCGGCCTGCTGCGGAACCCCAAGGGTGCCGCCGGTGCCGAGAACGCCTTCTACGACGGTGTCGTCGACTTCACCGGCGGCCGGCTCTTCATCTCCTCGGGCCGGCTGTCCGGCGACGACGACTCGAAGGAGAAGCTGATCATGGCCTTCGGCAACTGAGCCCGGCGCACCGCCCGGCCCCGACCCGCCCTCAGCCCCGTCCCCCGAGCCGGCGCCGCCGTCCGGCCGTCCGAGCGTCACCGAGGTACCCGCGCCATGACCCAGCCGCCCCCGCCGCCCCCGAACCAGCCCCCGCAGCCGCCGAGCCAGCCTCCGCAGCCCCCGAACCAGCCCCCGCAGCCGGGCTACGGCTACCCCCAGGCCCCGCCCGCGCAGCCCCAGCCCCCGCAGCCCGGTTACGGCTATCCCGGCGCGCAGCACAACCCGTACGCCCAGCCGCCGGCCCCGCCCCACCCCGCCCAGCAGCCGCCGGGGTACAACGCCCAGCAGCCCCCCGGCTTCGGCGCCCAGCCGCACAACCCCTACGCCCAGCCCGTGCAGGGGGCGCAGCCGGGGTACGGCTACCCGGGCCAGGGGCTGCCGCCGACCGTGGCGGCCACGCCCGGGGCCGGCACCGGCGGCGGACGGAACAACACCGTGCTGTTCATCGTCGTCGCGGCGGTCGTCGCCATCGCGCTGATCATCGGCGGCGGCATCTGGTACGCCGGCTCCTCCGGGGGTGATGGCAAAAACCCCGACACGGCCTCCTCCAGCGGCGGTTCGAACGGCACGGGCCGCTCCGGGGGGACGGCCGGCGGTGGCGGCAAGGAGAAGACGCCGGACGACCCGGCCGCCAAGGTGCTCTTCCAGGTGCCGCTGCCCCAGGCGGAGGACACGGTCTTCACCGCGGGCTCGTGGCTGACGGACACGGTGTACGCCAAGACCGGCGTCGCGGAGATCGTCGGCTACGACCCGGCCAAGGGCACCAGGATGTGGACGCTCAAGCTGCCCGGCCCCGTCTGCGCGGCCAGCAGCCACGCCGACGAGAACGGCCGGACGGCGATCGCCTTCCAGCCGAAGATGCCCGCGAAGGGTTCCTCCGCGGGCTGCAGCCAGATCGCGGCGATCGACCTCACCGCGGGGAAGAAGCTGTGGACGAAGACGGTCAACTCCGGTGACGTCCCGCTCAACTTCCAGAACGTGACGGTCGCTCAGGGCACCGTCGCGGTCGGCAGCCTCGAAGGCGGCGCCGCGTTCGACATCGCGTCCGGCAAGGTGCTCTGGCAGCCGAAGACGGACGACACCTGCTTCGACGAGGGGTACGGCGGCGGCGCCCGGCTGGTCGCGGTGCGGCGGTGCGGCACGTACGACAACCGGCAGCTGCACATCCAGACCATCGACCCGAAGAGCGGGAAGGTGATCTCCGAGTACAGGATGCCCGACGGGGTCGACTACTCCGCCGTCGTCTCCACCGACCCGCTGGTGGTCTCGGGCAGCAGTACCAACGTCTCGGACTACTTCTCCATCGACAACCGGACCGGCAAGCTGCTCGCCCGTATCTCCGCGCCCAAGGACACGTACGGGGGCCGCTGCAGCGGTCTCACCCAGATCGACGGCTGCAGGCAGGTCGTCGCCGGCAACGGCAGGCTGTACCTGACGACCGAGGCGCTCGACGGCAAGGGCACGTACGCCAAGACCAACGAGATCGTCGCCTTCGACCTGAAGACCGGCAAGCCGACCGGCCAGCGGGCCGAGGCCGGGGACGGCTACATGCTCTCCCCGCTGCGCATGGACGGTGCCAACCTGCTCGCCTACAAGGCGCCGCCGTACAACAAGGGCGGTCAGATCGTCAGCATCGACGGCGGTTCGTTCAAGACGACGAAGCTGCTGGAGAACCCCGCCACACGGAGCGTGCACGAGGGGGAGACCAGCCTGCTGCCGGAGTACGCGGAGATCCTCTTCGGCGGCGGCCGCCTCTACATGTCGGCCGTGTACGCCCACAAGTCCAGTCCGTACACCAAGGAGTACCTGGTGATGGCGTTCGGCACGGACGGCTGACGCGCGGCCGCCGACGCCCTCACCGGTGTCGCCCGAATGAGTGACTTGCCGAGAAGTGCCCCGGATTTCATCGATCCGGGGCACTTCTCATCGGGAGGGGCAGCGCGACGTCGAACAAGCGTGTAGCTTCCGGGGGCATGACGGGCGGGGGTACCGGGGGACTGGGGGGTTGCTCTATGGGCGTGCGGCTCATCGTCGTCGACGACCATCGCCTGCTCGCGGAGGCGCTGGCGTCGGCGCTCAAGCTGCGCGGGCACCGGGTGGTCGCCGCGGCGGCGCCGGCCGCGGGTGCGGCGGATCTGGTGATCGCACGGGCGCCGGAGGTGTGCCTGCTGGGTACGGCGGCGCCGGCCGAGCCGGGCATCTTCGACCCGGTGGTGAAGATCAAACGGGAGCGCCCGCAGGTGGCGGTGCTGGTGCTGGGCCCGGTGCCGTCGCCGCGCGGGATCGCGGCGGCCTTCGCGGCGGGTGCCTCGGGGTACGTACGGCACGACGAGCGGATCGAGGGGGTCGAGCGGGCCATCATGAAGGCGCGGGCCGGGGAGGCCGCGGTGGCTCCGCAGCTGCTCCAGGGCGCCTTCGGCGAGCTGCTCAACCCTGCCGCGCAGCCCGACGACGAGGCGCAGCGGCTGCTGGAGATGCTGACGCCGCGGGAGGTGGAGGTGCTGGTCAGGGTGGCCGACGGGGAGGACACGCGGCTGATCGCGGCGGGCATGGGCATCGCGCCGAGCACGGCCCGTACGCATGTGCAGCGGGTGCTGATGAAGCTCGGCGTGGGGTCACGGCTGGAGGCGGCGGCACTGGCCGCACGGACCGGCCTGCTCGACCGCGCGGGGCCCCTGCGGGGCACCGGCCCTGAGTAGCCCCTGTGCCGCGCGCCCGGGAAGGGCGCGGCTGACCCGCGCGGCCCGGGTACACGCGGGGGACTGCGCGACAAGCCGGCCCCTCAGGGGCGCGGGGAACCGTGTGATCTGTCCCGCGCCCCTTCCCGCGATGTCGGCCGGCGGTTACTTCTCGGCCTCCTCCGAACCCTCCGGGGGAAGCGCCGGCGGGGTCGGCCGCAGCTTCAGCCAGGCCAGGAAGAAGACGCCCAGCAGCAGCATGCCGATGCCGGTCCACAGGTTGATGTTGACGCCCTGGGCCTTGTCGATGGCGGACTGCGAGTCGGTGATGCCGGCGATCGTGACGATGACGCCGTAGAGGACGAACAGGCCGCCGATGATGCGGCGCAGGTCGAAGATCCGGGCCGCGGTCGCGGACCTGCCCTCCAGCTCGGTGACTTCCCGCTGGACGTCGCCCTCGGTGTAGGGATGGCGGTCGGAGTGCTCGGTCATGGTTTCCTCATCCTCCCGCGGTCAGAACGAGAACGGGATGTAGCAGGCGGCGGCGAGGACGACCGCGCCCCAGCCCAGCAGGGCGGGCCGGCGGTACCAGGCGTCGTCGCCCTCGGCGGGCGGTTCGGACATGCCGGGGGTGGGGGTACCCCCGGACGGAGTCTGGGGGAGGGTGCCGTAGACCAGGCCCTGCAGTTCCTGCGCCGGCCTCGGCTTGGTGAACAGCGACACGGCGACCATCACGACCGCTCCGGCGACGAAGCCGGCGATGGCGGAGACGAAGTTGGCGCCCTGGTCGGAGGGGATGGAGATGATCCCCTTCTTGTAGAACACGAAGTAGTTGACCATCGCGGCGGTCGTGCCGGCGAGCAGGCCCCAGAACCCGGACTTGGCGGACGCGCGCCTCCAGAACATGCCGACGATGAAGACCACGAACATCGGCACGTTGAAGAAGGAGAACAGCGTCTGCAGGTAGCTCATGATGTTCGAGAACGAGGACGCCAGGAACGCCGTGCCGACGGAGGCGCAGACGCCGACCACGGTGATCAGGCGGCCGAAGCGCACGTAGTAGGCGTCCTCACGGCCGCGCACCACGTACTTGGCCCAGATGTCGTTGGTGAACACCGTGTTGAAGGACGACACGTTCGCCGCCATGCCCGCCATGAAGGCCGCCAGCAGACCGGTGACCGCGATGCCGAGCACGCCGTTGGGCAGCAGCTCCTGCATCAGGTAGGGGATGGCGTCGTTGTACTGCAGGCCCGAGCCGGAGGTGCCGATCTTCGGGACGAGCGCGGCGGCGACCAGGCCCGGGATCATCACCAGGAAGACGATGAAGATCTTCGGGTAGGCGGCGATCAGCGGGGTGCGCTGCCCGGCGGAGAGGTTCTTCGCGGACAGGGCGCGCTGCACCTCGGCGAAGTTGGTGGTCCAGTAGCCGAAGGAGAGCACGAAGCCGAGGCCGAGGACGATGGTCAGCCAGTTGGCGCCGAGCGGGTTGGCGCTGCCGATGCCGGTGCCGCCCCAGGCGCTGGTGAAGTTCTGGCCGTGGGTGGCGGTCAGCTTGTCGGTCAGGCCGCCCCAGCCGCCGGCCTTCTTCAGGCCGAGCACGGTGATCGGGATGAGGGCGGCGAGGATCACGAAGAACTGCAGCACCTCGTTGTAGATCGCCGAGGACAGACCGCCGAGCGTGATGTACGCGAGCACGAAGGCGCCGGCGACGACGATGGCCACCCACTGCGGCCAGCCGAGCAGGGCCTCGACGACGATCGCGAGGGCGTACAGGTTGACACCGGCGATCAGGATGGCGGCGAACGCGAACAGGATCGAACTGAGCAGGTGAGCGGCCCGGTCGAAGCGCAGCAGCAGGAACTCGGGGACCGAGCGGACCTTGCTGCCGTAGTAGAAGGGCATCATCACCAGGCCCAGGAAGACCATGGCGGGGATGGCGCCGATCCAGTACCAGTGCACGGTGTAGGCGCCGTACTGGGCGCTGTTCGCGGCCATGCCCAGGATCTCGGTGGCCGCCAGGTTCGCCGAGATGAAGGCGAGGCCGGTGATCCAGGCGGGCAGCGAGCGTCCGGAGAGGAAGAAGTCGAGGCTGGTCTTCACCGACCGGCGGGCAGCGAGGCCGATGCCGAGGACGACGACGAAGTAGATCGCCAGGATCGTGTAGTCCAGCCAGTTGGTGGGGAGCCGTAGCTCCGCCGCCAGGTAGGTGGTGGCGTACGGGGGGGTTGGCATGAAGAACTCGCTTCGTTGCGCGAACTGATCAGAGCGGAACCTACGCCGCCGTGTTCAGGAATTGAACACTTCTGGTGGTGTTCTTTGTTTGATTGTGATGATCCTAGGCGTTGTCGAGTTGTGGTCTGTTATGTTTGATTGTGTTGAGTGATTGGGTGCGGGACGTAGAGGAGTCCGGCGTGAAGAAGACCTCGACCCGGCTGGCCGACGGTCGTGAGCTGATCTACTACGACCTCCGGGACGACACCGTGCGGGACGCGGTCGACCGGCGGCCCCTGGAGCGCACGGTCACCACGTCCGAGATCCGCCGCGACCCGCTGCTCGGGGACCGGGTCGCCGTCGCCTCGCACCGCCAGGGCCGCACCTACCATCCGCCGGCCGACGAGTGCCCGCTGTGCCCGACGCGCGGCGACCGGCTCAGCGAGATCCCGGACTCCTCCTACGACGTCGTCGTCTTCGAGAACCGGTTCCCGTCGCTCGCCGGTGACTCCGGCCGCTGCGAGGTGGTCTGCTTCACCTCCGACCACGACGCCTCCTTCGCCGACCTGACCCCCGAGCAGGCGCGTCTGGTGCTGGACGCGTGGACCGACCGCACCTCGGAACTGTCGCACCTGCCCTCCGTCGATCAGGTGTTCTGTTTCGAGAACCGGGGCGCCGAGATCGGCGTGACCCTGGGCCACCCGCACGGGCAGATCTACGCCTATCCCTTCACCACCCCGCGCACCGCGCAGATGTTCCGCTCGCTCGCCGCGCACCGGGAGGCGACCGGCGGGCAGAACCTGTTCGACGCCGTCCTGGAGCGGGAGCTCGCCGGTGAGCGGGTCGTCCTTGAGGGTGAACACTGGGCGGCCTTCGTGCCGTACGCGGCGCACTGGCCGTACGAGGTCCACCTGTACCCCAGGCGCCGCGTGCCCGACCTGCTCGCACTCGACGAGGCGGCGCGCTCAGAGTTCCCCCAGGTTTATCTGGAACTCTTGGGACGCTTCGACCGTATCTTCGGCGAGGGTGAACCTCCGACGCCCTACATCGCGGCCTGGCACCAGGCCCCGTTCGGCGCCCCGGCGGGGCTCGACGGCGTGACGCGTGACGACTTCGCGCTCCACCTCGAGCTTTTCACCATCCGCCGCACTTCCGGCAAGCTGAAGTTTCTCGCGGGTTCCGAGTCCGGCATGAACGTGTTCATCAACGACGTGCCGCCGGAACGCGCGGCCGAGCGACTGCGAGAGGTAGCGAGTTGATGAAGTACCTGGTGACGGGTGGCGCGGGATACGTCGGTAGTGTCGTGGCCCAGCATCTGCTGGAAGCCGGCCACGAGGTCACGGTCCTCGACAACCTCTCCACCGGCTTCCGCGAGGGCGTGCCCGCCGGCGCCGCCTTCATCGAGGGCGACATCCGCGACGCCGCCAAGTGGCTCGACCCCTCCTTCGACGGCGTCCTGCACTTCGCCGCGTTCTCGCAGGTCGGCGAGTCGGTGGTGAAGCCGGAGAAGTACTGGGACAACAACGTCGGCGGCACGATGGCGCTGCTCGCCGCGATGCGTGAGGCGGGCGTCCGCAAGCTGGTCTTCTCCTCCACGGCGGCCACCTACGGCGAGCCGGAGCAGGTCCCGATCCCGGAGAGCGCCCCCACGAGGCCCACCAGCCCCTACGGCGCCTCCAAGCTCGCCGTCGACCACATGATCACCGGTGAGGCCGTCGCCCACGGCCTGGCCGCGGTGTCGCTGCGCTACTTCAACGTGGCCGGCGCCTACGGCGACTGCGGCGAGCGGCACGACCCCGAGTCGCACCTCATCCCGCTGGTCCTCCAGGTCGCCCAGGGCCGCCGCGACGCGATCTCGGTCTACGGCGACGACTACCCGACCCCCGACGGCACCTGCGTACGCGACTACATCCACGTCGCCGACCTGGCGGACGCCCACCTGCTGGCCCTGGCCGCCGCCGCCCCCGCCGAGCACCTGATCTGCAACCTCGGCAACGGCAACGGTTTCTCCGTCCGCGAGGTCATCGAGACCGTCCGCGAGGTCACCGGCCACCCGATCCCCGAGGTGGTGGCCCCGCGCCGGGGTGGCGACCCCGCGGTCCTGGTCGCCTCCGCGGACACCGCCCGCGAGAAGCTGGGCTGGAACCCGGCCCGCGCGGATCTCGCGGGCATCGTCGCCGACGCGTGGGAGTTCACGCGGCGCATCGCAAAGGAGCACTAGTGGGGGCACAGCAGGTCGCGCAGCGCTTCACGCAGCTGTTCGGGACGGAGCCGGACGGGGTGTGGTCGGCACCGGGCCGCGTCAACCTCATCGGTGAGCACACCGACTACAACGACGGTTTCGTCATGCCGTTCGCGCTGCCGCACCAGGCGCTCGCGGCGGTCTCCCGCCGCACGGACGGCATCCTGCGCCTGCACTCCGCGGACATCGAGGGCGGGACGGCGCGGATCGCGGAACTGCGGCTGGACGCCCTCGCTCCGCAGAGCGACGAGAACTGGACGGCATACCCGGCGGGCGTGGTGTGGGCGCTGCGCGAGGCGGGCCACGAGATCACCGGCGCCGACGTCCACCTCTCCTCCACGGTCCCCACGGGCGCGGGCCTGTCCTCGTCGGCCGCGCTGGAGGTCGTGATCGCGCTGGCCCTGGACGACCTGTACGCACTCGGCCTGCCGCGCTGGAAGCTGGCCCGGCTGTGCCAGCGCGCCGAGAACGTCTACGTCGGTGCCCCGACCGGGATCATGGACCAGACGGCGTCGGCCTGCTGCGAGCAGGGCCACGCGCTCTTCCTGGA
Source organism: Streptomyces sp. NPDC042638 (assembly GCF_040647235.1). NCBI lineage: Bacteria > Bacillati > Actinomycetota > Actinomycetes > Kitasatosporales > Streptomycetaceae > Streptomyces > Streptomyces sp. NPDC042638. Next base: position 185,827 of record NZ_JBEZBT010000001.1, read on the forward strand.
CACCCGTGACCTGTCCCAGCGGCAGATCCCCTTCGACCTCGCGGCCGAGGGCCTGCGCCTGCTGGTCGTGGACACCCAGGTCAAGCACGCCCACAGCGGTGGCGAGTACGGCAGGCGCCGGGCCGGCTGCGAGAAGGGCGCGGCCCTGCTCGGCGTCGACGCCCTGCGGGACGTCCCGTACGGCGAGCTGGACGCGGCCCTCGCCCGGCTCGGCGACGAGGAGGAGGTCGTCCGCCTGGTCCGCCATGTGGTGACGGAGAACCAGCGAGTGGAACGCGTCGTCTCCCTCCTCCGCTCCGGCGGCACCCGGGCGATCGGCCCCGTCCTCACCGAGGGCCACGTCTCCCTGCGCGACGACTTCCGCGTCTCCTGCCTGGAGCTGGACCTGGTCGTCGACACGGCCCTGACCGCCGGCGCTCTGGGCGCCCGGATGACCGGCGGCGGCTTCGGCGGCTCGGCGATCGTCCTGACGGAGGAGAGGGACGTCGACACCCTCACGAAGGCCGTGACGGAAGCCTTCGCCGCCTCCGGCTTCCCGCCCCCGCGGGTCTTCGAGGCGGTGCCTTCGGCGGGAGCCCGACGCCTGAGCTGACCTGTCTCGGTCGACTTCCGCCTCCATACGAAACATGCGGCACACCATGAACGTGCCGGGCGGCCAGTTCCGCAAATCCCCTTCCGCTGCGTGTTCTCATCCGTACTCTGTGGAACAGCACCGGTGGGGGCCGGTGCCGCTCAGGGGGCGAGATCAGGCGGGTACGGCGCCCGCGGTGGGGGTAGCAGTTCTCCGCAACGGCGGCGGCCGTGCGGTGGCTCCTCGTCCGCGGGTGTCGTACCCGTGTCGGTCGTCGTTCTCCGGACCTGTTCCGGGCATTTCCGGACCTTGGTGACCCCTGCTCCGAGCGGAGCCTGGGGAAGGGGGTTTCGTGGTTCGTATCCGAGTCCTGGTCGTCGACGACCACCGCATCTTCGCCGAGTCGCTCGCCGCCGCCCTGGCCGCCGAGCCCGACGTGGACGTCTTCGCCGCAGGCAGCGGCCCGGCCGCGCTGCGCTGCCTGGACCGCGCGGCCGGCGAGGGCCGTCGTTACGACGTCCTCCTGGTCGACGCCGACCTGGGCGGCAATCTGCCCGGCGCCCGTGCGGCCGTACCGGTGCGGGAGGGCAATGAGGAGGGTCTGGTCGACGGGATCTCCCTGGTCGCCGGGGTCCGCTCCGCCCAGCCGGCCGTACGGATCGTCGTCCTCGCCGAGAAGGACGACCCGCGCCGCGCGGCCCTCGCGCTCCAGGCCGGTGCCTCGGGCTGGGTCGCCAAGGACTGCTCGCTGTCCCGGCTGCTGACGGTGATCAGAGGGGTCCTGCGGGACGAGACGCATCTGCCGCCCGCGCTGCTCACCGGGGTGCTGAAGGAGCTGACGGCCGCCCGCCGGCACCGTACCGAGAGCGAGCGCCTGGTGGAGTCCCTCACCCCGCGGGAGCGGGAGGTGCTGCGCTGCATGGTCGCCGGGCTGGGCCGCAAGGCCGTCGCCGAGCGGCTGTTCCTCTCCCCGCACACCGTGCGCACCCACATGCAGAACGTCCTCGGCAAGCTGGGCGTCCACTCCACGCTGGCCGCCGTCGCGCTGGCCCGGCGGGCGGGGGTGGGTCCGGCGGACCTGGGTTCCGTCGCCGGGCGGATCATCCCGGAGGAGACGAACAGCGCCTGACCGGCCCGCGCGCCCGCGCCCGTTGCCTCGGTCACCCGGCGGATCACCGACGGGACGTTCCCGACCGATCACCGGCCGGGGATGTCCCCGACCGATCACCGGCCGGGGATGTCCCCGGCGGATCGTCGGCCGGGCATGTTCCCGGCGGCGGATCGTCAGCCGGGGATGTTGTCGAACGGGGCGGTCAGCCCGCGCAGCAGTCCGGCCAGCTCGGCGCGCTGGGCGCGGGACAGCTCGGCGAGGATCGCCCGTTCCTGCTCCAGCAGGCCCGCCAGTGCCTGGTCCGCGCGGTCCCGGCCCTCGTCGGTCAGCCGGACCAGCACACCCCGCCGGTCGCTGGGGTCGGGCAGCCGCTCCACCAGGCCCTTCTTCGCGAGCCGGTCGATCCGGTTGGTCATCGTGCCCGACGTGACCAGGGTCTGTGTCAGCAGCTGGCCGGGGGAGAGCTGGTACGGCGTGCCCGCGCGCCGCAGTGCGGTCAGCACGTCGAACTCCCAGGGCTCCAGCTGGTGCTCGGCGAAGGCGAGCCGGCGGGCGCGATCCAGATGCCGGGCGAGGCGACTCACCCGGCTCAGTACTTCCAGCGGCTCCACGTCGAGGTCCGGACGCTCCCGGCGCCACGCTGCGACCAGCCGATCGACCTCGTCCTCCATGGAGATCAGTGTAGTGGTTGTGTCGACATGAAGTCTCTTGATGTCGAGTCTCTTGACATCAAGAGAAATGGCGGGGGAAGGTGGGAGGCATGACCCAGCCGCCCCTGTGGGACCCCGCCCAGTACCTCCGCCACGCCGGCCACCGGGCCCGCGCCTACGCCGACCTCCTCGCGCGGATCCCGGATCCGGTCCGGGACCGCCCCCGCGTCGCCGACCTCGGCTGCGGCCCCGGCAACGTCACCGCCCTGCTCGCCGGCCGCTGGCCCACCGCCCGCATCACCGGGTACGACAACTCCCCCGAGATGCTCGACAAGGCGCACGTCGACCACGAAGGCCCCACGGCCGGCGGCGGCCGCCTGGACTTCGCCCACGCCGACCTGCGGACCTGGGCACCCGAGGAGCCGTACGACCTGATCGTCTCCAACGCCGCCCTCCAGTGGGTGCCGGGCCACACCGACCGGTTCGGGGACTGGATCGCCGCCCTGGAACCCGGCGGCGCCTTCGCCTTCCAGGTCCCCGACAACATCGACGCCCCGCTGCACGCCCTGATGCGCGACCTCGCCGCCGGCCCCCGCTGGCGGACCCGCCTCGCCGACGTCCTGCGCCGCACGAGCTCCGTGCACACCCCCGGCACCTACCTGGACCGCCTCGCCCGCCTCGGCTGCGCCGCCGACGTGTGGCAGACGACGTACCACCACGTCCTCGGGGGCGAGGACCCGGTCCTCGACTGGGTGAAGGGCACCGGCCTGCGGCCCGTCCTGACCGCACTCGCCGACGACCCCGAGGCACGCGACGCGTTCCTCACCGAGTACCGGGACCTGCTGCGCACGGCCTACCCGAGCGCGCCGTACGGCACGGTCCTGCCGTTCCGCCGGCTGTTCGCCGTCGCCGTGAAGGAGGGCTGAGCATGCTGATCGCCGTCGACCACGTCCAGCTGGCCGCCCCGCCCGGCGCGGAGGAGCTCCTGCGGTCGTACTACGCCGGGGTCCTCGGCATGACCGAGATCCCCAAGCCGCCGCTGCTCGCGGCGCGCGGCGGCTGCTGGTTCGAGGCGGGCTTCGTCCAGCTCCACCTGGGCGTCGAAGAGGACTTCCGCCCGGCCGAGCAGGCCCACCCGGGCCTGCGGGTCCGGGACATCGAGGCGTACGCGGCCCGGATCGCCGCCGCCGGGGCACCCGTCACCTGGGACGACGCCCTGCCCCGCCACCGGCGCTGCTACTCGCGGGACCCCGTCGGCAACCGGCTGGAGTTCCTCCAGCCCCGGTGACGGCGGGCCTGGGCCTTGCGGTGCCCAGCCCCGGTGACGGCGGACCTGGGCCTTGCGGTGCCCAGCCCCGTGACGGCGGCCCTAGGCCTTGCGGTGCCCGATCAACCGCGGCTTCTGCTCCAGGCCGTCCAGACCGTGCCACGCCAGGTTCACCAGATGGGCCGCCACCTCCGCCTTCTTCGGGCGGCGCACGTCCAGCCACCACTGTCCGGTCAGCGCGACCATGCCGACCAGGGCCTGGGCGTAGAGCGGGGCGAGCTTCGGGTCGAAGCCCCGGCTCTTGAACTCGCGGCCCAGGATGTCCTCCACCTGGGTGGCGATGTCCGAGATCAGCGAGGCGAAGGACCCCGTGGACTGCGGGATGGGCGAGTCCCGGACCAGGATGCGGAAGCCGTCCGTGTACTCCTCGATGTAGTCGAGCAGGGCGAACGCGGCCTGCTCGCACAGCTCGCGGGGATGACCGGCGGTCAGCGAGCTGGTCACCATGTCCAGCAGGCGCCGCATCTCCCGGTCCACCACCACCGCGTACAGCCCCTCCTTGCCGCCGAAGTGCTCGTACACCACCGGCTTGGACACCCCGGCCTTCGCCGCGATCTCCTCCACCGACGTGCCCTCGAAGCCCTTGGCCGCGAAAAGGGTGCGACCGATCTCCAGCAGCTGCTGGCGGCGCTCGGCACCGGTCATACGGGTCCGGCGCGTCCGCCGCGGTTTGTCGTTGCTGGAAGTGCTGCTGGAGTCGGTCGCCACGGCGTCAATCATGCCGTCCCGGCCGCCTCCGTCCGGCGCCGGGAGTCGCCTTCCCCGTCGTGCCGCCGCGAATCGATACGGGAGCGTGACGGCCAGCGCACGTCGTACGCCCAGCCGAGCATCTCGAACCAGCGGATGAACCGGGCCGACGAGTCGATCTGGCCGCGCATCACCCCGTGCCGCGCCGAGGTCGGGTCGGCATGGTGCAGGTTGTGCCAGGACTCACCGCAGGACAGGACCGCCAGCCACCACACGTTGCCCGAACGGTCCCGCGACCTGAACGGCCGCTTGCCCACCGCGTGACAGATCGAGTTGATCGACCACGTCACATGGTGCAGCAGCGCCACCCGTACGAGTGATCCCCAGAAGAACCCGGTGAACGCGCCCCACCAGGACATCGTCACCAGACCGCCGATCAGCGGCGGCAGGGCCAGCGACAGGGCCGTCCAGAAGACGAACTGACGGGAGATCGCCCGGAGCGCCCCGTCCTTGATCAGATCCGGCGCGTACTTGTCCTGCGGTGTCTGCTCCTCGTCGAACATCCAGCCGATGTGCGCCCACCACAGGCCCTTCATCAGTGCCGGAAGCGTCTCCCCGAAGCGCCAGGGCGAGTGCGGGTCGCCCTCGGCGTCGGAGAACTTGTGGTGCCTGCGGTGGTCGGCCACCCAGCGCACCAGCGGGCCCTCGACCGCCATCGACCCCATGATCGCCAACGCGATCCGCAAGGGCCGTTTGGCCTTGAACGAACCATGGGTGAAATACCGGTGGAAACCGATCGTGATGCCGTGGCACCCGAGGAAGTAGAAGAAGACCAGCAGGCCCATGTCGAGCCAGCTCACCCCCCAGCCCCAGACCAGCGGCACGGCCGCCACCAGTGCCGCGAACGGCACGATGATGAACAGGAGCAGCGTGATCTGCTCGATCGAACGCTTCTGCTCGCCGCCCAGCGTGGCGGATGGGGGAGATGTGTCGGTGGCCTTACGGGCTTCTTCGATCACGTCGGAACTTGAGGTCATGCGCGTCCCCTGTGGGGTCGAGGGTCAAGACGAGTGTGGGCCGGGACCGAGCGGGACTCGACGGCACTTCCCTACGGTCCCGTAACCTACGGCGTCGTAAGTATGGCAGCGTGTCACGCGGCGGCAAGAGCCCCAGGCCCAGCGCGTCCACATGGCCACCTATCCTTGGTCTCGGTCGGACAGCGCGGTCCGCTGAAGTTTCCTTCCCGGACGCTCCGGCCCGTATGCGGCGCCCGCCGCGCGGCAGCCCCGGCCGGGTTCCCCTCCAGACGAGCTTCAACACTGCAAGGAGCCGCACCTGTGAGCAGTGCCGACGACCAGACCACCACGACCAGCACCGAGCTGCGCGCCGACATCCGCCGGCTGGGTGACCTCCTGGGAGAGACCCTCGTCCGTCAGGAGGGCCCCGAGCTCCTCGAACTGGTCGAGAAGGTCCGCCGCCTCACCCGCGAGGACGGCGACGCCGCCGCCGAGCTGCTGCGCGGCACCGAACTGGAGACCGCGGCCAAGCTGGTCCGCGCCTTCTCCACCTACTTCCACCTCGCCAACATCACCGAACAGGTGCACCGCGGCCGGGAACTGCGCGCCCGCCGCGCGGCCGAGGGCGGCCTCCTCGCCCGTACCGCCGACCGCCTCAAGGACGCCGACCCCGAGCACCTGCGCCAGACGGTGCGGCACCTCAACGTCCGCCCGGTCTTCACCGCCCACCCCACCGAGGCCGCACGCCGCTCGGTCCTCAACAAGCTCCGGCGCGTCGCCGCGCTGCTGGACACCCCCGTCCTCGACTCCGACCGCCGCCGCCACGACATCCGCCTCGCCGAGAACATCGACCTCGTCTGGCAGACCGACGAACTGCGCGTCGTACGCCCCGAGCCCGCCGACGAGGCCCGCAACGCCATCTACTACCTCGACGAACTGCACGCCGGGGCCGTCGGCGACGTCCTGGAGGACCTCACCGCCGAACTGGAACGGGTCGGCGTCAAGCTCCCCGACGACACCCGCCCCCTCACCTTCGGCACCTGGATCGGCGGCGACCGCGACGGCAACCCCAACGTCACCCCCCAGGTGACCTGGGACGTCCTCATCCTCCAGCACGAACACGGCATCAACGACGCCCTGGAGATGATCGACGAACTGCGCGGCCTGCTCTCCAACTCCATCCGCTACGCCGGAGCCACCGAAGAGCTGCTGGAATCCCTCCGGGCCGACCTGGAGCTGCTCCCCGAGATCAGCCCCCGCTACAAGCGCCTCAACGCCGAGGAGCCCTACCGGCTCAAGGCCACCTGCATCCGGCAGAAGCTGGAGAACACCAAGCAGCGCCTCGCCACGGGCACCGCGCACGAGACCGGCCGCGACTACCTCGGCACCGGCGAGCTGCTGAAGGACCTGCGGATCATCCAGGCGTCGCTGCGCGAACACCGCGGCGCCCTGTTCGCCGACGGCCGCCTCGCCCGCACCATCCGCACCCTGGCCGCCTTCGGCCTCCAGCTGGCCACCATGGACGTCCGCGAGCACGCCGACGCCCACCATCACGCCCTCGGCCAGCTCTTCGACCGGCTCGGCGAGGAGTCCTGGCGCTACGCCGACATGCCCCGCGAGTACCGCGCCAAGCTCCTCGCCAAGGAACTGCGCTCCCGCCGGCCCCTCGCCCCCACCCCGGCACCCGTCGACGCCGCCGGCCAGAAGACCCTCGGCGTCTTCGAGACCGTCAAGAAGGCCCTGGAGATCTTCGGCCCCGAGGTCATCGAGTCGTACATCATCTCCATGTGCCAGGGCGCCGACGACGTCTTCGCCGCCGCCGTCCTCGCCCGCGAGGCCGGCCTGGTCGACCTGCACGCCGGCTGGGCGAAGATCGGCATCGTGCCGCTCCTGGAGACCACCGACGAGCTGCGCGCCGCCGACACCATCCTGGAGGACATGCTCTCCGACCCGTCCTACCGGCGCCTGGTCGCGCTGCGCGGCGACGTCCAGGAGGTCATGCTCGGCTACTCCGACTCCTCCAAGTTCGGCGGCATCACCACCAGCCAGTGGGAGATCCACCGCGCCCAGCGCCGGCTGCGCGACGTCGCCCACCGCTACGGCGTCCGGCTGCGCCTCTTCCACGGCCGCGGCGGCACCGTCGGCCGCGGCGGCGGCCCCTCGCACGACGCGATCCTCGCCCAGCCCTGGGGCACCCTGGAGGGCGAGATCAAGGTGACCGAGCAGGGCGAGGTCATCTCCGACAAGTACCTGATCCCCTCCCTCGCCCGGGAGAACCTGGAGCTGACGGTCGCCGCCACCCTCCAGGCGTCCGCCCTGCACACCGCGCCCCGCCAGTCCGACGAGGCGCTCGCCCGCTGGGACGCGGCCATGGACGTCGTCTCCGACGCCGCCCACGCCGCCTACCGCCGCCTAGTCGAGGACCCCGACCTGCCGACGTACTTCCTCGCCTCCACGCCCGTCGACCAGCTCGCCGAGCTCCACCTGGGCTCGCGGCCCTCGCGCCGCCCCGGCTCGGGCGTCTCGCTCGACGGTCTGCGCGCCATCCCGTGGGTGTTCGGCTGGACCCAGTCACGGCAGATCGTGCCCGGCTGGTTCGGCGTCGGCTCCGGCCTCAAGGCGCTGCGGGAAACCGGCCTGGACTCCGTGCTCGGCGAGATGCACGAACAGTGGCACTTCTTCCGCAACTTCATCTCCAACGTCGAGATGACCCTCGCCAAGACGGACCTGCGGATCGCCCAGCACTACGTCGACACCCTCGTCCCCGACGAGCTCAAGCACGTGTTCGACACCATCAAGGCCGAACACGAACTGACCGTCCGCGAGGTCCTGCGCGTCACCGGCGAGGACGAACTCCTCGACGCCCAGCCCGTCCTCAAGCAGACCTTCGCCATCCGCGACGCCTACCTGGACCCGATCTCCTACCTCCAGGTCGCCCTGCTCAAGCGGCAGCGCGACGCCGCCGCGGCCGGCGTCGACCCCGACCCGCTGCTCTCCCGCGCCCTGCTCCTCACCGTCAACGGCGTGGCCGCCGGCCTGCGCAACACCGGCTGACCCGCCACGACACACAAAGGTGCCCCCGGGGTCGTACGACCCCGGGGGCACCCGCGTTCCCGGCCGCCGCGCGACCCGCCGCTCCCGGACCGCCCGCTACTGCAACGCCACGAACGCCGCCGTCAGCAACCCCGCCCCGGCGAGCCCGAGCACCCACGCCGGCCGGACCAGCCGCATCCCGCCCGCGACCACCACCGAGGCCAGCAGCAGCGCCCCGCCCAGCGGCACCCAGGCGAACAGGACCCCCGCCGGACCGGACCGCACCGCGTCCCCGCTGCCCGGCTTCAGCACGACGTCGTACGTCGTTCCCACGCCCACCGCGACGGACTTCTCGATCTCCACGCGCGCGCGTGGCCGCGCCCCCGCCGACACGGGGGTGAACGGGCCGCTGCACACGTCCCCCGCGCACCGCGTCACCCGGACCGTGCCCCGCTCACGCCCCTTGGTCAGCATCACGTGCTGCGCCGTCCCCCAGGAACCCCACACCCCGGCGAACAGGATCAGCGCGGCGAGCGCACCCGTCGCCGCGGTCCGCCCGAACCGCAGCGCGGAGCCGGACGCCTGACGGGCGGTACGTGCTGTGGCAGGCATGGCCGGGATCATTGGCCATACCCACACGGCCGGTCAACTCCGGTGGGCGACCCGGCCGGACAAGTCGGGAGTTGTACGGCGCACACCCGCGCTCACGAGTTGTACGTGCTCTGCGCCCGCTCCAGCCCCTCGATCACCAGACACTCCACCGCGTCCGCCGCGCGGTCCACGAAGTAGTCCAGCTCCTTGCGCTCCGCCGACGAGAAGTCCTTCAGCACGAAGTCGGCCACCTGCATCCGCCCCGGCGGCCGGCCGATCCCGAACCGCACCCGGTGATAGTCCGGTCCCATCGCCTTCGTCATCGACTTCAGACCGTTGTGCCCGTTGTCCCCGCCACCCAGCTTCAGACGCAGAACCCCGTAGTCGATGTCCAGCTCGTCATGGACCGCCAGCACGTTCGCCACCGGCACCTTGTAGAAGTCCTTCAGCGCGTTCACGGGACCACCGGACAGGTTCATGTACGACATCGGCTTCGCCAGGATCACCCGGCGGTTCGCCGGCCCGGCCGGGCCGATCCGCCCCTCCAGCACCTGCGCCTGCGCCTTGCCGGCCCGCTTGAACTTCCCCCCGATCCGCTCCGCGAGCAGATCGGCCACCATGAAGCCCACATTGTGCCGGTTCATGGCGTACTCCGGCCCGGGATTGCCGAGCCCGACGACGAGCCAGGGAGCCGTACTGGCGGGAGTGGTCACGTCCATGTCTCCTTGATACGCGCCAGCCGCCGCTCCCCGCGAGGGAAGCGGCGGCTGAACCGATGATGACGACCGCGAGGATCAGGCCTCGGCGACCTCTTCGCCCTCGGCGGCCTCTTCGCCCTCGGTCTCCTCGGCCTGCGCGGCCAGGACCTGCAGGACGACGGCGTCCTCCTCGACGGTCAGCGTCACGCCGGACGGCAGGGAGATGTCCTTGGCCAGGACGGAGTCACCGGCCGACAGACCCTCGACGGAGACCGTGACGGCCTCGGGGATGTGCGTGGCCTCGGCCTCGACCGGCAGCGCGTTCAGCACGTGCTCCAGCAGGTTGCCACCCGGGGCCAGCTCGCCCTCGGTGTGGACCGGGATCTCGACCGTGACCTTCTCGCCGCGCTTGACCAGCTGCAGGTCGACGTGCTCCAGGAAGCCCTTCAGCGGGTCGCGCTGCACGGACTTCGGGATCGCCAGCTCGTTGGTCTTGCCGTCGATGTCCAGCGCGATCAGGACGTTCGGCGTACGCAGCGCCAGCAGCAGCTCGTGGCCCGGCAGGGTCAGGTGCAGCGGGTCGGAACCGTGGCCGTAGAGAACACCCGGAACCTTGTTGTCGCGGCGGATGCGGCGCGCGGCACCCTTGCCGAACTCGGTGCGGGTCTCGGCGGTGAGCTTGACCTCGGACATATCGATCACTCCTCGTAGAACTCGGAACGGACGTGGTCACCCGGCCACGAACGGCCTGCTACGAAGAGCGCGTCGATAACGGACAGCCGCATCCCGTCTTCCAACGGAGTACGGCCTCCCTCGCCGAGCAACTGCAGCAGTCTACTCGGCAGGGGAGGCCGTACCCAAAAGGATCTTCAGCTAGCCCGCACAGCGGACCAGCGGAAACCTCACTGCTCGTCGAAGAGGCTGGTCACCGAGCCGTCCTCGAACACCTCACGCACCGCACTCGCGATCGTCGGAGCGATCGACAGCACCGTGATCTTGTCCAGGTCCCGGCCCAGCTCCGCCGGCGTCGGCAGCGTGTTCGTGAACACGAACTCACTCACCCGCGAGTTCTTCAGCCGGTCCGCCGCCGGACCCGACAGCACACCGTGCGTCGCCGTCACGATGACGTCCTCCGCACCGTGCGCGAACAGCGCGTCAGCGGCGGCACAGATCGTCCCACCGGTGTCGATCATGTCGTCGACGAGGACACACACCCGGCCCTTGACCTCACCCACGACCTCGTGGACGGTCACCTGGTTCGCCACGTCCTTGTCACGCCGCTTGTGCACGATCGCCAGCGGCGCACCGAGCCGGTCGCACCACCGGTCCGCCACCCGCACCCGGCCCGCGTCCGGCGACACCACCGTCAGCTTCGCCCGGTCCACCTTGCGGCCCACGTAGTCCGCCAGCAGCGGCAACGCGAACAGATGATCCACCGGACCGTCGAAGAAGCCCTGGATCTGGTCCGTGTGCAGATCCACCGTCAGGATCCGGTCCGCACCCGCCGTCTTCATCATGTCCGCGATCAGACGCGCCGAGATCGGTTCACGACCCCGGTGCTTCTTGTCCTGCCGCGCGTAACCGTAGAACGGCACGATCACCGTGATGGAACGAGCCGACGCACGCTTCAGCGCGTCGATCATGATCAGCTGCTCCATGATCCACTTGTTGATCGGAGCCGTGTGGCTCTGGATCAGGAAGCAGTCCGCACCACGAGCCGACTCCTGGTAACGGACGTAGATCTCACCGTTCGCGAAGTCGAAGGCCTTCGTCGGGACGACCCCGACACCCAGCTGCTGGGCGACCTCCTCGGCAAGCTCGGGGTGGGCGCGGCCGGAGAAGAACATCAACTTCTTCTCGCCGGTCGTCTTGATCCCGGTCACAGCACAGTCTCCTCAGAGGTTGTCTCAGCCAGCCGGCTGCTCGGCGACCTCTCGGCTGGGCATGAGAGGCCATATCAGCTGGTAAGGGTGCGGGTGCACACGTGCGGATGTGCACTTATCACGGTACGCCGTGTTTGGCGCACCCGTTTCCGGTCAGTCCTCGCCGTCGCCCTGCCGGGACGCCGCTTCGGCCGCCTTCGCCGCCGCGCTCCCCGGACGCTTGCGGGCCACCCAGCCCTCGATATTCCGCTGCTGGCCACGGGCCACGGCCAGCGAACCGGGCGGCACATCCTTCGTGATCACGGACCCCGCGGCGGTGTACGCACCGTCCCCGACCGTGACAGGAGCCACAAACATGTTGTCCGAGCCCGTCTTGCAGTGCGACCCCACGGTGGTGTGGTGCTTGTTCTCACCGTCGTAGTTCACGAACACACTCGCCGCCCCGATGTTCGTGAAATCACCGATCGTCGCGTCACCCACGTACGACAGGTGCGGAACCTTCGTCCCCTCACCGATCGAGGAGTTCTTCGTCTCCACGTACGTACCGATCTTCGACTTCTCACCGAGCCGCGTACCGGGCCGCAGATACGCGTACGGCCCCACCGACGCCCCGGGCCCCACCGAAGCCCCCTCCGACACGGTGTTGTCCACCCGCGCCCCCGCGCCCACCCGGGTGTCCCGCAGCCGGCTGTTCGGACCCACCTCCGCACCCTCCCCGAGGTGTGTCGACCCCGTGAGCAGCGTGTTGGGGTGCACCAGCGCGTCCCGCTCGAAGGTGACCGTCACGTCCACCCACGTCGACGCCGGATCCACGACCGTCACACCGTCCAGCATCGCCCGCGTCAGCAGCCGGTCGTTCAGGATGCGCCGCGCCTCGGCGAGCTGCACCCGGTTGTTGATCCCGGCGATCTCCCGGTGGTCGCCGGCCACCGACGCGCCCACCCGGTGCCCGGCCTCCCGCAGGATCCCGAGCACGTCCGTGAGGTACTCCTCACCCTGGCTGTTGTCCGTCCGCACCTTCTTCAGCGCGTCCGCCAGCAGCTGCCCGTCGAAGGCGAACACCCCGCTGTTGATCTCACGGATCGACCGCTGGGCGTCGGAGGCGTCCTTGTGCTCCACGATCGCGGTGACGGCACCCGTCGCGTCGTCCCGCACGATCCGGCCGTAACCGGTCGCGTCCGGCACCTCGGCGGTGAGGACGGTCACGGCGTTGCCGTCCGCCTGGTGCGTCTCGGTGAGCCGCGCGAGGGTGTCGGCGGTCAGCAGGGGCGTGTCCCCGCAGACGACGACCACGGTCCCGTCCACGGCCCCGCCCAGCTCCTCCAGGCCCATGCGCACGGCGTGCCCGGTGCCGTTCTGCTGCGCCTGCACGGCCGTCCGGACGCCGGGATCGGCCTCGGCCAGGTGCGCGGTGACCTGCTCACGGGCGTGGCCCACGACGACGACCAGGTTCGCGGGGTCCAACTCGCGGGCTGCGGCCAGTACATGGCCGACCAGGGAACGGCCGCAGATGTCGTGCAGGACCTTCGGTGTCGCCGACTTCATACGGGTGCCCTCACCCGCTGCGAGAACGACGACGGCGGCCGGGCGGATGGCGCTCACGGGGTTGCCCTTCGGCTGTGATGGGTGGGGGTGACAGCCGCAGGATACCGGGGGGACTTCCGGGGGACATGAGTGCGGGCCCTGACGGTGGTGTTGACGGTCAGGGCCCGAATCTGGGTTTCGTGTGTCGTGGGCTCCCGGAGAAGGATTCGAACCCTCATTCAACGGACCAAAACCGTTTGTCCTGCCCTTAGACGATCCGGGATAGATTGCACGCCATGTCCGAATCTACTGATCGGCTTCGCGTGCGGCCTCCACTATGCCGTACCGAGACCCTTCGATGCGACGGTGCAAGTCGGCACCTTTCAGGACTTTGATCACGAGGCGGCCTAGTGGTCGTCGCCCATGGCCAAGTCCGGAATGGCCGCTTCCGGTGTCGAACGGGAAGGGTTCGCCAGTTCGAGGGATACCGGGTGGTTTCGAGGTCGTTCGGTTACCGAGTGTGGTGTGTGGAGGTAGGGGAAACTCACCGGAAAAGCCCCACCCGTCGCCCGTAGGCTGGAGGCATGACCACGACGGGGGAAGATCACGCCAGGGCTCTGACCGGCCCCTGGTGGTGGGCGAGGTGGCGCAGCGCGGTGCTCGACGGGGCCCTCGCGCTGGCGTCCGCCGTGGAGTGCGCCGCGGAGGGGATTCCGTTCGCCCGGGAGGCGGGGATCCCGGCGTCCGTGGGGATCGTGTTCGGGCTGGTCGCCGGCTCGGTGCTGCTGGTGCGCCGGAAGTGGCCGCTCGCCGTCGTACTGGTGGCGATCGCGATCACGCCCGCCGAGATGGGCTTCCTGATGGGCGTCGTCGGCCTGTACACGCTGGCGGCGTGCGAGCTGCCGCGGCGGGTCATCGGGTCGCTGGCGGGGATGTCGCTGCTGGGCACGGCGATCGTGACGTTCGTGCGGGTGCGGCAGGACATGGCGCGCGGGGACCTGACGCTCGGTGACTGGTTCGTGCCGTTCGCGGCGGTGACGACGGCGTTGGGCCTGACGGCTCCGCCGGTTCTGCTGGGTCTGTACGTGGGGGCGCGGCGGCGGTTGATGGAGAGCCTGCGGGAGCGGGCGGACTCCTTGGAGCGGGAGCTCCAGCTGCTCGCGGAGCGGGCGGAGGAGCGGGCCGAGTGGGCGCGCAACGAGGAGCGGACGCGGATCGCGCGGGAGATGCACGACGTGGTCGCGCATCGGGTGAGCCTGATGGTGGTGCATGCGGCGGCGTTGCAGGCGGTCGCGCGGAAGGACCCGGAGAAGGCGGTGAAGAACGCCGCGCTGGTGGGTGACATGGGCCGGCAGGCGTTGACGGAGCTGCGCGAGATGCTCGGTGTGCTGCGTGCGGGGGAGGGCGCGGGCCGGCGGTCTGCGGTGGTGCCGTTGGCGGCGGTCGGGGAGGCGGCCGCGGAGGCGGCGTCCCGGGTGGCGGCCGTGGAGGCGGGGGCGGCGGAGGGGCCGTGTCTGTCGGAGCTGGAGGAGTTGGTCGGGCAGTCGGCCGCCGCGGGGATGGTCGTGGACCTGTCGGTGGAGGGGGAGGTGCGGTCGTATGCGGCGGAGATCGAGCAGACGGCGTACCGGGTCGTGCAGGAGGCGTTGACGAACGTCCACAAGCACGCGGCGGGTGCGAAGACGCATGTGCGGCTGGCGCACCGGGTGTCGGAGATCGCGATGCAGGTGGAGAACGAGCCCCCGCCGGAGCCGGCGGCGGCGTTGGCGGCGGGGCTGCCGTCGGGTGGGAACGGCCTGGTGGGGATGCGGGAGCGCGTCGTGGCGCTGGGCGGTGTGTTCGTGTCGGGGCCGACGGAGGCGGGCGGGTTCCGGGTGTCGGCGGTGATTCCGTCGGCGTAGGGCGGCCTGCGGGCGGCGTCCGGTGCCGGGGTGTGTCCCGGCTCGGCGTGGTCGGGCGCTCGCTCGGTGCGCACAGTCTTCTGCGGTGCCCGCCCCGCGCGGGGCTTCCGCGGTGCCCGTCCCCTGCCTTTCCCTGTCCCTCTCCGTCCCTCTCCGCCGAGGGGCGCGGGGGCTTCCTCGGACGTCAGCCCGCGGTGAGGCGTACCGGTTGTATGCCGGTGATGAGGGTGGTCAGGGCGTGGTCGATGTCGGGGCCGGCGTACCAGTCGCCGGTGTGGTCGATGGTGTAGACGCGGCCTTCGGCGTCGATGGCGAGGAGTGCGGCGGTGTCGGTCTCCTCGCCGAGGGGGCACAGTTCGGTGCCGAGGGCGCGGCCGAGGTCGCCGAGGGTGCGGGCGAGGTGGAGGCCGTGCAGGGGGTCGATGTCGAGGGTGGCGGGGGCGATCTGGCGGCCGGGACCGGTGGGGGCGATGCGCAGGCCGCCGAATTCGGCCCAGGCTTCGACGGCGGCGGGGAACACGGTGTGCCGGTGTCCGGCGGGTGAGGTGTGTTCGCGCAGGGTGTCCGCCCAGATCTCGGCCTGCTTTATGTCCCAGCGTCCGGGTTGCCAGCCGGCGGCGCGCAGGGCGGCGTCGGCGGGTACGGGGAAGCGCGGTGGGGAGGCCCCCTGCACGGGCGGAGCCGGGTGCTTGGGGGTGGAGGCGCGGTCGGGGTGCATCTGCCCTTCGTTCGTCGTGCGCGTGCGGGTGTTCGCGTGGTGGCGGCGGTGGCGGTGGCGGCGATGGAGCGGTGGGTGATGGTGACGGCGGTGCCGTCGGGATGGACGGGCGTGGTCAGCCGTCGGTTGCGGCGGGGTCGACGATGCGGACGCCGAAGTGGGCGCTGAGGGCGGTGCAGGCGCGGCACGGGGCGGCGAAGCTGCCGTGCAGGGGGTCGCCGTCCTCGCGTATGCGGCGGGCGGTGAGTTTGGCGTGTTTGAGGGCTTTGCGGGCTTCGCCGTTGGTCATGGGCCTGCGGGCGGCGCGTCTGCTGCGGGCGGCGTCGGCGGTGGTGATGTGCCGCGAGATGAGGATGGTCTCGGCGCAGCGGCCGGTGAAGCGGTCGCGCTGGGTGCTGGTGAGGGTGTCGAGGAAGTCCTGGACGAGGGGGTGGAGGGCCGGGGGCTGGTCGCCGCGGGCGGCGGTGCCGGTCAGGGTGGCGCCGCGCACGGAGAGGGCGGCGGCGACGGTGGGCAGGATGCCGTCGCGCCGGTGCCGCAGGGGCGGGGCGGTGGGTGTGTCGGTGCCGCTCCAGTCGATGCGAGGGTCGCCGGCCCGCACGTCGGCACCTCCGGTCTGCAAGGTGTTCATGATCGTTTTTCCTCCCCGGGCATCCCCCCGAAGGACACAGGGTGCCAAATGCCGTGGCTGGTGGGGAAGCTGGGGCGCTGCGACACGCGGGTCCCGGGCGGGTCGTGACGGTGGGGTGACGGCGCGGTGACGGCCGGTCACGGAGAGCGGGGGAGGCTCCGGGGAGGTTCCGCGGCGCCCGTGGGCCGGCTCGTCGTCCCTGGCGCCGAAGGCGTGGGCGGGGGGATGCCGCGGGGGCGCGGTGGGCCGGTGACCGGGGTTCGCGCAGCGCATAGGCTGTCGGCATCCGCGATCGACACCGCCGTTCAGGCCAGAGAGAACGCCGCAGGGGGCAACCGCCATGACGACAGGTCGGCTCGGGCTGGGGGCACCGCCCAGCGGCCAGGCCGGGGGACGGGCCGCGCCGCCGAACGCGGCCTACGCCGGGCAGGTCGTGCATTTCCCGGATCCGGTCCGGGCGGCGCGTCACCCGAGAGGGGTACGGGTCGATGAGCGCGGTTACCCGGATTTCTCGCCGTACGCGCGCGTGGCGGTGGAGATCGCCGAACCGCCGGAGGGTTTCGGGGTCGACGAGCTGCGGCTGACGGACTACGTGTCGGCGAACGCGGCGCTGGCGGCGGCGGGACACGAGCTGTGGGACACGGTGGCGGACGTGGCGACGCCGCACGGCTGGACGTGGCATCACGCCCCGGGCACGCGGCGGCTGGAGCTGATTCCGGTCGAGGTGAAGGCGCTGTTGCGGCATCACGGCGGGGTGGCGACGGCGGCGGTGGACCACGCCAAGCGCGGTACGCGGCCGTTGCAGGAGTCGCGGCCGGCGCACTTCGGACTGCCGAAGTCGGGTGTGGCGGTGACGGAGGCGCAGGTGCAGGGGGTCGAGGAGGAGCTGGGCTTCCGGCTGCCCGGCGCCTACCGCTCGTTCCTGAAGGCGGCGGGCGGCTGTGCGCCCGTGGGCACGGCACTGGACGCCGAGCTGGGGCTGCTGCTGGACCAGCCGTTCTTCACGGTGCGGGATGAGGCCGCGGTCAATGACCTGGTGTACGTGAACAAGTGCCTGCGCGACCATCTGACGAAGGATTACCTCGGGGTGGGTTTCGTGCAGGGCGGCCTGGTCGCGGTGAAGGTGAAGGGCGAGCGGCTCGGCACGGTGTGGTTCTGCGCGTACGACGATGTGCGGGACGTGGATCCGTCGTGGTCGCCGGCGGAGCGGGTGGAGCGTCTGCTGCTGCCGTGCGGTGACGACTTCGACGCCTTCCTGTCCCGGCTGGCGGGCAGTCCGCCGGAGTTGGAGACGGTGGCCAATCTGATGGTGGACGGCGGTTTCGCCCGTGTCGTCCCGGTGTCTTCCGGCTCGGTGACCTCCGGCCCGGCAGGGGAGTGAGCTTCAGGCGATGGTGACCTACGCGCAGGCGCAGGAGCGCGCCGAGGAGTGGATCAACGGCGACGTCCCGGCCTACCAGCACCGTGAGGTGCGGGTGCGGGAGTTCGAGCTGGGGTTCGTGGTGTGGGGCGAGGACCGGGCGGAGGGCCCGCGTTCGGACGCGGGCGGCCAGCGGCTCGTCATCGCCCGGGACAGCGGGGAGGCGACGCTGTGGCCGGCTCTGCCGGTGGGTGAGGTGATCCGCCGGTACGAGGAGGAGTACGGCGGTGGCGGCCCGCGGGACGCCGTTCCGCCGCCCGCTCCCGCCCGCCTGGACCTCAACCAGACGTCGTTCCTGCTGACTCCTCCGGAGTGGCTGCAGGAGGCGGCGGACAAGCTGGGGCTGGCGGGCCGGCGGCCGGGGGACGCGGGAGGAGGCACGGCGGCGGACACGGCCGGCCCGGCTTCCGGCCCGGTTCCTGGTCCGGCTCCTGGTCCGGCTCCGGCTCCCGGGGTGGGTGCGGGTGCGGACGCGGGGGCGGTTTCCGACCGGGTGCCGGTTCCTGATGGTGCGTCGGCCGCGGGTGGCGGTGCGCCGGGGGCGCCTGCTCCGGCGGACGTGCCTCCGGCGGACGTGCCTCCGGGGGCCACGCCCTGGGCCGGTACCGACACGAACGCGGACACCGGTGAGGACGACCGTTCCGTGCCGCTGCCCGCGACGGTGTTCGCCCCGCCGCTGAGTGACGTGGACGACGCACCGCGGCCACCGGCGGTCGCGGCCGACGCGCCGACGGCGTTGATGTCGGGCGGGAGCCGGCTGCCGCCGACGGCGGTCTCGCCGGCGCTCGACGCGCAGGGCTTCCCGCCGGACGCGCAGGGCTCGCAGGGCGGTGTGGCCGGGGTGGCCGTTCCTCCCGGGGCGCCCGGCGCCGGCCAGGGCGGCGCGCCCATGCCGCCACCGGGCACGCCGTCGTACGCCCACCCGCACGTCGCGGCGGCCCCGGGCACGCCTCCGACGGGCGTGCCGCCCTACCCTCCGGCACACGCCGCTCCGCCCGCGCCCGCGCCCGCGTCCGTCCCGGCTCCCGGCGTACCGGGTGCTCCGCAGGGCAGCACGCCGCCGCCTCCGCCGCAGGATGCTCCGTACGGCTGTCCGCCGGGGCCCGGCGCCGCGCAGGGCGCCGCCGGCTACGGCTACCCGCAGACGCAGGGCGGGGCGCCGAACGCGGCGCAGCCCCCGGCGGGCCCGGATGCGCCCGCGCGGTCGCTCGCGCCCAACGCCGGGGACATCGCGGACGCCGCGACGAGCAAGGCGGCGCCGCCGCCGAAGAAGGCGCGCGGGGGAGTGGGTGCGCCGCCTCCGCCGCCGGGTGTCCCTGGTGCGCCGGGCGCGCGCCCGGGCAGCGCTCCGCCGCCGCCCGCGCCGGGTGCGTCCGCGGGCGGGTACGTACCGACGCAGCTGGTGTCGGCGCTGGGGTCCGAGGGTCCCGAGGGTCAGGGCGGCGCGGGCGCGCCGGCCGCTGCGCTGGGTGCGGACGGGGCACGGACCCCGGGCCCGCCGAACGCTCCGGGCGCCCCCGGCCGCCCCGCCGCGCCGCCGAACCCTCCGGGTGTTCCGGGCGGTGCGGGCGGTACGGGCCACGTGCATCAGGCGGCCACGGTGCTCGCGGATCCCGGTCGGCTGGGCGCAGGCACCCCGCAGCCTCCGCATGCCCCTGGTGTCCCGGGCATGCCGAACCCGCCCGGCGCTCCCGGTGCTCCGGGCATGCCCCCGGCGCCGGGTGCCCCGCAGCCGCCCGACGCCCCTGGCGCCCCTGGCGCCCCTGGCATGTCCGGCGCCCCGCAGCCCCCGAACGTCCCCGGTGCCCCCGGCGCTCCGGGTGGCGTCGGTGGTGGTCGTGGTGCCGTGCACCACGCCGAGACCGTGCTGTCCGCTCCGCCGGTGGCCGGTCCGGGCGCGCCTCCGCCGCCCCCCGCCCCCGGCGCGCTCGGCATGCCGGGCGCCCCGGGCATGCCCCCGGGTGTGCCGGGCGTCCCGCCGCCGATGCCGCCCGGTGCGATGCCGCCCGGTGCGATGCCGCCGCCGGGTGCGCCGGCGCCGGGGCAGGGTCCGGCGTACGGGTATCCGCAGCACGGGCAGCCGACGGTCGGCCCGGGTTATCAGGCCGTGCTGCGCTACCGCGCGCAGGACGGCTCCGAGCAGCAGCTGATCCGGCGTTCGGCGCCGGGGACGCCGCACCCGGAGTGGCAGATCTTCCACGAGCTGCGGGCCATGGGTGTGCCGCCGGACCAGGTGCTGGAGCTGCACACCGAGCTGGAGTCGTGCGAGCTGCCGGGTGCCTACTGTGCGCGGATGATCCGTGAGCAGTGGCCGCAGGCGCGGATCGCGAGCATCGCGCCGTACGGCACGGATCACGCGAGCCGGCAGCAGGGCATGCACCAGTTGCTGGCGCACCAGGGCGAGTTGCACCAGGTGGCGGACGGTCCGGCGCGGCCGGCGCCGGTGCGGGCGCCGCTGCCGCCGGTGCAGGCCGTGCCGCCGGTGCCGCCGGAGGGGATCGCCCAGGAGCTGGCCGCGGCGTTCGGGCCGGGCGTCTTCCGGTTCGAGCAGCAGGCGGTGTCCCGGCAGGGTGTGCCGCCGATCGTGGCGCACACGCTGGTCGTGGCCGGACTGCCGTTGGACATGGGTCCGTTCTTCTGGGCGCAGGCACAGCCGGGCCGCCCGGTGCCGACGCTGGCGGAGCTGGCGGCGGAGCGCGGGGTGCAGCCGGCGGCGGACGCGGGCTCGTACCTCGTCATGGGTACCGACTTCGGCAAGGCGATCTGTGTGCAGTACGGGACGGCGAACATCGTGGCCGTGCCGGTGGAGGCGGGGCCGGGCGGTGCGCCGGTGCCGCCGCAGTTCGTGAACTCCGGGCTGCCGGAGTTCGCGCGGTGCATGGCGCTGCTGGGCCGGATGTGGCGGCTGCGGTTCGGGCTGAACCAGGAGCAGGCGGGCCGTTGGACCGTCGACTTCCAGGCGCAGTTGGCCGCCCTGGACCCGGCGGCGCTCGGTTCGCCGGAGAGCTGGTGGTCGGTGCTGCTGGAGCAGATGTGGGACGGCCTGCTGTAGCGAACCACCGTGCGCACTGCTGTGGCGCACCGCCGGCCGCCGGGCGGCCGAGCCTTCGGGCCCTCCACGCGCGCGTGGAGGGCCCGACGCGTTCCGCGATGAGACGACGGGGTGCGCGCGGGTACGCCTCCGGCGGGTGGCCGGAGTCCGGAGCGGCGCCGTCACTCTTGCGGAGGCTGTGTCGCAGGTCCCCGCGACCGCCGCGCCGACCGTCAACTGCGACGTTGGGACCGTGACGCGGCTGCGGAGTGTCGCGTTATGAACGTTTATGCCGATCCATCAAGATATGCGCGAAATCATTCTGTCGTGTATGTCCGGTGGAGAGGAGTCCCCAGGGTGAGCAGCGCATCGATGCCGCCGCACGGCTTCGTGACCGTCCGGGGGCGCGGCTACCGTCCCGACGAGGTCGAGGCATATCTGGAGGCGCTGTCCGACGACCGGGACGCCGCCTGGGAGCGTGCCGCCCGGCTGACCGTGCTCGCCAAGGACATGGAGGCGGAGGCCGGGCGGTTGCGCGAAGCGGTCGCGGAGCTCGCCCCGCAGACGTACGAGGCGCTCGGGGAGGGCGCGCGGCGGCTCTTCCAGTCGGCGCGGGAGGAGGCGGCTGACCTCCTGGAACGCACACGGAGTGCGGCCCGCCAGCAGGTCGCGCAGGCCGAGGCGGGCGCCGAGCGGGTACGCCAGGAGGCGCGCGAAGCGGCGGACGCGCTGCGCGCGGAGGCCGACGAGTGCGCCTGCCGGCGGCTTCTCGCGGCCCGGGCCGAGGCCGACGACATCCGCATCGCGGCCCGGCGCGGAGTGAAGGCGGGGCGCGGAGAGGCGCTCGCCGCGGTCCGCGAGGCCCGCGAGTGCACCGCCGGCATGCTCGCCGAGCAGTCCCGGGAGTACGCCGAGCGCTGGGCCGCGGCCGAACGCGAGGAGGCCGAGCGGGCCGCCGCGTTGGACGCCCGGCACGCCGAACGGGCGAGCCGGGCCGAGGCCGCGGTGGCCGAGGCCGAACGGGCCCTCGCGGAGGCCGGGGAGGCCGCCCGCCGCTCCCAGGAGGAGGCACACGCGCGTGCCGCCGAGATCGTCGCCGACGCGCGCGTGCGCGCGGAGCACATCGCCCGGGAGACGGAACGGGTGCTGCGCGAGCACGGGGACACCTGGGACGTCGTCCAGGAGCACATGGACTCCGTGCGCGACAGCCTCATCTCACTGACCGGCCGCGTGGCCATGGAGTAGCGCGGCAGCCGCGGCCGGGCACCCCGGGCGCCGGCCGGGGCCGGCACCGCTGCCGGCCGGGTTCGCGCGGGGCGGCGGTCCCGGGGCCGCTCACTCCTGGAGTACCGGGAACCGCCGGGGCGCCACCACCAGCAGCACCACGAACGCCAGCGCCGCCGCGCCCGCCGCCCCCAGGTAGACCGCGTGCACCGCCGAGGCGATCGCGCGCCGGGTCGCCTCGGGGGCCGTACCGGCGTCCAGCGCGCGCGTGACGGAGTCCAGGTCGCCCGCCCCGCCCAGCCGCGCGGCGAGCACCCCGTTGGCGACGGCGCCGAACAGGGACGCGCCGAGGGTCTGGCCGGTCTGCCGGCAGAACAGGACCGAGGCGGTCGTGGTGCCCCGCTCCGACCAGCCCACGGTCGACTGCACGCCGACGATCAGCGGCAGCTGGAACAGGCCCAGCGCCCCGCCCAGCAGCAGCATGAGCAGCGTCGGCTGCCACCAGGAGCCGGGATACGGCAGGAAGGGGAACGCGCACAGGATCAGCGACGCCAGGCCGATGCCGGACAGCGCGGTGTCCCTGAAGCCGATCCGCCGGTAGAGGTGCTGGCTGAACGCGGCGGACACCGGCCAGCTGAGCGTCCACACCGACAGCACGAACCCGGCGGACACCGGCGCGAGTCCGAGTACCGACTGCGCGTACGTCGGCAGGAACACCGAAGGCGCCACCATCAGCAGTCCGAGCGCGCCGAGCGCCAGATTGACGGCGGCGATCGTCCGGCGCCGCCACACCCACCCCGGGATGATCGGCTCGGCCGTCCGCCGCTCCACCGCCACCACCACGCCGGCCAGGGCGAGGCCCGTGCCGAAGAGGGCCAGCGACGGCGCCGACAGCCACGGCCAGGCGACGCCGCCCTGCACCAGCGCGGTCAGCAGCACGCCGCCGCACGCGAACACCGCGAGCGCCCCGGCCCAGTCCACGCGCGCGCGGGGCGCCCTCTCCCGCACGGGTTCGTGGAGATGACGGATGATCAGCCACAGGGCGGCGACGCCGATCGGCAGGTTGATCAGGAAGATCCAGCGCCAGTCGGCGTAGCTGGCGAGGACCCCGCCGAGCCCCGGGCCGGCGACCGCCGAGACCGCCCACACCGTCGACAGCTTGGACTGGATCTTCGGACGCTCCGCCAGCGGGTACAGATCGGCGGCCAGCGTCTGCACGGTGCCCTGCAACGCGCCGCCGCCCAGGCCCTGCACGATCCGGAACGCGATCAGCGCCGCCATGTTCCAGGCCGCCGCGCACAGCAGCGAACCGAGCAGGAACACCACCGCGCCCGCCACCAGCACCGGCTTGCGCCCGAAGGTGTCGGACAGCTTGCCGTACACGGGCAGCGTGACGGTGACGGCGAGCAGATAGCCGGAGAACAGCCACGAGAAGACGGAGAACCCGCCGAGGTCGCCGACGATCTGCGGTACGGCCGTGGAGACGACGGTGGAGTCCAGCGCCGCCAGTGCCATCGACAGCATCAGTGCGGCGACCACCGCTCCCCGCCCCCCGGTGCCCTGCCGCCGGGCGGCGCCGCCACGTGTCGCCGGTGTCGTACTCCCCACCGCACACCCCTCCCCCGGTCCCTGCCGGACGCTGCCCGGTGCCCCCTGCACCCATCCCCCGGACGACAGCTTCCCACGGTGGTCCCGGCCCGGCCCTGAGGTGACGAAAGGGTGGAGCCCCCGCGCACCGACGGGTGGAGGCGACCCCTGAAAAAGGGTCCACCCGGCGGTGGAACACCCCTAGGGGTACCTCCGTACCGCGGCTCGGGGACGGTTCGTCCCGGCGGAGGACGAGACCGCCCGGGGCTGCTCCTTAACCTGGCTTTACGCCGCTGGGGGGTGGCGGACCGCACCGGCGGCAGGGGGGTTTCCCCCCGGAGAAGACGGGGCTTCGCACCAGCGCGCGGCGCCCCGGCCGGACGCGAGACTCATCGGCGTACCCGAGACGACGTCCCGGAACACCGGGCAGCACATCGACTTGCCGACCGACATAGGAGACATACCGTGACATCGGCTGTGACCATTCCCAGGCACGGGGGCACTGGAGGGCGTACGGCCGTTGCCGCGCGAGCCCGGCAGGTCGTGAAGGCGTACGGGTCCGGCGAGACCCGTGTCGTCGCCCTGGACCACGTCGACGTGGACATCGCCCGCGGCCAGTTCACCGCGATCATGGGCCCCTCGGGGTCCGGCAAGTCCACGCTGATGCACTGCCTCGCCGGACTCGACACCGTGACGAGCGGCCGGATCCACCTGGACGAGACCGAGATCACCGGCCTGAAGGACAAGAAGCTCACCCAGCTGCGCCGGGACCGGATCGGCTTCATCTTCCAGGCGTTCAACCTGCTGCCCACGCTGAACGCGCTCGAGAACATCACGCTGCCCATGGACATCGCCGGCCGCAAGCCGGACCGGGCCTGGCTGGACCGGGTCGTGGAGACCGTCGGGCTCGCCGGCCGCCTCAGGCACCGGCCGACACAGCTCTCCGGAGGCCAGCAGCAGCGCGTCGCCGTGGCCCGCGCGCTCGCCGCCCGCCCGGAGATCATCTTCGGCGACGAGCCGACCGGAAACCTCGACTCGCGCGCGGGAGCGGAGGTGCTGGGCTTCCTGCGCCGCTCGGTGGACGAGCTCGGCCAGACCATCGTCATGGTCACCCACGACCCCGTGGCCGCCTCCTACGCCGACCGCGTCCTCTACCTCGCCGACGGCCGGATCGTCGACGAGATGTACCAGCCGACGGCGGAGCAGGTCCTGGACCGCATGAAGGACTTCGACGCCCGGGGGCGTACGTCATGACCGTCCTGAAGACCTCGCTGCGCAACTTCTTCGCCCACAAGGGGCGGATGGCGCTGTCGGCGACGGCGGTGCTGCTGTCGGTGGCGTTCGTGTGCGGCACGCTGGTGTTCACCGACACCATGAACACCACCTTCGACAAGCTGTTCCAGGCGACCTCCTCGGACGTGACGGTCAGCGCCCAGGGCTCCTCCGACACCGGCGAGACCACCTCCCGCACCGGCAGACCGCCGGTCGTCCCCGCCTCCGTCCTCGGCCAGGTCCGCAGCGCCGAGGGCGTGAAGTCGGCCGAGGGCACGGTGTTCTCCACCTCGGTGACCGTCGTCGACGCCGACAAGGACAAGCTGTCCCCCAGCAGCGGCGCGCCCACCATCGTCGGCAGCTGGAACCACAACGACGCCCGCACCATGGAGATCACCTCCGGTGCGGCGCCCCGGGGCCCGGACCAGGTGATGGTCGACGCCGACACCGCCGGCAAGCACCACCTGAAGCTCGGTGACGAGATCGGCGTGATCACGGCCGTCGGCACGCACCACGCGCGCGTGTCCGGCATCGCCGCCTTCAAGGTCACCAACCCCGGCGCGGCGATCTTCTACCTGGACACCAGGACCGCCCAGCAGACCCTGGTGGGCCGGACCGGCGTCTACACCAACGTCAACGTCACCGCCGCCACGGGCGTGACCGACGAGCGGCTGAAGCGGAACGTGACCGCCGAACTCGGCCACGGCTACAAGGTGCAGACCGCCAAGGAGGTCGCCGACGCCAACCAGAAGGACCTCCAGGGCATCCTGGACGTCATGAAGTACGCGATGCTCGGCTTCGCCGGTATCGCCTTCCTGGTCGGCATCTTCCTGATCGTCAACACCTTCTCCATGCTGGTCGCCCAGCGCACCCGCGAGATCGGCCTGATGCGCGCCATCGGCTCATCCCGCAAGCAGATCAACCGGTCCGTGCTGATCGAGGCGCTGCTTCTCGGCGTGCTCGGCTCCGTCCTCGGCGTCGGCGCTGGGGTCGGCATCGCGGTCGGCCTGATGAAGCTCATGGGCCAGGTGGGCATGCACCTGTCCACCAGCGATCTGACCGTCGCCTGGACCACGCCCGCCCTCGGCCTGCTCCTCGGCGTCGTCGTCACCGTCCTCGCCGCCTACCTGCCCGCACGGCGCGCCGGCAAGATCTCCCCGATGGCCGCGCTGCGCGAGGCGGGCGCCCCGGCCGACGCCCGGGCCGGTGCCGTCCGCGCCGTCATCGGCGTGCTCCTCACCGCCGGCGGCGGCTGGAGCCTGCGTCTCGCCGCCACCGCCGACCAGGCCAAGACCGGCTCGGGCTGGCTGGGCCTGGGCGTGGTGCTCACCCTGCTCGGCTTCGTCGTCATCGGCCCGCTGCTCGCCGGCGGCCTGGTCCGCGTCCTCGGCGCGCTCATCCTGCGGATCTTCGGACCCGTCGGCCGGATGGCCGAACGCAACGCCCTGCGCAACCCGCGCCGCACCGGCGCCACCGGCGCCGCCCTGATGATCGGCCTGGCCCTGGTGGCCTGCCTGTCGGTGGTCGGCTCGTCCATGGTGGCCTCCGCCACCGACCAGCTGGACAAGACGGTGGGCACGGACTTCATCATCCAGGACGACAACGGCAAGGAGGTCGTCCCGCAGGCGGTCGAGGCGATCAAGAAGACGCCGGGCCTGAAGCGGGTCACCGAGTACAAGGTCCTGGACGCGACCCTGACCACCCCGGACGGCCGCACCACCGAGAAGGAGACGATCAACGCGGCCGACCCGACCTACGCACAGGACGTGCGCACCAAGACCGTGGCCGGCAGCCTCGCCGACGCCTACCGGCCGGACTCGATGTCCGTCTTCGAGGGCTTCGCCGACAAGCACGGCATCAAGCTCGGCTCCAAGGTCACCGTCCATTTCCGGGGCGGCCGCACCGCCGGGCTGACCGTCCGCGCGATCACCAGCGACGAGGCCGTCATCGACAAGGGCGCGATGTACGCCTCCATCACCACCGTGGCCAGGTACGTGCCGGCCGACCGGATGCCCCTCGACGTCCTGGTCTTCGCCACCGCCCGGGACGGGCAGGAGGCCGCCGCCTACACGTCGCTCAAGGCCGCGCTGCACGACGACTTCCCGCAGTACACCGTGCGCGACCAGACCGACTACAGGCAGGAGCTGAAGGACCAGATCGGCCAGCTGCTGAACATGATCTACGGTCTGCTGGCGCTCGCGATCATCGTCGCGGTCCTCGGTGTGGTGAACACCCTGGCGCTGTCCGTGGTCGAGCGGACCCGGGAGATCGGTCTCATGCGGGCCATCGGCCTCTCCCGCCGCCAGCTGCGCCGCATGATCCGCCTGGAGTCCGTGGTGATCGCCGTCTTCGGCGCCCTGCTGGGTCTCGGCCTCGGCATGGGCTGGGGCGCGACCGCACAGAAGCTCCTCGCCCTGGAGGGCCTGAAGATTCTGGAGATCCCCTGGCCGACGATCACCGGGGTCTTCGTCGGCTCGGCCTTCGTGGGCCTGTTCGCCGCGCTGGTCCCGGCGTTCCGGGCGGCCCGGATGAACGTGCTGAACGCCATCGCCACCGACTAGCCGCCGGCGGTCCGAAGGCCACCGCACACGAGGGTTGCGGGGGAAGGGCCCGGTGCCGGGAAGTCCTGGAGGACTTCCCGGCACCGGGCCTCCCGGCGTGCGGGGGTCGCCCCGGGCGTTGTCCACAGGCCCCGACGCAACGGCCGCCCGCGTCGTAGGCTGGACACCCCCCGGCTGCTCCCCGCGTCGGGTTCTTCGCGTTGCCCACCCCGGACGGAAAAAGCCCTCATGAGCCTGCACGGTCTGCTCGACGCCGTCGTCAAGGACCCCGCCCTCGCGGAAGCGATCGCGGCGGCAGCGGACGGCAACCGCCCGCACGTCGATCTCGTCGGCCCCCCGGCGGCCCGCCCCTTCGCCGTCGCCGCCCTGGCCCGCGAGGCCGGCCGGCCCGTGCTGGCGGTCACGGCCACGGGCCGGGAGGCCGAGGACCTGGCCGCCGCCCTGCGCACCCTGCTGCCCGAAGAGGGCGTCGTGGAGTACCCCTCCTGGGAGACCCTCCCGCACGAGCGGCTCAGCCCGCGCAGCGACACCGTGGGCCGCCGCCTCGCCGTGCTGCGGCGCCTGGCCCACCCCCGCCCGGACGACCCCGAGACCGGCCCCGTCTCCGTCGTCGTCGCCCCCGTGCGCTCCGTGCTCCAGCCGCAGGTCAAAGGCCTCGGCGACCTGGAACCGGTGGCCCTGAGGACCGGCCAGACCGCCGATCTGAACGACATCGTCGAAGCCCTCGCGGCCGCCGCCTACGCGCGCGTGGAGCTCGTCGAGAAGCGCGGCGAGTTCGCCGTGCGCGGCGGCATCCTGGACGTGTTCCCGCCCACCGAGGAACACCCCCTGCGCATCGAGTTCTGGGGCGACGACGTCGAGGAGATCCGCTACTTCAAGGTCGCCGACCAGCGCTCACTCGAAGTCGCCGAGCACGGGCTGTGGGCACCCCCGTGCCGCGAGCTGCTGCTCACCGACGACGTCCGCGCCCGCGCGCGTGCCCTCGCCGAGGACCACCCCGAGCTGGGCGAACTGCTCGGCAGGATCGCCGAGGGCATCGCCGTGGAGGGCATGGAGTCCCTGGCCCCCGTCCTGGTGGACGACATGGAGCTGCTGCTCGACGTGCTGCCCGAGGGCGCGATGACCCTCGTCTGCGACCCCGAGCGGGTCCGCACGCGCGCCGCCGACCTCGTGGCGACCTCGCAGGAGTTCCTCCAGGCGTCCTGGGCGGCCACCGCCGGCGGCGGCGAGGCCCCCATCGACGTCGGCGCCGCCTCCCTGTGGTCCCTCGCCGACATCCGTGACCGCGCGCGCGAGCTGGACATGATGTGGTGGTCGGTGTCGCCGTTCGCCGCCGATCTCGAACTCGAGGCCGACACCCTCAAGCTCGGCATGCACGCACCCGAGACCTACCGCGGCGACACCGCGCGGGCCCTCGCCGACACCAAGGGCTGGCTCGCCGACGGCTGGCGCACGGTGTTCGTCACCGAGGGCCACGGCCCGGCCGCGCGCACGGTGGAGGTGCTCGGCGGCGAGGGCATCGCCGCCCGCCTGGACGCCGACCTCGCCGAGCTGAGCCCCTCGGTGGTGCACGTCTCCTGCGGCTCGATCGAGTACGGCTTCGTGGACCCGGCCCTCAAGCTCGCCGTGCTCACCGAGACCGACCTGTCCGGCCAGCGCACCGCGAGCCGCGACGGCGCCCGCATGCCGGCCCGCCGCCGCAAGACCATCGACCCGCTCACCCTGGAGCCGGGCGACTACATCGTCCACGAACAGCACGGCGTCGGCCGCTACATCGAGATGGTGCAGCGCACCGTCCAGGGCGCCACCCGCGAGTACCTGGTCGTCGAGTACGCCCCCGCCAAGCGCGGCCAGCCCGGCGACCGGCTGTACATCCCGACCGACCAGCTGGAGCAGATCACCAAGTACGTCGGCGGCGAGGCACCCACCCTGCACCGCCTCGGCGGCGCGGACTGGACGAAGACCAAGGCGCGCGCGAAGAAGGCCGTCAAGGAGATCGCCGCCGACCTGATCAAGCTGTACAGCGCGCGCATGGCCGCCCCCGGCCACGCCTTCGGCGCCGACACCCCCTGGCAGCGCGAGCTGGAGGACGCCTTCCCCTACGCCGAGACCCCGGACCAGCTCACCACCATCGCCGAGGTCAAGGAGGACATGGAGAAGACGGTCCCGATGGACCGGCTGGTCTGCGGCGACGTCGGCTACGGCAAGACCGAGATCGCCGTACGGGCCGCCTTCAAGGCCGTACAGGACGGCAAGCAGGTCGCCGTCCTCGTACCCACGACCCTGCTGGTGCAGCAGCACTTCGGGACGTTCTCCGAGCGGTACGCGCAGTTCCCGGTGAACGTGAAGGCCCTCTCCCGCTTCCAGACCGACACCGAGGCCAAGGCCGTCCTGGAGGGCCTGAAGGAAGGCTCGGTGGACGTCGTCATCGGCACCCACCGCCTGTTCTCCTCCGAGACCAGGTTCAAGGACCTCGGCCTGGTCATCGTCGACGAGGAGCAGCGCTTCGGCGTCGAGCACAAGGAACAGCTGAAGAAGCTGCGCGCGAACGTGGACGTGCTCACCATGTCGGCCACGCCCATCCCGCGCACCCTGGAGATGGCGGTCACCGGCATCCGCGAGATGTCCACCATCACCACGCCCCCGGAGGAGCGCCACCCGGTGCTCACCTTCGTCGGGCCGTACGAGGAGCGGCAGATCGGCGCGGCCATCCGCCGCGAACTGCTGCGCGAGGGCCAGGTCTTCTACATCCACAACCGCGTCGAGTCCATCGACCGCGCGGCGGCGAAGCTGCGGGAGATCGTCCCCGAGGCGCGCATCGCCACCGCCCACGGCCAGATGTCGGAGACCGCGCTGGAGCAGGTGGTCGTCGACTTCTGGGAGAAGAAGTTCGACGTGCTGGTGTCGACCACGATCGTGGAGTCCGGCATCGACATCTCCAACGCCAACACGCTGATCGTGGAGCGCGGCGACACCTTCGGCCTGTCCCAGCTGCACCAGCTGCGCGGCCGGGTCGGCCGAGGCCGGGAGCGCGGTTACTCCTACTTCCTGTACCCGCCGGAGAAGCCGCTGACGGAGACCGCGCACGAGCGGTTGGCCACCATCGCCCAGCACACCGAGATGGGCGCGGGCATGTACGTCGCGATGAAGGACCTGGAGATCCGCGGTGCCGGCAACCTGCTCGGCGGCGAGCAGTCCGGGCACATCGCCGGCGTCGGCTTCGACCTGTACGTCCGCATGGTCGGCGAGGCGGTCGCCGACTACCGGCGCCAGCTGGAGACCGGCGAGATCGAGGAGGAGCAGCCGCTCGAGGTCAAGATCGAGCTGCCCGTCGACGCGCACGTCCCGCACGACTACGCCCCCGGTGAGCGGCTGCGCCTGCAGGCCTACCGGGCCATCGCCTCCGCCAACAGCGAGGAGGACATCAAGGCCGTCCGCGAGGAACTCACCGACCGCTACGGCAAGCTGCCCGAGCCGGTGGAGAACCTGCTGCTGGTGGCCGGGCTGCGGATGTTCGCGCGCGCGTGCGGCGTCGGCGAGATCGTGCTGCAGGGCACCAACATCCGCTTCGCGCCGGTGGAGCTGCGCGAGTCCCAGGAGCTGCGGCTCAAGCGGCTCTACCCGGGTACGGTCATCAAGCCCGCCGCGCACCAGCTGCTGGTCCCGCGCCCGAAGACCGCGAAGGTGGGTGGCAGGCCCCTGGTCGGCCGCGAACTGCTGGCCTGGGTCGGCGAGTTCCTCACCTCGATCCTGAGCTAGCGGTCGTGCGACGGGGGACGGGAACGGCGGCGGGGACGTCGGCGGACGCGGCGGGGACGTCGGCGGACGCGGCGGGGACGGCGACGGGGACGTCGGCGGACGCGGCGCCGAGCACAGGAACCGGCAGGGGAGCGGGGGCGCGCGTGCGGATCGGTGAGCTGGCCGAGGCGACCGGGACGACACCGCGCGCCCTGCGCCACTACGAGCAGCAGGGCCTGATCACCTCCGCGCGCGCCGCCAACGGCTACCGCGAGTACGACGCCCGTACCGCGGTCCGGGTCCGCAACATCCGCCGGCTGCTGGAGGCGGGACTGACCCTGGACGACGCCCGCGCGTTCCTGGCCTGCCTGGACGGCGACGTCACCGCCGGCCCCGCCTCCGCCCGCGGGCTGAAGGTCGCCCGGGACCGGCTGGCCGTGCTCGACGCCCGTATCGCGTCCCAGGCGGCGGTACGGGACCGGCTGGCGGCGGCGCTGCGGGAGGCGGGCGAGACCGTCTGACGGCGATCCCCGACGAGGCTCCCGGCGGTGGCGCCGGGTGTCCCCGGGAAGGCCCATCGGTCAGGCGACGACCGCGCCGCCGTCCACGGGCAGCACCACGCCCGTCACGAACGACGCCTCCGGGGAGGCGAGCCGCGTGATGGCCCAGGCGACCTCCTCGGGACGGCCGACCCGGCCGAGCGGGGTGTGCTCGAGCTGCCACCGGCGCAGGGCGGCGCGCTGTCCGGGGGTGAACCCGGCGTGCTCGACGATCGGTGTCTCGATCGCGCCCGGGGCCACGGCGACCACCCGTATGCCGTGCGGCGCCAGTTCCACCGCCCAGCTGCGGGTCAGCACCTCCAGGGCCGCCTTGCCCGCCGCGTACAGGGAGTTGCCGGGCCAGGCCCGCCCCTCCACCGATGTCGTCACGTTCACCACGACACCCCGGCTCTCCTCCAGCGCGGGCAGCGCGGCCTGGGTGAGCAGCACGGGCGCGAGGAGGTTGGTGTCCAGCAGCGGCCGTACCGACGCGCGCGTGTAGCCGCGCAGCGAGTCGGCGGTGACGACGGCCGCGTTGTTGACGAGCACGTCGATCCGGCCGTACCGCTCCAGCGTGGCCCGTACGACGGCCCCGGGCCCCTCCTCGGCGGTCAGGTCGGCGGGCACGGGCGTGATCCCGGGGTGCCCTTCGGCGGTCTCGGCCAGGGGCGCGGCCCGGCGGCCGACGGCGACGACCCGGGCACCCTCGGCGGCGAACGCGCGGGCCGTGGCCCGGCCGATACCGGTACCGGCGCCGGTCACGAGGACGGTACGGGGCCCCTCGGGGCGGTTGTTCTCACTCATGCCGGAAGGGTCGGACCCTGACGCCGGCGGCAAGGTCAAGTCCCGGCACCACGTCACCTGCCACAAGTTCCGCCCGGAATATCGGTGATTCACCCTATAACGCCCCATCTGATGGGCGGCCCGGGAAAGTTACCGTGGGGGGTGGGAACGATCCGCCCCTGACCGGGAGGCGGACCAGGTCGAACAAGGGGGGCGCACCGTGACGCTTCTGAAGGGCGGGACGGTCACCGCCGTCGCCGTGCTGGTCACCGTGACCGGCTGCACGGCCGAGCAGACCGGGGGAGCCCTCGGACCGGAGAAGACCGGACACGGGGGAGCCGCCGCCACCGCGGCCGGTTCACTGACCGTCAAGGGGCGGGCGCCCAAGACCGGTTACTCCCGGGCCCGGTTCGGCACCGCCTGGGCGGACACCGACTCCAACTCCTGCGACACCCGCGACGACATACTCAAACGCGACCTCAAGGAAGTGAAGTTCACCGGCGGCACCTGCAAGGTCTCCTACGGCCTGCTGGAACCCGACCCCTACTCCGGCAAGGAGATCACCTACCGGCGGGGCCGCAGCCAGGTCGACATCGACCACGTCGTCGCCCTCTCCGACGCCTGGCAGAAGGGCGCCAAGTACTGGGACCCCGGCAAGCGCATAGCCCTGGCCAACGACCCGCTCAACCTCGTCGCGGTCGACGCGAGCACCAACCGCGGCAAGGGAGACGGGGACGCGGCCACCTGGCTCCCGCCCAACAAGGCCTACCGGTGCCCTTATGTCGCCGCCCAGGTCGCGGTCAAGAAGAAGTACGGCCTGTGGGTCACCGCCGCGGAGCAGGCGGCCATGAAGAAGGTCCTCGCCACCTGCCCGAAGCAGAAGCTCCCCACCGGCGGCAACCCGACCGAGGCACCCGCGCGCTTCCGGGCTCGCTGACCCGGCCGGTTCACTCACCCGCCGAAGACCTGCGCCGCGGCACCCGCCCGGACACCGTCAGCGCCCGAACGCCAAGCACCGCGAACCGCACACCCCGATGGCCGAGTACCCGCTGTGACCCCGCGCCGGGCCCCGGCCGGGCCCCCGCCCGGCGTCAGCCGCCCAGCGCGTCCAGGTCGATGGTCTTCCCCGCGGGCTTCCGTGCGGGAACCGGCCGGCCGTAGTCGGTGAAGGTCAGGTGCACCGGCTCCTTGGCGCCGGGCTGACTGTCGACCCGCAGCAGGTACGGCGTGCCCCCGGTCGCCACATACGCGGTGTAGCGGTCCTTGCCGTCCTTCTCGTGCAGGGCGATCGCGGGCGTGCCGCCGACCCGTGTGGTCTTGCCGCGGGTGGCCGCGGAGTCGCCGTCCTTCACGTCGCCGAGCACCGAGTCCAGGTCGCAGAAGCTCGCGATGTCCTTGGCGTCCTGGCCCTTCACGGACATCCTGGTCCACTTCCCGGCCAGCATCGCCACGGCCGCGTCGGTGTCGGCCTTCGACTCGCCCTGGCTCTGGGCCCGCAGGAACGCCTCGTCGTACTTCATGTAGACGGTGCTTCCGGTCCTGATCAGATCGGCCTTGCCCGCACCGCCCATGCTCATCGTGCCGGCGCACTCGCCCTTGCGGTTCAGTGCCATGTCGAGATCAATGACGCCCTTGCTCTCGTCGTCGGCGACCTGGCCCTTCAGCCTCAGGGACGAGGCGGTCGTCGTGGCCTTCAACGCGCGTTCGGCGATCTCGCCACCGCTCAGTCCGGCGAACGGACCCTTCGGTGTGCTGTCGGCCTTGCCCGGCCCCGGCAGGCAGCCGGTGGTGAGCCCCGCGGTGGCTGCGGCGGCGAGGCAGAGGGCGGCAAGTGAGGTGCGACGCATGGTGGTTCCTTGGTGAGAGATGTGTCTGGCGAGCCGGGGGAGCCGGTCGGCTCCCCCGGGGGGCGTGGTGGCGCGTGCTGGAGTGGCGGTGCTGAGCTGCGGGGGAGGAGCGAGAGCGGTGGGGTGCCGGAGTGCCGGAGTGCCGGAGACCGGAGTGCCGGAGGGCGAGCGGCGCGGAGTGGCGTGGGGCGGCGTGGGGTGGCGTGGGGCGCGGCAGTGCGGGGCCGGCGCGGGATCGGCGCGGTGTCGGCGCGGGATCGGTTCCGCGCCGGGGATGACCGGACGGGTCAGGCCTTCTTCCAGTCGCCGCAGCCGGTCGTCCTGAAGTAGCCGTCCGAGGGGCTGATGGTGACGACGGCCGTGCCGGTGACGTGGTTGCCGGCGATGACCGGCTCCAGCCCGTGGCCGGCGTTCCTCGTGCGCTCCCAGGAGCAGGAGCCCCCTGCGTTGCCGGTCGACCGGTAGGTGCCCGGCGCGATGTCCGTACCGACCTTGAACGTGCCTCCGTCGCCGTCCATCGAGGAGGCGGGCGAGGCAGGCGAGGTGGGCGGCCCGGACGTGCGGCCGAGCGGCGCGGAAGACGCCTTGCCGCTGCCAGTGCCACTGCCGCTGCCGCTGGAGCCGCTGTCCTTGTGCTCGCCGCCGGCGTTCGCGGACACGGTACCGATGATGGCGATCCCCACGACGGCCCCGAGCGTGAGCCTGGCCTTCATGCCCATGGCGAAACCCTCCCCGAATGCGGCGGCCTCCCCCTCCGGTGACCGCTTGTTCGCGGGGTCAATGAGAGCAGAGCCTGTGAACCGAGTCAACACGATTCACGGAGTCGGAGTTGTACACGCCCGTGAATCCATGGCTCTTGTGTACGCCGGTATGCTCGGTGCACACACGGGACGAGGGGAGCGACGCCGGTGCAGGACAACGCGACAGAGGTGACCGCGGCCGGTATCGCGCGGCTCGCCGGGGTGGGCCGTGCCGCCGTCAGTAACTGGCGCCGTCGGCACGCCGACTTCCCGAAGCCGGTCGGCGGTACCGAGACCAGCCCGACCTTCGCGCTCGCCGAAGTCGAGGCGTGGCTGCGCAAGCAGGGCAAACTCGCCGAGGTCCCCCTGCGTGAACGCGTCTGGCAGCAGCTCGCCGGCCATCCCGAGGGCCCGCTGCCGGCCCTGGTGCACACCGGCTGTGTGCTGCTGCTGATCCATGAGCGGCCCACCGTCTGGCTCGACGCGAGCGCCGGCTCCGACGCGCGGCTGGCCGCGATGCTGCCCGGAGCCCTCGATCAGGTGCTCACGCCCCGCTTCCGCGGTGCCGCAACCCCCAGGCCCCCACAGGCCACCTCTGGCAGCCCCACCCCCGCCGTCCCCGTCCCCACGGCCCCCACCCCCACGGCCCCCACCCCCGCAGCCCCCACCGCCACGGCCCCTGCGTCCCCCGCCCCCGCGGTCCCCACCCCCACCGGCCCTCAACTCCTGCCCTCCGTCCCCCTCCTCCGCGGCGCCGCCGAGCTGGCCGCCGAGGCGGGGGCGCGGCAGACGTTCGAGTTCCTGCTGGGCCGGCACCTGGACGCCAACCCCCGCCAGTACACGCTCACCCCGGCCGAGCTCGCCGGGCTCATGGCCGACCTCGCCGGCCCGGCCCGTACCGTCCTGGACCCGGCCTGCGGCACCGGCGCCCTGCTGCGCGCCGTGGACGCCCGCCCCGACCAGGAGCTGTACGCGCAGGACAGCGCCCCGGAACTCGCCGCGCTCAGCGCGCTGCGGCTCGCGCTGCACAGCCGGGCCGGCGTCCGCGGCGCCGTCGGCGACACCCTGCGCGCCGATGCCCACCCCGGGCTGCGCGCCGACGCGGTGCTGTGCCATCCGCCGTTCAACGAGCGCAACTGGGGTCATGACGAACTCTCCTACGACCCCCGCTGGGAGTACGGCTTCCCCGCGCGCACCGAGTCCGAGCTGGCCTGGGTGCAGCACGCGCTGGCCCGGCTGACCGACGGCGGCACGGCCGTGCTGCTCATGCCGCCGGCCGCCGCGTCCCGCCGCTCCGGGCGCCGGATCCGCGCCGACCTGCTGCGCCGGGGCGCGCTGCGGGCCGTGGTCACGCTGCCGGTCGGCGCGGCGCCGCCGTACAACATCCCGCTGCACCTGTGGGTGCTGCGCCGGCCCGGCCGGACGCCCGCGACGCCCGAGGTGCTGCTCGTGGACACGGGGAGGTTCGCCGGGGAGGGGCGCGGCGGTCCGGACTGGGAGGCGGTACGGGAGGCAGTCCTGGACGCCTGGGGTGCCTTCGCGCGCGCGGGACGGCTGGCGCAGCGGCCCGGTCTCGCCCGTTCGGTGCCGGTCATCGACCTCCTCGACGACGACGTGGACCTCGCCCCCGCCCGCCATCTGCCGCCGGCCGCCGTGGCCGACGGCGCCGAGCAGCTGACGCAGGTGCGTGAGCGCCTGGGCGCGACCCTGCGCCTGACCGCCGACCTCACCCCGCCGCCCGCCGACCCGGCACCGCCCGCGCGCTGGCCGCTCACCACCGTCGGTGAACTCGCGCGCGGGGGCGCGCTGGTGATGCGTACCGGTGGAAACGGCGGCCACGCGCGCGTGCCGGTGCTCACCGACCACGACGTGCTGGCCGCGACGGCGCCTTCGGGCACGCTGCCGGAGAGCGAGGAGGAAGCCGTCCTGACCGAGCCGGGCGATGTCGTCGTACCGGTGCTCGGCGGCGGCTCGGTGGCGCGCGTGATCGACGATGCCACCGGGGGCGCCGCCCTGGGGCGCAACCTGGTGCTGCTGCGCCCCGATCGCACGGCGCTCGATCCGTGGTTCCTCGCCGGGTTCCTGCGCGGTACCGCCAACAACCGGCAGGCAAGCAGTTACGCCTCCACCGCGACCCGGCTGGACGTGCGCCGGCTGCAGCTTCCCCGGCTCCCGCTGGAGGAACAGCGGCGCTACGGCGCGCACTTCCGCGCACTCGAGGAGTTCGAGCGGGCGCTCAGGCAGGCGGCCCGGCTCGGGGAGCAGCTCGTGCGCGGGATGTACGACGGACTGACGGACGGCACGGTCGCGCCCCGCTGATCCCGCACCGGCCGGCACCCGCCCCCGCACAACGGTTCGGTACATCCCGGACCGCTTGTCCGTGTCGGGCCATATGCTCGAAGCGACGATCGCACGACCGGCGTTGCCCGCCCCGCGCAGGACGCCGGTCGCGCAGGCACGCCCACTTCAGGCAACGGGAGCAGCCATGCAAGGCCACGGCTACGGTCAGCCGGTGAAGCCGCCGCCGCACACCGCGTGGCTGGTTCTCCTGCGTGTGCTGTTCGTGGCGCTCGGGTTCCTCTCCATCGGGTTCCTGGCCTGGGCGATGATGCTGCGGCTGGCGGCCGTCACGCGCCGGTCGCTGGACTGGGGGCTGTTCGTGGCTGTGCTGGCCGCCGACATCCTCAGCCTCACGCTGGTGGCGACCGAGCCCGGCGACGAGATCCACACCACCGGCGGCTACGTGGGCCTCGTGCTGTTGCTGACCACACTGGTGAGCACCATCGCGTACTACCTCGCCGCGGACACCCGCCACTTCCTGCTGCGGCAGCAGGCGTACCAGGCACAGCGTCCGGCCCCGGCATACGGTTACCCGGCGGCGGGCCCGTACGGCACGACCGTGCCGGTCCCGCAGTCCGCGCACCGGGCACCCGCCACGCCGCCGGCGCCCCCGGCCGCGCCGCACACCCCGCCCCCGCTGGCGCACGGCACCGCGCCCCGGCCCCCGCTGACCACCCCGCCGCCGCAGCGTCCCGCGCCCGCGCGGATCGACCAGGTGCGGGCCGAGCTGGACGAGCTGAGCGACTACCTGCGCAGGCAGGACGGCCACGAGGGCGGACGGTGACCGTGACGGCAGGACGCGTCGTCGCCGGCCGTTACGAACTGTCCACGCTCATCGGCCAGGGCGGCATGGGCCAGGTCTGGACGGCGTACGACCGGCGGCTGGACCGGCGCGTGGCGGTGAAGCTGCTGCGCCCCGACAAGGTGGTGGGCCAGGAGGCGGACGAGCTGCGCCGCCGGTTCCTGCGCGAGTGCCGGGTGACCGCGCAGGTGGACCACCCCGGTCTGGTGACGGTGCACGACGCGGGCAGCGAGGGCGAGGAGCTGTTCCTCGTCATGCAGTACGTCGACGGCGCCGACCTCTCCGACCACCTGGCCGAGCACGACCCGTACCCGTGGCAGTGGGCGGTCGCGGTGGCCGCGCAGCTGTGCGCCGTGCTGAGCGCGGTGCACGCCGTGCCGATCGTGCACCGTGACCTCAAGCCGCGCAACGTGATGGTGAAGCAGGAGGGCACGGTCACCGTGCTCGATCTGGGCGTGGCCTCGGTGATGGACACCGACACCACGCGCCTCACCCACACCGGCTCCCCGATCGGCTCACCCGCCTACATGGCGCCCGAACAGGCGATGGGCGGTGCGGTCGGCCCGTACACCGACCTGTACGCCCTCGGGGTGCTGCTGCACGAACTGCTCAGCGGAGAGGTGCCGTTCGCCGGTTCCACGGCGCTCGGGGTGCTGCATCGGCACCTGTACGAGCCGCCGCTGCCCGTGCGCCGGATCCGCCCCGAGGTCCCCGAGGCGCTCGAATCGCTGGTGCTGCGGCTGCTCGCCAAGGATCCGCAGCACCGGCCGGCGTCCGCGCAGGAGGTGTACGAGGACCTGGCGCCGCTGCTGCCCGCGCGCGGGGCACCCACGGGGGCGCCCCTGGACCCCACGCGGCCCTTCCTGCGCCCGCACGCACCCTGGCCGGACCGCGCGCGGACCCCCGCGCCCCAGCCCGCTCCCGTCGCGGCGGCGGCGCCGGCGGCCGGGAAGCCCGATGTCGCCGCCGCCGTGGACGACGTCAAGCGCCTGCTGGGCGAGGGCCGTATCACGCAGGCCGTGGACATCCTGGGCGCGATCCTGCCGGCCGCCGCCGAGCAGCACGGAGAGCACTCCCCGGTCGTGCGCACCCTGCGCAAGCAGTACGCGGCCACGCTCATGGACGACGGCCAGTACCGGCGCGCGCTGCCCGAACTGCGCCGTCTCGCCGACGAGCGCGCCGCCGAGGCCGGCCGGGCCGACCCACAGGCGCTGCGCTACCGCTACGAGGCCGCGCAGTGCCTGGAGCAGCTGGGCGAACCGGCGGCGGCGCTCGCCGAGTACCGCGCCCTGCTGCCGTACTACGAGAACCAGTACGTCTCCGGGGACCCGCAGCTCGCCCACGACGTGCGCCGCCGCGTCGGCCATCTGCTGCTCGCCCTCGGTGACCGGCCGGCGGCCCACGACACGCTGGCGCGGCTGGTCGTGGACGTCGAGCGGCTGCACGGGCCCGGGCATCCGCTGGCGGTGGAGGTCCGGCGGACCCTTCAGTGGCTGGGCCAGGTGCGCGGGTAGATTCAGCCGGGAAAACGTCGTTCTCGCCGACGTCGTTCTCCCCGACGTCGCCTTCGCCGACGTCGTTCTCGTCAGGCACGCACGCGCGTGGAGCGCCGTGCACAACCAAGGGTGGGGTTCATGGCCGGTCACCGGCAGTCGAAGAAGCGCAGGTATGTCACGTGGGCGGTGGCCGGTGCCGCCGTCGTCGCCGGGGGCGGTATCGCCGCGCAGACCTCCATGGCCGCCGGCGCCTGGCCCGCGCAGAAGACGTACACCGGCCGCGCGTTCGACACCTGCACCGCGCCCTCCCTGTCCGCCATGAAGGCATGGCACACCGGCTACTACGGCGCCGCCGCCGTCTACGTGGGCGGCAAGAACCGCGGCTGCGCCCAGCCCAACCTCACCGCTTCCTGGGTGAAGTCGGTCAACTCCCTGGGCTGGAAGCTCATACCGATCTACGTCGGCGCCCAGCCGCCCTGCCAGACCGGCTCCAGCCCCGAGAAGCTGACCGCCTCGACGGCCGTCTCCCTCGGCGCGAGCGACGCCAAGGACGCGGTGGCCAGGGCATCGGCGCTCGGCATGAAGGCCGGCAGCCCGGTCTACCTGGACATGGAGCCGTACGACATCACTAACAAGGCGTGCAACGACGCCGTGCTGGCGTATGTGCGCTCCTTCATGAAGACGCTGCGCGCCGACACCTACCGCGGCGGCTACTACGGCTTCAGCAGCACCAGTGCCAAGGCCGTCGCGACCGCGTCCGACAAGACGGACCTGCCGGGCAACCTCTGGTACGCGCTGTGGGACAAGCAGGACACGACGACCGCTGACTGGCCGTGGGGCGCCACCCAGTTCACCGGCCACAGCCGCGGCCACCAGTACCTGGTCAACAGCAAGGAGACCCGCGGCGGCGTCACGCTGACCGTCGACCGGGACGCCTGGGACGCGCCGGTGGCCATCGTCGGCTGACCCGGCGGGCCGCCCCGGGCCGTCCCGGCGCGGCGCGGCGGTGCCCGAAGCGCGCGCGAATCGTTGGTCGAATGGGTTGGCCGCAGCCTGCCCACTGCCTACCATCGATCACCGCAAGACTTTGTGCACCGCCGCACAATCTCCTCGGGAGGCCTCCTTGCACCGCCGTCGCACCGCGCTCGTCCTCACCGCCGCGATCGCCGCCGCGGCACCCCTGCTGACCGCCTGCGGAAACGATGCGCACCCGGGCGCCGCGGCCGTCGTCGGCGGGCAGCGCATCACCGTCGCCCAGCTGGAGAGCCGGGTCGACGAGGTCCGCCGGGCACAGCGGGCCGCGGTGCCGGACGAGACCCAGTACCAGCAGGTGGTCTCCTCCACCAGCAGCCTCACCCGCGACACCCTGCACAACATGGTGCTCGACCGGGTGCTGCACCGTGCCGCCCGGGACAGGGGCATCGGCGTCACCCGCAACGAGATCCAGCGGATGCGCGCGGACCTGGAGCGGCAGGCCGGCGGCGGCAAGGGCCTGCAGACGGCCTGGCTGCAGAAGTACGGCATCGCCCCGGGGCACCTCGACGACAACCTGC
The DNA here is from genome assembly GCF_040647235.1 of Streptomyces sp. NPDC042638. Taxonomy (NCBI): domain Bacteria; kingdom Bacillati; phylum Actinomycetota; class Actinomycetes; order Kitasatosporales; family Streptomycetaceae; genus Streptomyces; species Streptomyces sp. NPDC042638. Next base: position 227,101 of record NZ_JBEZBT010000001.1, read on the forward strand.
GCCTGCAACTGGAGGCGCAGAAGCTCGCCGCGAAGCTCGGCACCGACACCAGCCAGCCCGCCTTCTGGCAGGCCCTGTCCAAGGCGTCCGCGGAGCTCCACGTCGACCTCAACCCGCGCTACGGCTCCTGGGACGTCCAGAAGAGCAGCCGGGTGGACGCCAAGACGCCCTGGGTACGGGAGGTCACGACGGCGGACGGCGGCCAGCCGCTGACGGCGTAGGCGCAGGCCGGGCGGGAGCGTAGGGCGGCGGGAGGGTAAGGCGGCGGGCCGTCGGTCATACGATCACACGATCCCCTCGCCCCTGTGGACAACGCAATCCGCTCACTCGCGCCGTGGGCTACGTTCGGATCGTGAACGAAACCAGCCCCGCAGTCCGTCCCCCGGCCGGCCCGGAAGCCGCCCCCGGCCGCATCGTCCTGCTCACCACCAGCCACCGTGTCGCCCCCGGCCTGCTGTCCTGGCCCGCCTGGCAGGCCCTGCGCGGCGCCGACGCCGTGCTGTGCGCGGACGGCGCGCATCCGCAGCTGCCGTATCTGCGTGAGGCGGGCATAGCGGTGGCGCAGGCGTCCCCCACCGCGCAGGAGCTGGTCGACGCCTGCGCCGGCGGGCGGACGGTGGTGGTCGTGGCGACGGGCGAGGGCGAGCCGGCGCTCACCGACGGCCTCGCCCGGCTGGCCGGCTCCGGCCGGGTCGCCATGCCGGACCTGGAGCTGCTCCCCGCCTCCTACGACCTGCCCGGCGCCCGCCTGCTGGACCTCGTGCAGGTCATGGACCGCATCCGCGAGGAGTGCCCGTGGTCCTCCCGGCAGACCCACGAGGGACTGGCGAAGTACGCCATCGAGGAGGCGTACGAACTGGTCGAGGCGATCGAGGCCGGTGACCGCGTGGAGCTGCGCGAAGAGCTGGGTGACGTCCTCCTCCAGGTCGTCTTCCACTCCCGGATCGCCGAGGAGCACCCGGACGCGCCGTTCTCCGTCGACGACGTCGCCGGCGGCATCGTCGCCAAGCTCATCCGCCGGCACCCGCACGTCTTCGGCGACGAGCGGGCCGAGACCCCGGAGGACGTCAAGGAGCACTGGCTGCGCACCAAGGCGGAGGAGAAGCAGCGCACCTCGGTCACGGACGGGGTCCCGCTCGGCCAGCCCGGCCTGGCCCTGGCCGCGAAGCTCGCCTCCCGCGTCCGTACGGCGGACCTGGACGTCCCCGTGCCCGAAGGGGACGGCATCGGGTACGAGCTGCTCGCGCTGGCGGTCCGCGCCGAGGCGGACGGCGTGGATCCGGAGGCGGCGCTGCGAGCGGCGGCGCGGGCGTACCGGGACGCGATCAGGGCGGCCGAGGGTGCGCCCGCGGCGGATGGCGCGGAGGAGGACGAAGGGTAGGCAGACGAAGGCAGGGCGGACCGGAGGGGCGGGCGGGTCTCGCTTCCAGGCGCTTGAACCTCCTTCCCCTTCCTTACTGTTGCGGCACAGCGAGGGCAACGCGGCGGGGTGAGCGACTCCGGCGTCCGGTGACCGGCGGGGCCCGGTGGACGGGCGGAGGCCCGGTCAACCGGCGGAGGCCCGGCGGACCGGCG
>NZ_JBEZBT010000001.1:228773-351242 GCF_040647235.1 Streptomyces sp. NPDC042638
GGACGGGCGGAGGCCCGGTCAACCGGCGGAGGCCCGGCGGACCGGCGGAGGGAGGGCGACGAGGCGGGGTGAGCGACTCCGGCGTCCGGTGACCGGCGGGGCCCGATGGACCGGTGGAGGCCCGGCGGACGGGCGGTGGCACGGTGAACCGACGGCGGCCCGGCGGACGGGCGGAGGCCCGGCGAGCCGACGGTGGCCTGGTCAGCCGGTGGTGGCCCGGCGGACGGGCGGTGGCCCGGTGGCCGGTGGAGGCCAGGCGGACGGGTGGAGGCCCGGCGAGCCGGCGGGGCCCGATGGATGGGCGGAGGCCCGGTCAACCGGCGGTGGCCCGGCGGACCGGCGGAGGCCCGGTGGACCGGCGCGGGGCCGGTGCCGCGAGGCGGCCGGGCTCGGGCACTCCGCCGCACGCAAGGCCCTCGGCGAGTCGTCCGAGGGGCCGGATACCGTCGAGGAGTGAGCGAACAGCACCACCCCGACGGGCCTCGTCCCGACCAGCCGGCCCCCGAGCAGCCCCGGCCCGCCTCCGGCCGGCCGGCGCCCGCCCTCTTCACGTGGGAGTTCGCCGCCGACCCCTACCCCGCCTACGCCTGGCTGCGCGAGCACGCCCCCGTGCACCGGACACGGCTGCCGAGCGGTGTCGAGGCGTGGCTGGTCACCCGGTACGCCGATGCCCGGCAGGCCCTGGCCGACCAGCGGCTGAGCAAGAACCCGGCCCATCACGACGAGCCCGAGCACGCCAGGGGCAAGACCGGCATCCCCGGCGAGCGCAAGGCCGAGCTGATGACCCATCTGCTGAACATCGACCCGCCGGACCACACCCGGCTGCGCCGCCTGGTCAGCAAGGCGTTCACCCCGCGCCGGGTCGCCGAGTTCGCGCCCCGGGTGCAGGAGCTGGCCGACCAGCTCATCGACCGGTTCGCCAAGACCGGCTCCGCCGACCTCATCCACGAGTTCGCCTTCCCGCTCCCCATCTACGCCATCTGCGACCTGCTCGGCGTCCCGCGCGAGGACCAGGACGACTTCCGGGACTGGGCGGGCATGATGATCCGGCACGGCGGCGGGCCCCGCGGCGGGGTCGCCCGGTCGGTGAAGAAGATGCGCGGCTATCTCGCCGAGCTGATCCACAAGAAGCGCGAGGCGCTGCCCGCCACGCCCGCGCCCGGCGAGGACCTGATCTCCGGCCTCATCCGCGCCTCCGACCACGGCGAGCACCTCACCGAGAACGAGGCCGCCGCCATGGCCTTCATCCTCCTGTTCGCCGGCTTCGAGACGACCGTCAACCTCATCGGCAACGGCACCTACGCCCTGCTCACCCACCCCGAGCAGCGTCGGCGGCTGGAGGAGTCCCTGGTGCGCGGGGAGACGGAGCTGCTGGCCACCGGCGTGGAGGAACTGCTGCGTTACGACGGTCCGGTGGAGCTGGCCACCTGGCGCTTCGCGACCGAGCCGGTGACCGTCGGCGGGCAGGACATCGCGCCGGGAGATCCGGTGCTCGTCGTACTCGCCGCCGCCGACCGGGATCCGGAGCGGTTCGCCGACCCGGACGTGCTGGACCTCGGCCGCCGCGACAACCAGCACCTCGGGTACGGCCACGGCATCCACTACTGCCTGGGCGCGCCGCTCGCCCGCCTGGAGGGCCAGACCGCGCTCGCCACCCTGCTCACCCGCCTGCCCGACCTGCGGCTGGGCGCGGACCCGGCCGAGCTGCGCTGGCGCGGCGGACTCATCATGCGCGGCCTGCGCACCCTGCCGGTGGAGTTCACGCCCGCCCTGTGAACACAGCCTCCGCAAGGGAACATGACGGACATTCAACTCTGTGATCTTCACGTTATCTGTGCGGCATGAACTTGTGACAAGTGATCGTATGCCTATACGTTCACCCATCAGCGCGGCGAGCGGCACCATCCGCCGCGCCGGTCCTGCTGTCGCTCGAAAGGCATCTGCATGCTCTCCGGGAACGGTCGACACCGTCGCCCCCGCCAGGCCCCGGCTCTCCTCGTCGCGGCCGGAGTGACCGGCTCCGCCATCGCCATCCCACTCCTCGGCGCGGCGAGCGCCAACGCGGCGGAGGGCACCACGTGGGACAAGGTGGCCGAGTGCGAGAGCGGCGGCTCCTGGAGCGCGGACACCGGCAACGGGTACTACGGCGGTCTGCAGATCGCGCAGGACGACTGGGACAAGTACGGCGGCTCCCAGTACGCGGCCAGCGCCGACCAGGCCAGCCGCCTCCAGCAGATCGCCGTCGCCGAGAAGATCCTCGCCGACCGGGGTACGACCCCCTGGGCCACCTGCGCGCTGCTGTCCGGCCTGACCTCCGACTCCGGCTCCGCGGACGTCGACACGGGCGTCGGCGGCTCCGGTGGCACCGGCGGTTCGGGCGACTCGTCCGGTCCGGCCGACTCCTCCGGCACAACCGACACCTCCGGCACCCCCGGTGCCTCCGACTCGTCCGGTCTGCCGGATTCGCCGCCCTCCACCGGGGCCGGCACCGGCTCTGACGACCGTTCTGGCTCCGGGACCGGGTCGGGATCCTCGTCCGACAAGGCCGACAGCCCTACCCCGAAGCCGGGCAAGGACGCCGGTGTGCCCACCGGACCCGCCGGATCCAACGGGACCAACACCCCCAAGTCCGACAAGTCCCCCTCGCGGGGCCCCGGAAGCCCACAGGGAACGGATAACACCCCCGCGGCCACCCCGGACGCCGCGACCGAACCCAACGCCCAGCAGGCCGCCGGTTCTTGGAGTCTGGTCGACACCGGGGCCCTCAGCAGTGGCGGACGTCACCGCGGGGCAAGTGCGGACGAAGGGGTGACAAACGGTCAGGACGCTCCCCGCTCCGGTCGGCACGCCTCGAGTGAACCGGGCACCTACACCGTCCGCGAGGGCGACTCCCTGATGTCCATCGCCGACTCCCTTGACGTCGACGGCGGGTGGCGTGCGCTCTACGCCGGGAACGAGAAGGCGATCGGGGCCGACCCGAATCGCATCACTGCCGGTCAGACCCTGGAAGTCGGGGGCGAAACGGGCGGCGAATAGAGGGAGTTGACGCCCCACTTAGCGCCCTAATGTCCGGTTTGGCGAAAGTGTGGGATGAGTCTCAGAAGCCCTGATCGTCTTTGAAATTCCACGGATCGCGTGTCTACGGTCGAGGCCGCTCGTCACCACGAGCCCCGGCAGCCACCACGCCGAATCCTGCCAGTGGTTGCCCGGGAACAGTCGTCGCGTCAAGCGCCGTAGGCAGGAGCGGGGGACCCAAGGTAGGCGCCGGGGCCAGCAGTTGAAGCTGGAACCGGCTGGGGGTGAAGCCGCACTCCGCGCAAGCGGGAGGTGCGGCCGGGCAACTCAACCGGCCCGAACCCGACAGCTCACCTCGTAGGCGTCGGTGAGGGGATCGATCCATGCTGTTTACCGGCAAGGGCAAGCACCGCCGTCCGTCCAAGGCCGTCCGCGCCGTCGCGCTGGCCGGTGTCACCGGCGCCGCCGTCGCCGCCCCGCTGATGGCGGCCGGCAACGCCTCCGCCGCCACCACCTCCGAGTGGGACGCGGTCGCCCAGTGCGAGTCCGGCGGTAACTGGTCCATCAACACCGGCAACGGCTACTACGGTGGCCTGCAGTTCTCCGCCTCCACCTGGGCCGCGTACGGCGGCACGCAGTACGCCGCCACCGCCGACAAGGCGAGCCAGTCCCAGCAGATCGCCGTGGCCGAGAAGGTTCTCGCCGCGCAGGGCAAGGGCGCCTGGCCGGTCTGCGGCACGGGCCTGTCGAGCACCCCCAACGGCGGCTCCGCCCCGAGCGCCCCCTCGACCCCGGACTCGGGCAGCGGCACCACCACCACCCGTTCCACCGGCCAGCAGGCCGCCTCCCGCTCCGCCGAGCGTCCGGCCGCGTCCACGACCAAGAGCAAGACCGTCACCACCCCGACCGGCAAGACGGTCAAGAAGGGCGACGGCGAGTACGAGGTCGTCACCGGTGACACCCTCGGCAGCATCGCCGGCAAGCACCACGTCCAGGGCGGCTGGCAGAAGCTGTTCGAGCTGAACAAGGACATCGTCCAGGACGCCGACCTCATCTACCCGGGCCAGCAGCTGCACCTGAAGTGACATCCGGCCCCGAGCCGGCCCGTCGGGCCCGCGCATCCGTGCGGGCCTGACCGAAGGCCCCCGTGCGGGCCACCCCCGTCCCCACGGGCCCCCGTCCCGGTGCGTGTTCCCCCGTACGCACCGGGACGGGGCTTTTTGTGCCCACCGCGCGCGGAAGTTCACCGGATTCCTTTGTTTCGTACAGAAACAAAAGGTACCGTCGCCTTGTCCACGGGACGGTCGGTCGGTGGCCGAGGGCCCCGGGACGGTTAGGCTCTAATCGCAAGGCACACCAGCCCCGCACCGTAAGCGTCACATCCAAGAAGGAGATGCTCGTGCCGTCCATCGACGTCGTCGTAGCCCGGGAAATCCTGGACTCCCGAGGCAATCCCACGGTCGAGGTCGAGGTCGGCCTCGACGACGGCAGCACGGGTCGTGCCGCCGTCCCGTCCGGCGCCTCGACCGGCGCCTTCGAGGCCATCGAGCTGCGTGACGGTGACCCCAACCGTTACCAGGGCAAGGGCGTCGAGAAGGCCGTCCTCGCCGTCATCGAGCAGATCGGCCCGGAGCTGGTCGGCTACGACGCCACCGAGCAGCGCCTGATCGACCAGGCCATGTTCGACCTGGACGCCACCGACAACAAGGGCTCCCTCGGCGCCAACGCCATCCTGGGTGTCTCCCTGGCCGTCGCGCACGCCGCCTCCGAGGCCAGCGACCTGCCCCTCTTCCGCTACCTGGGCGGCCCGAACGCGCACCTGCTGCCGGTGCCGATGATGAACATCCTGAACGGCGGCTCGCACGCCGACTCCAACGTGGACATCCAGGAGTTCATGATCGCCCCGATCGGCGCGGAGTCCTTCTCCGAGGCCCTGCGCTGGGGTGCCGAGGTCTACCACACCCTCAAGAAGGTGCTGAAGACCAAGGGCCTGTCCACCGGTCTGGGCGACGAGGGCGGCTTCGCCCCGAACCTGGAGTCCAACCGCGCCGCCCTCGACCTCATCGTCGAGGCCATCAAGCAGGCCGGTTACGTCCCCGGTGAGCAGATCGCGCTCGCGCTCGACGTCGCCGCGTCCGAGTTCTACAAGGACGGCAAGTACGAGTTCGAGGGCAAGTCCCGCTCGGCCGCCGAGATGACGGAGTACTACGAGGAGCTCGTGGCGGCCTACCCGCTCGTCTCCATCGAGGACCCGCTGTTCGAGGACGACTGGGCCGGCTGGAAGGTCATCACCGACAAGCTGGGCGACAAGGTCCAGATCGTCGGCGACGACCTCTTCGTCACCAACCCGGAGCGCCTGGCCCGCGGCATCGAGGAGGGCTCCGCGAACGCCCTGCTCGTCAAGGTCAACCAGATCGGTTCGCTGACCGAGACCCTGGACGCCGTCGAGCTGGCCCAGCGCAACGGCTTCAAGTGCATGATGTCCCACCGCTCCGGCGAGACCGAGGACGTCACCATCGCCGACCTCGCCGTCGCGGTGAACTGCGGCCAGATCAAGACCGGTGCCCCGGCCCGCTCGGACCGCGTCGCCAAGTACAACCAGCTGCTGCGCATCGAGGAGATCCTCGACGACGCCGCGGTGTACGCCGGCCGCTCCGCCTTCCCGCGCTTCAAGGGCTGAGGCTGACCCAACCTGGCGTAAGGCTTAGCCAGTCGTACGTACGTCCCCGTACCCGGTCCCGTACCGTGTGCGGGGACGTACGCGCGTGTGAACGGGAGGCGGGGAAGATGGCCGTGAAGGACCGGGACCGGTTCTCCACCGCGACCAGGCTCAGGCTGCTCGGCGAGCAGACGGCGGCCCGCGTCTACCGCTCCCAGACCAAGCGGCAGGCCCGCCGCTCCCGGCTCACCGGCCGGGCGGCGCTGCTCGCCCTGGTGCTGTGCACGCTGATCGTCGCGCTCGCCTACCCGATGCGTCAGTACGTCTCCCAGCGCGCCGAGATCGCCGAACAGCGACGGCAGCAGGAGCAGGCGCGCGAACGCGTCGAGCAGCTGCGCGACCTCAAGGCGCGCTGGCAGGACGACGCCTACGCCGAACAGCAGATCCGGCGCAGGCTGCACTATGTGAAGCCCGGCGAGACCGGGTACGTGGTCATCGACCCGGGCGCGGCCAAGCAGTCCCGCGCCGACCTCGGGGCCGCCCACCGGCCCTGGTACGCGAACGTCTGGGACGGCGTCGACAAGTCCGACGCCTCCGACCAGTGACCGGCCCGCCGGGCCGGTAGACCGACAGAAAGCCAGTCTGAAAGCAGTCATGCAAACGCCTCCGCCGCCCACTCCGCGCACCGAGCCCACCGACGCGGACGTCGAGGCCTTCAAGCAGCAGCTGGGCCGCCCGCCGCGGGGCCTGAGGGCCATCGCGCACCGCTGCCCGTGCGGTCAGCCGGACGTCGTGGAGACGGCACCGCGCCTGCCCGACGGCACGCCCTTCCCGACGCTGTACTACCTGACGTGCCCGAAGGCGTCCTCCGCCATCGGCACGCTGGAGGCGAACGGCGTGATGAAGGAGATGACCGAGCGGCTCCAGAGCGACCCCGAGCTGGCCGCCGCCTACCGCGCCGCGCACGAGGACTACATCCGCCGCCGGGACGAGATCGAGAAGCTGACGGGCTTCCCGAGCGCGGGCGGCATGCCGGACCGGGTGAAGTGCCTGCACGTGCTCGTCGCCCACTCCCTGGCCGCCGGACCGGGCGTGAACCCGCTCGGCGACGAGGCCCTCGCGATGCTGCCGGAGTGGTGGCGCAAGGGCGCGTGCGTCGTGCCCGAAGCCGCCGAGCAGTGACCGCCGGCCGGTCCGGCGCCGGGGGAGCGCCCCCGGCGCCCCCGCCTTCCGGCTTCCTGTCCGCGCCCGCCCGCCGCCCCTCCCGGTCGGCCGACACGAAGGACCTGTCCATGACCCGCGTCGCCGCCATCGACTGCGGTACCAACTCCATCCGGCTGCTGGTCGCCGACGCCGACCCGGGGACCGGTCAACTGACCGACCTGGACCGTCGGATGACGATCGTGCGGCTCGGCCAGGGGGTCGACCGCACCGGACGGCTCGCCCCCGAGGCGCTGGAGCGCACCTTCGCCGCCTGCCGTGAGTACGCGGCCGTCATCAAGGAGCACGGCGCCGAGCGCCTCCGCTTCGTCGCCACCTCCGCCTCCCGGGACGCCGAGAACCGTGACGACTTCGTGCGGGGCGTGCTGGACATCCTCGGGGTGGAGCCCGAGGTCATCACCGGTGACCAGGAGGCCGAGTTCTCCTTCACCGGCGCCACGAGGGAACTCTCCGGCCGCACCGACCTCGCCCGGCCCTACCTGGTCGTGGACATCGGCGGCGGCTCGACCGAGTTCGTCGTCGGCGACGACCACGTACGCGCCGCCCGGTCGGTGGACGTCGGGTGTGTGCGGATGACCGAGCGGCACCTGGTGCACGGGGACGAGGTGAGCGACCCTCCCGGCGAGGAGCAGGTGGCCGCCATGAGGGCCGACATCGAGGCCGCCCTGGACCTCGCCGAGGAGACGGTGCCGCTGCGCGAGGCGCGCACCCTGGTGGGCCTGGCCGGGTCCGTCACCACGGTGTCCGCCATCGCCCAGGAGCTGCCCGAGTACGACTCGGCGCGCATCCACCACTCCCGGATCTCCCGGGACCGCGTGCGCGAGATCACCGAGTGGCTGCTGCGCTCCACGCACGCCGAGCGCGCCGCCGTCCCGTCCATGCATCCCGGCCGGGTCGACGTCATCGGCGCGGGCGCCCTCGTCCTCCTCGCGATCATGGAGCGGACCGGTGCCGAGGAGGTCGTGGTGAGCGAGCACGACATCCTCGACGGCATCGCGTGGTCGGCGGCTGAGCAGGGTCGATGACGTTTGAGCGGCCTCGGGGGCGCCGTGCGGGGCCCCCGGGCGCGACCGCGCGGAAAAGTTCGTGAAGTTCTTCACAAGGATTTCCCCGGTGGCGGGCCCCGCAGGGGCGTCCGTTGGCCTTTTCGGGGGATCAAAGGCCGTTTGAACATGTTCAGATGAGGGTCGCGGGAGGGCTGGGGAGAGGGTCGTCCCGAGGGTGCCGCGGGGTCCTCGCAAGGGCCTCGCCGGCCTGGAGGAGCAGCTCACACGGCATTGACAACGGGGCGAAGCGCCCTCCGGTTCCCTCTCCTCGGCATGACCTGCGTCACGCGGGTCGCGGAGTTTAACACAGGCCCTCTGGATGCTTGTGAAGGGGCGCACGAGCGACCCCCGTGGGGCGGGTGGATACTCGATGGCATGAGCACCACGGAGCGTCCCAGGATCCTCGTAGTAGGCGGTGGGTACGTAGGCCTGTACGCAGCTCGGCGCATTCTCAAGAAGATGCGCTACGGCGAGGCGACCGTCACGGTCGTCGACCCCCGGTCGTACATGACCTACCAGCCCTTCCTCCCCGAAGCCGCCGCCGGCAACATCTCCCCTCGCCATGTCGTCGTCCCGCTGCGACGCGTGCTGCCCAAGGCGGAGGTCCTCACCGGTCGGGTCACCACCATCGACCAGGACCGCAAGGTCGCCACGATCGCCCCGCTGGTCGGCGAGGCGTACGAGCTGCCCTTCGACTACCTGGTCATCGCGATGGGCGCGGTCTCCCGCACCTTCCCGATCCCCGGCCTCGCCGAGCAGGGCATCGGCATGAAGGGCATCGAGGAGTCCATCGGCCTGCGCAACCACGTCCTGGAGCAGCTGGACAAGGCCGACTCCACGACCGACGAGGAGATCCGCCGCAAGGCCCTGACCTTCGTCTTCATCGGCGGCGGCTTCGCGGGCGCGGAGACCATCGGCGAGGTCGAGGACATGGCCCGGGACGCGGCCAAGTACTACAAGAACGTGTCCCGCGAGGACATGCGCTTCATCCTCGTCGACGCCGCCGACAAGATCCTGCCCGAGGTCGGCCCCAAGCTCGGCCAGTACGGCAAGGAGCACCTGGAGAGCCGGGGCGTGGAGATCTACCTCTCCACCTCGATGGACTCCTGCGTCGACGGCCACGTCGTGCTGAAGAACGGCCTCGAGGTCGACTCCAGCACCATCGTGTGGACCGCCGGTGTCAAGCCGAACCCGGCCCTCAGCCGCTTCGGTCTGCCGCTCGGCCCGCGCGGCCACGTCGACTGCGAGCCGACCCTCCAGGTCAAGGGCACGGACTACATCTGGGCCGCCGGTGACAACGCGCAGGTCCCGGACCTCGTCGGCCGCAAGGCGGGCAACGAGAACGCCTGGTGCCCGCCGAACGCCCAGCACGCGCTGCGCCAGGCCAAGGTCCTCGGCGACAACGTGATCTCCGGCCTGCGGGGCTTCCCGCAGAAGGAGTACGAGCACGCCAACAAGGGTGCGGTCGCCGGTCTCGGCCTGCACAAGGGCGTGGCGATGATCGTCATGGGCAAGATGAAGATCAAGCTCAAGGGCCGCCTCGCCTGGTACATGCACCGTGGCTACCACGGCATGGCGATGCCGACCTTCAACCGCAAGATCCGCGTCTTCGCCGACTGGACGCTCGGCATGTTCCTCAAGCGCGAGGTCGTCTCCCTCGGCGCCATGGAGAACCCCCGCGAGGAGTTCTACGAGGCCGCCAAGCCGGCGCCGGTCGCCGCCGCGAAGACCGAGGAGAAGGCCAAGGCCTCCTGACCTCAGGTCACGAACCGACCGAAGGACCTCCCGCCATCCGTGGTGCGGGAGGTCCTTCGGCGTTGTACGGCCACCCCGGATCCCCGCCCCAAATACATGCCCCCTACAGCTGTTTTGCTCAGTTGTAACTCCTTTGCGGGACTGCGCCGAGCGCCCCGCGGTGTTTACGTGGTGAACGGACATCCGGGATCGTCGTCTTGGAGGTGTGCGCCATGGCCGACGCCGCGTCGCGGCTGAGGAGTCTTGCCGAGCAGGTGCTGGGAACGCCGCTCCCCGTGCGGGTGCGGGCGTGGGACGGGTCGCTGGACGGACCACCTGAGGCACCCGCGCTCGTCATCCGCAATCGCCGCGCCCTGCGCCGCATGCTGTTCAAACCGGGCGAGCTGGGTCTCGCCCGTGCCTGGGTCGCCGGCGACCTGGACATCGAGGGGGACCTGTACACCGCGCTCGAGGCGGTGGCCGGGCTGGTGTGGGAGCGCGGGGAGGACGCCCGCGGCCTGCTCCAGGCGGCACGCGATCCGGACGTACGCGCCGCCGTCCGTGAACTGCTGAAGCTCGCCGGCCCGCCCCTGCCGCCCGCCCCGCCCCAGGAGGAGGTCCGCAGACCCCGGCGCCACCTGCACACCAGGCGCACCGACAAACGGGCCATCAGCCACCACTACGACGTCGGCAACGACTTCTACGAGTTGGTCCTCGGCCCCTCCATGGTGTACTCCTGCGCCTACTGGGAGGACGCCGGAACCCTGGAGTCCGCCCAGCGCGACAAGCTCGAACTGGTCTGCGCCAAGCTGGGCCTGAAAGAGGGTCGGCGGCTGCTGGACGTCGGCTGCGGCTGGGGCTCCATGGCCATCCACGCGGCCCGCGAGCACGGCGTGAGCGTCGTCGGGGTCACCCTCTCCCAGGAGCAGGCGGCGTACGCCCGTAAGCGCGTCGCCGAGGAGGGGCTGACGGACCGGGTGGAGATCAGGGTCCAGGACTACCGGGACGTCACGGACGGCCCCTTCGACGCGATCTCCTCCATCGGCATGGCCGAACACGTCGGCGCCGAACGCTATCTGGAGTACGCGCGCCTGCTGTACGCCCTGCTGGGACCCGGCGGCCGGCTGCTCAACCACCAGATCGCCCGGCGCCCGCAGCGGGACGAGTCGTCGTACGAGGTCGACCCGTTCATCGACGCCTACGTCTTCCCCGACGGTGAACTCGCCCCCATCGGCACCACCGTCACCCAGCTGGAGCGGGCCGGGTTCGAGGTGCGGGACGTGGAGTCCCTCCGCGAGCACTACGCCCGCACCCTGCGCCGGTGGGTGGCCAACCTGGAGGCCGACTGGGACCGCGCCGTCCGGCTCGCCGGCCCCGGTCGCGCCCGCGTCTGGCTGCTGTACATGGCCGCCTGCGCGCTCGCCTTCGAACGCAACCGCATCGGCGTCAACCAGGTCCTGGCGGTGCGTACCCCCGAGTCCGGCGCCTCCGGACTCCCGCTGCGGCCCCGCACCTGGCACGGCTGACGCCCGCCGCCCCACCGGTACGACAAGAGGGGCCCCGCGGTGGCGAGGCCCCTCCGGTGTGCCGTACCGCTACTCGGCCTTGATGGCCGCCAGCATGTTCATCCGGGCCGCGCGGCGGGCCGGCCACAGGGCGGCCAGGATGCCGACCGTGCCCGCCAGCAGCAGGAAGACCGCCAGCCGGCCCCAGGGCAGGACCAGTTCGTACGTCGGCATCTTCGTGCCCAGCAGCTCACCGGCCGCCCAGCCGAAGAACACGCCCAGTCCGATGCCCAGCACACCGCCGAACAGGGAGATCACCAGGGACTCCAGGCGGACCATCCGCTTGATCGCCCGGCGGTCCAGGCCGATCGCGCGCAGCATGCCGATCTCCTGCGCACGCTCGAAGACGGACATCGCCAGGGTGTTGATGACACCGAGCACGGCGACGATCACCGCCATGCCGAGCAGGCCGTAGACCATGTTCAGCATCAGCGTGAACATCTTCGCGATCTCGTCGGAGATGTCCTGCTTGTCCTGGACCTTGATCGCCGGGTTGGACCCGAGGGCCCGCTCCAGCGTGTCCTTGGCCGTGCCGGACGCGCCGTCCACGGTCTTCACCATGACCTGCATGTCGGCCGGGTCGGCCAGGTGCGGGGTGAGGACCTTGTTGTCGAGGATGACGCCGTTGAGCATGTCGTTGCCCTCGTACACGCCCGCGACCGTCAGCCGCTCGGCCTTGCCGTCCTCGAAGTGCGCGGTGAACCGCGAACCGGCCTTCCAGCCGTGCTCCTTCGCCCGGTCCTCGTCCACGACGACCCGCGAGCCGCCCACCGAGAAGGAACCGTCGGTCACCTTCAGGTCCGTCAGCCTGCCGATCACCTTGCCGTCGACGCCGGTCAGGAACTCCGTGCCGCCGTCGATGCGGGACTCGCCGTTGCGCAGCGGGCTGCTGGCGGTGACACCGTCGGCGGCGGCGAGCTTCTTCGCCACCTCGGGGGAGAGCGGGCCGCGGTTGGCCATCGAGACGACGTAGTCGGCGCGGATCGCCGAGCCGGCCATCTTGTCGATCGAGGTCTGCAGACTGCCCGCCATCACCGTCATGCCGGTGATCAGGGTCAGGCCGATCATCAGCGCGGAGGCGGTGGCCGCCGTACGGCGCGGGTTGCGCACCGAGTTCTGGCGGGCCAGCTTGCCCGACACCCCGAAGGCGCGCAGCACCGGCGCGGCGGCGGCGATCAGCGGGCGGGACAGCAGCGGGGTGAGCACGAACACGCCGATGATGAGCAGGACCGCGCCGATGCCCATCGCGCCCTGTCCGGAGTCGGCGTTCATCCTCGTGCCGGCGAGGACCACCGCGACGCCGGCCGCCGCGAACAGCGAGCCCAGCGTGTTGCGCAGCACCAGCGACTTGGTGGTCGCCTTGGCGTGCACGCTGCTCATCGCCGCCACCGGCGGGATTTTCGCGGCCCGGCGGCCGGGCAGCCACGCGGCCAGCATGGTGATGAGGATGCCGACGGCCAGGGCGGTCGCCACCGTGCCGGGGCTGATCACCAGTGGTCCGTCGGGCAGGCTCGCACCGAAGGACCCCAGCAGGGAGCGCAGGCCCGCGCCGATGCCGATACCGGCGGCCAGACCGGTCACACCGGCGACCGCACCGACCGCGAACGCCTCGATGAGCACCGACCGCGTGACCTGGCGGCGGGAGGCGCCGACCGCCCGCAGCAGGGCCAGCTCCCGGGTGCGCTGGGCGACCAGCATGGTGAAGGTGTTGGCGATGATGAACGTGCCGACGAACAGGGCGATGCCGGCGAAGACCAGCAGGGCCTGCTTCAGACCGCTCATCGACGAGGAGATCGTCCGCGCCTGGTCGTCGGCGAGCTGCCGGCCCGTGGTGGTCTCGACGAGCTTCGCGGGCAGGGCCTTGTCCAGCGCGGCCTTCAGCGCCGTCTGACCGGTGCCGGCCGCGGCCCGCACGTCGATCTCGTCGTACGTGCCCTTCTTGCCGAACAGGGCCTGGGCGGTGGGCGTGTCGAACAGGGCGAGGCTGCCGCCCGCGGCGACGTTGCCGTCGTCGGTGGTGAAGATGCCGCTGACGGTCGGGGTGAGGACCGGGCCGTCGACGGAGAGGCGCACGGTGTCGCCGACCCGGTAGCCGGCGCGCTTCGCGGTCCCGGAGTCGATCAGCACCTCGCCCTTGCCGTGCGGGGCGTGACCGTCGACCAGCGGGTAACGGGGGTCCTTCGTGCCCCAGTAGTTGCCGCCGGCGGACTGCCAGTCGCCGCCGACGAGCTTGCCGTCCTTGTCGGCGACGGCGGTGAAGCCGCTCACGACACCGGTGGCGGAGGCGGCGCCCGGGACCCGCGCGGCCCGGTCGAGCAGGGCCTGGGTCAGCTCGGGAGTCCTGCCGACCTTGTCGCCCTTGGAGTCCTGGTACTCGGGCCGTACGGCGACGTCGACCCGCTCGAAGCCCTTGGCCGAACTCTTCTGGTAGGCGTCGGAGATGGTGTTGGTGAAGACCAGCGTCCCGGAGACGAACGCCACGCCGAGCATGACGGCGAGCACGGTCATCAGGAGCCGGGCCTTGTGCGCGAGGACGTTGCGCAGGGCGGTGCGGAACATCAGCTGGTACGGCCCTTCGCGTCGAACTGCTTCATGAGGTCGAGCACGGAGTCGGCGGTGGGGCCGTGCATCTCGTCGACGATGCGGCCGTCCGCGAGGAAGACCACGCGGTCCGCGTAGGCGGCGGCCACCGGGTCGTGGGTCACCATGACCACGGTCTGGCCCAGCTCCCGCACGGAGTTGCGCAGGAAGCCGAGCACCTCGGCGCCGGAGCGGGAGTCCAGGTTTCCGGTGGGCTCGTCGCCGAAGATGATGTCGGGCTTGGAGGCGAGGGCCCGGGCGACGGCCACGCGCTGCTGCTGGCCGCCGGAGAGCTGGGAGGGCCGGTGGCTGAGTCGCCCCGACAGCCCCACCATCTGGATGACCTGATCCAGCCACGCCTTGTCCGCCTTGCGGCCGGCGATGTCCATCGGGAGCGTGATGTTCTCCAGCGCGGTCAGCGTCGGCAGCAGGTTGAACGCCTGGAAGATGAAGCCGATCTTGTCCCGGCGCAACCTCGTGAGCTGCTTGTCCTTCAGCTTGCCCAGCTCGGTGTCGCCGATGCGCACCGATCCCTCGGAGAAGGTGTCCAGACCGGCGACGCAGTGCATCAGCGTGGACTTGCCGGAGCCGGACGGCCCCATGATCGCGGTGAACTCGGCCTGCCGGAAGTCGACGGAGACCCGGTCCAGGGCGACCACCCGGGTCTCACCCTGTCCGTAGATCTTCGACAGCTCCGTGGCGCGTGCGGCCACGGCGGTGGTCCGGCCGGCGGTGGGTGTGGTGGTCACGGGAGGGTGCTCCTGACGGGATGACGTGTGGTGTGGGGACCGTTCCATCGTCCCGGCGCGGAGCGCGGGTGTAGTCAGCCGCTGTTCCGGTTCCGGGGGGCGACTCGGGTCGGACGGCGGGCCTGCGTGTCATACCTGGGGAGGACGGCCGACCCCGAGGTCTCGGCGCCCGGGATGTCCGGCGTCATGTCAAGAACCGGTGGACCACCCTTGTTCTGGAGGTGAAATTCCGTCATTTCGCGTACGCGCGTGCACCCGTCCCGTCAGGCTGTTGGCAAGTGCGGATGGCCTGTTCCGTGTGCTGATGCACCCTCAGACGTCAATAAAATAAGACAACATCGGTCCACCCTTCCGCTGTCCGGGGGACGGGTCCCGATAGGCTCGGAACCTCGTTGCGGAGCCCATGGCCTGCCCGGATGGTGGAATGCAGACACGGCGAGCTTAAACCTCGCTGCCCCTTCGCGGGCGTGCCGGTTCAAGTCCGGCTCCGGGCACCTCTTCGCCTCTGACGCCCCCTCGGATCCGCCGTACGACCGCTGACAGCGGGGTCGGTGCGGTCGGAGACTCGCGCGCAGCTCCTGATGAAGAAGAATTCACCAGGAGAACAGTGGGGCACCGTCGCCGGGAGCCGCGTGCCACCGCCGCGGGGCCAGGGGAGGGGTGACCGTCCTCCCGCATGTACTCCTCGGGCAGGGTGACGTCCTGGAGGTTGTGCCACCAGCGGGTTTCCGGCAGCAGGAAGTAGCCGTACGTGAAGCCGACAGGGCTTCAACGCCCAGACCGCCCGGTACACCTGCCGTCAACCGGGGTGCGGCATGGTCTATCCGGAGGCGGTGGACGAGCTGCCCGGGCCGCTCACCCTGCCGGCGAACTTCACCGCCGAGGACGTGTCGGCGGCCATCACCGCCCAGGCGGAAGAGCGCCACCGGCTGCTCCTGGACCGCGTGGACGCTGCCTTCCGAAGGCACTACCGCATCGAGCACCCCGAGGCACTGGAGGAGATCCATGGGACACCGGCACAGGCCGCGCGTTGACCGCGCCCGCCACCAGATCGAGCGGGCCGCCCACCTGCCCGCCTGCCCGTGGTGCAAGCACCCGTCCAGGCCCACGACGTCCAGGCCGGACAGCGGGGTGTGCAACCGTGGCCACGAGGAGCAGTCCTGCCGGGACTGCCGCACGATCCGGGACAACCTGACCGACCCGTCGCGCGCCCTGTGGAACTTCGCCCGGATCATGGCGAGCCCGCCCCGCGTGAAGGCGCCGCTGGCGTTCGGGCGGCCGGTCGCTGGCGCGGGCCGCCAGGCGTAGGACCCCGGCCTGGGGCGTTGTCAGTCCCTGGCCGTACGGTGGTGGTGTCGAAGCTGCCGATGCGCTCGGACGCATGTGAAGCGCACCGCCCCGGCGTGGAAAACCGGGACGGGGCGCACCCATGAGGTCAAGCTGCGGGCGCCCAGCAGGTGCACCGGCTGCTGCGGGCATCCGCCCATGGCTCAAGCAGCCGCGCCCACTGCTCGGACCGCTGGCGGCTGACGGGCTGGCGCATCAGGTTCCGGATCTCCTCGTTGATGTCGTCTGCACGCGTGCAGGCGCGCCCGCAGTGCGGGGGAGGGGTGGGCATACCACCACGTTATGGGCCAGGTCTGACACTCGCCCCCGCCCGGTGGTTCAGTGCGGTGTCTCGCCGAGCGCGGCCCGCAGCCAGTCAAGGGAGCCGGTTGCGAGCACGGCGTCCGCCAGGGCCTGGCCGCTCTTGGTGGTGATCCGGCCGCGGCTGTTGTCGATCCACCGTTGCGCGTTGACGTATCCCTGATCGCGGTACTCGATGCCCTGGATCATGCACTCCAGCTTGTCCGCGTCCCTGGCGCAGATGGCCTCCGGGCTTTCCTTGGCTTCGTATTCGCCGACGAGAGCGCGGATGGCATCGGCCAGGCCCTCGGGCATGCCGGCGACCTGGTCGACGGTGATGGCGCGCGGGTCCGCCTCGCCCTGTGTGTACTTCTTGCCCAGGTGGTTGACGTCGCCGGTGCGCGTCTCCTGGGAGTCGTGCCACACGGCGAGGAACGCGGCCCGGGCCGGGTCGGCGCCCTCCAGTTGAGCGATGATCGTTGCGATAAGGGCGGTGCGCCAGGAGTGATCCGCCACCGTCTCCGGGTCCTTGACGCCGGCCATCCACCACCCGGACCGCTTGGTGTTCTTGAGCGTCCCCGCCTCGAACAGGAAGCGCGCTACCGCCGTCAGCTCCTGGTCCTCGGACACCGTCGGGCTCCTCTCACGCCTCGGCGAGGCGGATCGCGTACCGGATGCTCTCCAGCTCCCGCCGCGCGCGCGACGAGAGGTCCCCGTTATCCAACATGATCGGAAGCTTCTCGCGTAGGGCGCGGGCGGCTTGGCCGGACCGGAGCAGGTTGGGGCGGACCTGGAGCAGGTTGGGGCGGACCTGGAGCAGGGCCCACACGCTGTGGATGTTGAGGTCCACGTAACCGTGCTGGGGAGCGATGCCTGCCACGAGGTGGGCGAGGAGCTTGCCACCGTGCCAGTGGCCCAGGGATCCGTCCGCGATGAAGTCGTCTGAAAGCTGGGGCACGGGTGCCTCTCCCACCCAGTACGCCCAGTACGCCAGGTTGGCGGCCTCGCCGGGGTCATCGTCCTGCAGGGCGGTGTCGATGAAGTGGGCCATGCGGTCACGGTCGCCGTGGCGAGCGGCGACCGCGGCCACGGAGCGGTTGTTGAGCCAGGCCGTCAGCCAATCGTCGGGGCGTTCGGTGCGCTGCTGGTGGGCCAGCCAGTCGGCGGTGTCCGCCTCTCGGTCGTACCCGGACAGGTAGAGGGCCTGGCGGCGCAGCAGGAACTGACCGGGCCCGCGCGCCTGTTCCGCTGTAGCCCGCATGGTCTTGAAGAAGGTGCGCCGTTCGGTCGCGGTGAGCTGGGGCCCGGTCGGGGCGGGGCCTCGGCGGGCGCGGGCCGGCCGGGGTAGGGCGCGGACGGGGCCGGGGGCAACGCCGTTGAGCGGCCACACCAGGACTTCTGCGAGTTCCCGCTGCATGACCATGGCGCCCAGTGGGCTCTCCTCGACGGGGGTGTCCTGGTCCAGGGCGCTGGCCAGCAGCACGTCCGCCTCGAGGGCCCGCTCCAGCGCCTGGAGCAGGACGGGGGAGGTGCCCATCTGCATGAGCTGGTGGCGTAAGCCGAGCATCTGGCCGACAGGCACGGCGGTGAGGGGACGCCGGCCGGTCTCCCACCCGGCGATCGTGTCCGTGGACACCCGCAGCCGCTCGGCCGTCTCGTCCTGGGTGTAACGCTGCTGCTCGCGGATCACCCCCAGGACGTACCCGCTGAGCAGGCCCGTCCGAGGCCGCGCAGTCCGACCCGTACTGCCGGTCAGGGTTTGTCGAGAACTTGGCTGCATGTGCAGTCCAATCCTGGTGGTTTGACCGTAACCACCTGTACTCACGGTCACTTCAGGGGTGCTGCACGACTACGTACGGTCGTGGCTATCCCTGAATCAGGCTACTTGGGAGGCCGCGAGACATGGGCACGGTTCAGCATGTTCACCACCCGTCGGTGCCACCACCAGATACCAGAGCAGACGTTGTGAGCGGCGCCGAGCGGCGCCTGGCCGTCGAGCACTGGCTCCTCTCTGCGGCCGAGGGCCGCGTCCGGGCCCGCCAGGAGTGGCGGACAGACGGAGTGGCTCTGCTGCGCTGCGGCGGCGTGTTCAGCGTCGTACAGATCAGCGCGACCGTCGTCCACGCTGCGGTCTGCAGCGAGGAGCCGCAGGCCGTCAACGACTACCTGGCCCGCGCGCTGCTGAGCCCGGCGTTCGTGGACCGCGAGCTGCTGCGCTACTACATCCTGGTGGGGTCCAGCGCGGGCCTCCGGCGGGAGTGGTCGCGCAAGGGGGACGACGCCGCGTTCATGGGCGTCGGTCACTACCTGGGTGTCCCGGCCGTGGACGCTGTCGACCTCACTGCCCGCACCGCCTGGTGCGTGGAGATGGCCAGCCTCGGGGACCTCGCCCCGGCTGATGCCGTCTCCAAGAGCACCGCCGTACCGGCGCTGCGCCCGCTGGACGACGAGGCGGAGGGCGGCCGGGGCCTGGCCCTGGTGGCCGCCCTCTCCTGCCAGTGGGGCACGGACCTGCTGGGGTGGGGCAAACGCGTCTGGGCGGACACCGAGCCCGAGCAGGTCCAGGCCGCACAGTCGGCCGCCGGCGTCCCGATGTACGCCACCCGCCAGGCCCAAGCGCTGTACGTGCTCATAGTGATCGCGCTCGGCGTGCTGCTCACCCTGGCCGTCGTCTCCGGAGCGCCGTGAACGCGTCGTGGTTCACCGGCGACTGCTGGCGGTGTGAAGCCGCCGACCTGCCCGTGGTGTGGGTCGGCCCCATTCAAGCGGAGGGCCAACACGCCCCCCTCAATCTGTGCGCCCCCTGCCTGACCGCTGTGGAGCGCAGGTTCTGGCAGCACGTCATGGGCCACCGTCCCCGTCCCGCTCCCGCAACCGGCTGCGAGTACAACGCTCGCCGCCCCCACGTACCGAGGAGCACCATGCACCAGCAGCACGGCAAGGCTGCCGCCCCCGTACAGGTCGTGTCGCTGTCGTTCACCGGCCTGGGCATCCGGGCCCACGCGGACGGACGGACCGACCGGGAGGCATGGCGGCTCATCTGTGAACGGCACCCGCGCCTGGCGCTGGCCGCCGGCGCGTACGCCCTCACGCTGGGCGGCGTGGCTGCGGCGGCCCTCGTGCGCCTGCTGTGACCCGCCCCTGATCACCCGCCCCGGGCCGGTCGTTTGCGACCGGCTCCCCAGCCACGGACCCGCACCCCTCCCGCGTGGTCCCCGGCCCGGGGTGGGCCCACGTCCCGGCTGGTCCTCCGTGGGGGAGCGACGGCAGCCCGGGACACAGCGGCCCCGGCCGCCGCCGAAACAGCAGCCGGGACCGTCCCTGAAACTCCGCGCCGACTGGTCGCCCTTGAACGGGCGGCGCGGGCAACGCCCGGGAGGCACCCGCCTCGCCGGGAGGATCGATTGGAAGGAACCGGACATGGTGTCGAAGGCTCAGGAAGCAGCGCAGGCCACCGAGCAGGTCGCGGACGGCGCGGACGTGGAGGCGCTGGTGGACACCGCGGCGGTCGTCCGCAGCGAGGACGTGGAACAGGACGAGTGCTACACGTTCTGATCCCGATTCGACGGCCGGCGTCCGGCCACATGGTGGTGGCCGGGCGCCCGTCCCATCTGTGCACCCCTTTGGAGACCAAGGTGATTCACGTCTTCACCGGGCCCACGTTGAGCCCGGATGACCCTGCCCTCCAGGGCAAGGGTCTGCGGATCCGGCCCCCTATCGGGCACGGTGACCTGTTCGACCCGGAGATCGAGGCCGGGGACACGGTCGTCATCATCGACGGCGTTTACCACCAGGCGCCGGCCGTGAGGCACAAGGAGATCCTTTGGACGCTGGGGCGGGGCGTCCGCGTCATCGGCGCGGCAAGCATCGGTGCCCTGCGCGCCGCGGAGCTGGGCGACAGCGGCATGATCGGCGTCGGCTCCGTGTGGCAGTCGTACGCCAACGGCCAGCTGACCGGCGATGACGAGGTCGCCGTGGCCCAGTCCACCGAGGGCGACCTGAGCGCCTGCACGTGGCCACTGGTGCGCGTCCGGCAGATCATCGCCATGGGCCGGTCGCAGCGCGTCCTCGACACGGCGCAGGCGGACCGCCTCCTGAGCGTCCTGGCCGGCGTCTACTACGCCCATCGGTCCTGGGACGCGCTGCGGCTGGTGAGCCGAGGGGAAGCCCCGGAGTTCGCCCGGTGGCTGGCGAAAGCGCTGGCCGCTGACCGGCACTTCGGGGACGTGAAGCGGACGGATGCCCTGTCGGCGGTCGCCCTGGCGTGCGACCTCGCCGGCCTGCCCGTGAAGCGCGTGGGCGGCCTGATCTGGCAGACCCGGTGCTTCCGGCAGTGGGCTAACCGGTTCGCCGCGCAGGACACGGAGCAGGGGCGGCTCCCGACCCTGCTGCGGGTCACCTACCAGCAGGTGTTCGACCCAGAATTCAAGCGGCTGTGGTGGGAGCACCTGGAGAGCAACGGCGTGCCGGAGCTGCCGCCGGCGCTCGCGTGCGCGGTGACCAACCCGCGTACGGACCTCACCGACGCGGTGACGGTGGCCCGCCTCCTCGCGCACGAGACGGAAGGGGACCGGGCCGACGTCCCCCGGTACGCGGAGATCAACGCGGAGGCCGGACGGGCGTACCGCGGGTTTTTCCCGGAAGCGATCAAAGAGCAGGTGGTGCGGGACATGCTGGCCGCGGTGTGGGGGACCGGTCCGGACGGGCTGGAGGAGGAGGCGTGGCGGCGCGGGTTGCAGGGCGTCCGGGAGGCTGTGGACGCGGCGCGCCCGCTCGTGCTCGGGTTCCTCCGCGACCAAGAGGCGGTCCGATGAGCGTGCTCACGCCCGGAACCCTGCGCACCCGCACGCCGGAGGACACCTGGGCCGCGCTGCAACCGGAACTCCGGCGCCTGGGTATCAGCCGGGTCGCCCGGTTGACCGGCCTGGACTATCTCGGCATCCCCGTGTGGACGGCCGTGCGGCCGGCCGCACGCACCCTCGTGACCTCCCAGGGCAAGGGCGCGACCGACCTCCACGCGCGGATCTCGGCGGTGCTGGAGGCCGCGGAGCTGTACCACGCTGAGCAGGCGATCGCGCCGGCGGCGCGCGGCACACACCGGGAGCTGCAACGGCGGTACCCGATGAGCGCGTTGCCGGTGAAGGTCTGGCACCCGGCGCTGCTCGACGTACCGCTGGAATGGGTGGTGGGGCGCGGCCTGGTCACCCAGGAGGAGGTCCTGGTGCCGGCGGACCTTCTGCGGCGCGAGCTGCACCACGACGCGGCGCGACCGGAGGTGTTTGCCGTCACGAGTAACGGCCTGGCATGCGGCAACAGTCGGGCCGAGGCGACGCTGCACGCGCTGCTGGAGACCGTGGAGCGGGACGTACTCCACCGTGACTGGAAGTCGGGCGGGCGGCGGCGGACGCTGGTTGCCCCGGCCTCCGTCACCGACCCCTACTGTGCCGACCTGATCCAGCGGTTCCACGGCGCCGGCATGTGGCTGGAGCTGGTGCACGTCGGCGGCCCGTACGGCATCACGGTGTTCGCCGCCTACATCTGGTCGGAGGACTACCCGATCGTCTTCGCCGGGTCCGGCTGCCACAACCTGCCGGAGATCGCCCTCTCGCGCGCGCTCACGGAGGCCGCGCAGTCCCGCCTCACCTGCATCGCGGGCACCCGAGACGACCTCGACTCCCACGAGGCCGCGTTCGCCGCCCAGCCCGGGCGGCCGGAGCTGGCCGACCTGCCCGTCGGCACCTGGGCGGACTTCGCCGGCCTGGCCGTCGACCTGGAGCCAACCGTGCCCGGCCTCCTCCGCGAGACGGTGACGCAGGTCACCGGGCTCACAGGGCGCGAGCCGATTACCGTCAACCTGTGGCACTCGGAGGCGTACGCCGCGGTGAAGGTGGTCGCGCCGGGCCTGGAGATGCGCATCACCCGCTCCATCCCCCGGACGAGGGAGCGGCATGGCTGACCCCCAGCTGACCGTCGTGGAGCAGCAGTTAGGCGCGGTGTACGACGCCATGCACGCTGCTCGGGCCCGGACCACGATCGTGGGCGGCCTGTACGGACAGGCCATGGGCGACCTGTACCCGGCGGAGGTGGCCGCATCCAGCTCCACCGACTGGGCGCTGCTCGGCACCATGGTGGCCAACCTCCGCATGCAACCCGGGCAGCGCCTGGTGGACGTCGGCTGCGGCACGGGCGGCGTGGGCCTGTGGCTGGCCCGGGCGCTGGCCGCCTGCGTGACCGGAGTGGATGTGTCCTCGACGGCGCTCGGCCTGGCCGCCGCCCGCGCTCGGCACTTCGGCCTGCCGGCGGAGTGCGCGGATTTCCGTCTGGGCTCCCTGGGCTCCACCGGGCTGCCCGCCCGGTACGCGGACGGCCTGGTGTGCGTGGACGCCCTGGGGCACGAGAAGGACCGGCGCAAGGCGCTGGAGGAGATCCGGCGTGTGCTCACCGGGCGCCCGGGCGGTCCTCACGTCCGGCCGGTCCCAGGCTCGGCAGGCGCTGCCGCCGTGGAGCGAACAGGCGCAGCGAACCGGCCTGATCCTGGACGCCGAGGAGGAGCGGCCCCACGAACCCGCGATGTGGCAGCGCGTCTACCGGTCGTGGGTTGAGCATGAGGCGGAGTTGCGCGAGCAGCTCGGCCACGCGCAGGCGGACAGCATGCTGACGGAGGCAAGGACGCGCGGGCCAGCACTCCGAGATCGGGTGGCCGTCGCCGTTACATTGAGGCGCCCCGAGGACTGAAAGGGATGGACCGCATGTCACGTCGTGTAGCCGTCTACGGAGCCGGGTCCTGGGGAACGGCTTTCGCCCTCGTCCTCGCGGATGCCGGTTGTGACGTCACCCTGTGGGGGCGTCGGCCGGAGCTCGTGGACGCCCTCAACTCCACCCACAGCAATCCGGACTACCTGCCCCAGGTGAAGCTGCCCGGCACCGTGTGGGCGACGACCGACCCGGCCGAGGCGGCCCACGGCGCGCACCTCGCCGTCCTGGCCGTGTCCGCGCAGAAGGTCCGCCCGCTCCTGGAGGAGTGGCGGCCTCAGTGGACGCCGGACACGGTGTTCGTGTCCCTCATGAAAGGGATCGAGCTTGGCACCGGCATGCTCATGAGTCAGGTGATCGCGGAGACGACCGGGGCGGCGGCGGAGCGGATCGCCGTGTTGTCCGGGCCCAACCTGGCCGCGGAGATCGTGGACCGCATGCCCGCGGCAAGCGTCGTCGCCTGCGCCGAGGAGAGGACCGCGGCGGCCGTCCAGGAGGCGTGCCACACCCACTACTTCCGGCCCTACACCAACACGGACGTGGTGGGCTGTGAGCTGGGCGGCGCCATCAAGAACGTGGTGGCGCTCGCGGTAGGCGTTACGACCGGTATGGGCCTGGGCGACAACGCCAAGGCTGCGCTGATCACGCGCGGCCTGGCGGAGGCCACCCGGCTCGGCGTTGCCATGGGCGCCAGCCCGCTGACCCTGGCGGGCCTGGCGGGCATGGGCGACCTCGTCGCCACCTGCTCCTCCACGCTGTCCCGGAACCACACCTTCGGCCGCCACCTCGGCCGCGGCCTGACCGTTGAGGAGGCCCGGGCCGCCACCACGCAGACGGCGGAGGGTGTGGCCTCCTGCCAGGCCGTCCTGGGCCTGGCGGAACGCCACGGCGTGGAGATGCCCATCACGAGTGCCGTGGTCGACATGATCCACGGCGGCCGGGCGCCGCACGAGGCTGTGCGTGAACTGATGTCTCGGGCGCCGAGGTCGGAGAGCGTCCGCCGCTGACCGGGGGCCGACCCCCGCCCGCCGCCCCGGCCCTGACGGCCGGGGCGGCGCGCCCTTACCTCCACTGAACGACGAGCCACCCAGGACAAGCCGTGCGCTCCCACGGGAGCACCAACCCGCCTCTGGCTCCGTCTGGTTGGGTCTGGTCCGGGCCGGTCCGGTCTCGTGGGGGGCGAGCTGGACAGACGCTAAACTCGCAGGTCAGTCGGGGTTACCTCTTCCGGTTCAAGTCCGGCTCCGGGCACTACCACCCGCACCGGCGGTGCCCCGGGGAAATGCCGCCAGGGGGCGTTCCGTTTTTTCCTGACTGGCGCACGGCTGGCGCACCGCTGGCGCACGGCCGGTCCACGCTGCCTTGCTCGGCCGTCTGTGGCGTACGTGAAACCGATGACGGGCAACGACGGCTAGGTCACGAGCTACCGCGTCCGCCGGCGTCCAACAGGTGGAGCCCCCCTTGCGGGAGCGCGACCCCTGCAAGGGCGTCCGGCTGCCGCGCGCGGACGACGAGGGCGCACTGGGCTCCCCGGTGACCCCGGACGGACGCCCGTTCCTGCTTGTGTCCGGAAGGAGTGGGCGTCTTTGCGTCACCTCTTGACCATTTCCCGCCTGTGTAGGCGGCGGGTGCGGGGACGGGTGGTTACGCACGGCATGATGGGGCCGAAGTGCGGCCTCCGGAACGGACTGTGACGGCCAGTCACGTGCTCGCGCCGGCTGCGGCCCACCTCGCCCTGGGGCCGGGCCCGGGTGGCGCAACTGGCAGACGCAACCGCCTTAAACGCGGGCAAGTGTGGGTTCGACTCCCACCCCGGGCACCGACCAGCGCGCCCGTCCTCCACGCCAGGGGGGCGGGCGCGTTCGTGTCGTCATGTCCGGCCTGATGAGCAGGAGGGCGGC
The DNA here is from genome assembly GCF_040647235.1 of Streptomyces sp. NPDC042638. NCBI lineage: Bacteria > Bacillati > Actinomycetota > Actinomycetes > Kitasatosporales > Streptomycetaceae > Streptomyces > Streptomyces sp. NPDC042638. The sequence goes on from NZ_JBEZBT010000001.1 coordinate 253,623, forward strand.
ACCGCCGGCCGTGACAACCCCGGTCGGGGACACAGTTGCCCCCGCCCTGTTCTGACCGGAGGACTGTTGATCAACAAAGCGATGGGGGCCGGCCCCAGGGAGGAAGAAGCGATGGGAGACCGTACCTGGGAGCAGGTGGGCCGGCTGCGCGAGTGGCTGGACCAGGAGGCCGCGGAGGCGGCGCCGGCGGACGTGCGCCTGCTGCGCGTGCTGAAGATCGGGGAAGAGTTCGGGGAGGTGTCCGAGGCGGTGCACGGGGCGCTGGGCGCCAACCCGAGGAAAGGCCACTCGCACACGTGGGAGGACGTCCAGAAGGAGCTGGCCGACGTCATCGTGACGGCCATGGTCGCATTGGCCACGATCACTCCGGACGCCCGGCAGACGTTCGAGGACCGGCTCGACGCCCTGGTGGACCGGGTGCTGCCGGATCCCCGGAGCTAGACCAGCCACCACCCGTCGCGCTGCCCCGGCCGGAGGCCGCTCGCCGCGGCGCACACGACCCCCGCCGGCCCCGGCCGTCCGCCCACCCCAGCAGGCGGCCGGAGCCCGCGCGTTCACGGGACCAAGTCCAGCCCAGGAGGCGTTCGGCACTGCCGACGATCCCCGTTCCCGGACCGTTGACAGCGGCACCCGTGCGGTCGGAGACTCGCGCTCGGAAGTAGGTGAAATAAAGTTCACCAGACGAACATCGCGGGCGAGCTGTGGCGGGGTCCTCCGTGGCGGCGACGTGGCCGAGAAGGGACGACCGATGCGCACCACCGTCGGGATCATCGGAGCCGGACCGGCCGGGTTGCTGCTCGCCCGGCTGCTGCACCGCGCCGGCATCGACTCCGTCGTCCTGGAGAGCCGTGACCGCGCCTACGTCGAGCACCGGCAGCGGGCCGGGATCCTGGAGCAGGGCACGGTCGATGTGCTGCGCGCCGCCGGGGCCGGGGAGCGGATGGACCGGGAGGGGCTGCGGCACGACGGGATCGAGCTGCGGTTCGACCGGCGCCGGCACCGCGTCGACTTCCCCGCGCTCACCGGCGGGCGGTCCGTGACCGTCTACGCCCAGACGGAGGTGTGCAGGGACCTCATCGCGCTCCAGCTGAGGGAGGGCGGGCCGCTGCTGTTCGAGGCCGAGGCGCTGGCGGTGGAAGGGGCGGAGGGCATCCGGCCGCGGATCCCGTTTCGGCGGCACGGGCGCGAGGACGTGCTGGAGTGCGACTACGCCGTCGGCTGCGACGGCTTCTGGGGAGTGGCCCGCGCCGCCTTCCCGGCCGCACTGTCCCGGGTGTTCGAGCGGTCGTACCCCTACGCCTGGCTCGGCATCCTCGCCGACGTCGCACCCTCGCACGACGAACTCGTCTACGCCCGCCACGAGCGCGGGTTCGCCCTGCTGTCCATGCGGTCGCCGGCCGTCTCCCGGCTCTACCTCCAGGTGCCCGCCGGCACGGAGGCCGGGCAGTGGGGGGACGAGGAGATCTGGGACGAGCTGGAGCGCCGCTTCGAGACCGGTGACCACTGGCGGCTGGAGCGCGGGCCCGTCACCCAGAAGTCGGTCACGCCCATGCGCTCCTTCGTGCACGAGCCGATGCGGCACGGCCGGCTCTTCCTCGCCGGCGACGCCGCCCACATCGTGCCGCCGACCGGCGCCAAGGGGCTGAACCTCGCCGTCGGGGACGTCGTCACCCTCGCCCGGGCCCTCGCCCACGAGAAGGAGACCGGTTCCCCGGACCTCCTCGACGCCTACTCCGCCACCTGTCTGCGCCGGGTCTGGCAGGCCGAGCGGTTCTCCTGCGACATGACGACGCTGCTGCACCGCGCCCCGGACGGCACCCCCTTCGACGCCCGCCTCCAGCTGGCCCGCCTGGAGCGGATCGCCGCCTCCCGCGCGGCCGAGACCGACCTGGCCGAGGCGTACACAGGGTTTCCGCTCGGTTAGCCGTCCGTCCATGGCCGGGAATCGGACGCGCGCGTAGCGTGTTGCGCAGCGTGGCAGGGGAAAGATCCTCCTCAAGTATCATGGTCGGTCCTTTGCCAATCCATTACTCTTGAGCCCAAGGCTGCGTTTCGGCGGTCATGGAGGAGTGAAATGAGGAGCAGTAACCCGGTCTTCTCGCGACGGGGGTTCAGCCGCGACAACGGCTATGCCGGTTTCCACACCGCACCGCAGGCCGGGTACGCACAGGGCGGTCCCTACGCGCAGAACCCGTACGCGCAGAACCCGTACGCGCAGGCGGACGTCCAGCAGGGCGCCCCGCCGCAGGCCCCGGCCACCACCGACCGGATGACCATGGACGACGTCGTCGTCCGCTCGGCCCTCACGCTCGGCACGGTCGCCGTCGGCGCCGTCCTCGCCTGGGCCCTGCTGCCGGTCTCCGGCACCAGCTACGGCCTGGCCGTCGGCGCCGCGCTGATCGCCTTCGTCCTGGCGATGGTCCAGAGCTTCAAGCGCACCCCGGTGCCCGCGCTGATCCTCGGGTACGCCGCCTTCGAGGGCGTCTTCCTCGGCGTCATCAGCGAGATGTTCAACAGCCGGTGGAACGGCGCGCCGTTCCAGGCGGTGCTCGGCACCATGGCGGTCTCGGGCGCGACCCTGCTGGTCTACAAGGCCGGCTGGATCCGCGTCACCGCCCGCTACGCCCGCATCGGCATGGCCATCGCGATGGCCTTCCTGGTGGTCACGGCGGTCAACCTGCTGCTGGTCGTCTTCGGCGTCGCCGACAACGGCGGACTGCGCAGCTTCGGCCCGCTCGGCGCGATCGTCGGCATCATCGCGATCCTGCTCGGCGCGTTCTTCCTGACCCTCGACTTCAAGCAGATCGAGGACGGCATCGCCTACGGCGCCCCGCGCAACGAGTCCTGGCTCGCCGCGTTCGGCCTCACCATGACGCTGGTGTGGATCTACGTGGAGATGCTGCGGCTGGTGGCGATCTTCAGCAGCAACGACTAGCGTCCGCGCCGGACGTGCGCTGGGCCCCGGGCAACCCGCCCGGGGCCCTTCCGCGTTCAGAGCAGCTTGCGCGCCGCCCGCCTCAGGTCGAACTCGTGCACGATCGCCTTGGCGTGGCCGTACGCCAGGTCGTACTCGTGCCGGAGCCAGCTGACCTTCTCCTCGAAGCGGAAGAGCGCGGGGCCTTCTTCGACGGTGCGCAGCCAGTCGGAGACCTCACGACCGGTGCAGTGTGGGATGCGGGCGAGCAGATTGCGGTGGGTCTCCTCAGAGAACACGTGGGACATCGGCGCCTCCGAACGCAAAGGGGATGTAAGCCGGTCCTTCACGTCACCGTGCCTGAGCGTTCGCGCGTTGGCAACAGTGCGGCGCGTTACGCTCGGCGGGTGGTTGATACGACGCCCTTGACCCAAGCAGTGGATCACTTCGCCGACCGGTTGCGGGCGGCACCGCAGAGCCGGCTGCAACGCAGCGCCGCGGCCGAGGCATTGGCCATGGCGCGGGAGCTCTCCCGGTGGGCCCAGTCGCTGGAGGAACCCGGCTGCGAGCCCCGGGAGATGCCGGACGCGGGGATGTTCGCCGTGGCGGACCAGATCCTGGTGGCCGCGCACGACCTGGCGGTGGCGCTGCGAAGCGACGACCAGGTCGCCGAGGCCGTGCGATTGGTGGAGGAGGCGCGGCAGCGGGCGGGGGTCTGAGAACCGCCGGAGGCGTCAGAGGGCCCGTCAGAAGGACGCGATGACCCGGTCGGCCAGGATGTAGACCATGTCCCCGCCGCACGCGAACGTCAGCGTGTACGCGCCGGACACGCCCGAGCCGCCCAGCAGGTACGGGGACTCGCCCGACTCCACCGCAGCGGCCAGGCGCTCCGCCGTCTCACGGTGGCCCGGCGTCATGCACAGGGTGGTGCCGTCGGCGAAGACGTAGACGTCGAGCGTGCCCAGCGGGCCGGGGCGCACGTCGGCCAGCTCCACCTGCTCGGTGGCCAGCTGTTCCAGGGTGGTCGCCGTGCGCTCCTGGTCGTTCACGGCCGGCGACTGCACCGGTACGAAGTCCGGGTGCGAGGGGTGCCGGCGGCGGGCCGCGGCCAGCTCAGGGGACTCCCCGGGGAACTCGTCGGCGTCGGTGACCGGCTCGGACACCGGCTCCAGGCCCGCGAAGTCCGCCTGCCGGGGCATGAACAGATCGGCCTCGGGCAGACCGAACAGCGACGGCGCCTCGGAGGCGTCACGGGCCTCCTGAGCCGCCCAGAACGCGCGCGCCTCGGCCAGCTCGCGCTCCCGCTCCTCGGCGAGCGCCTCGGCCACGGCCGCGCGTATCTGGTCGGCGTCGGCGGCGGCCCGCGCGTGCGGCAGCAGGACGCGCGCGCTCGCCGCCCGGTCCTGGCCGAGCTGCCGCTGCAACTCGGTGAGCTGGCGGCGCAGCTTCAGGACGGTACGCAGGACGGCGACGCCCACGGCGCCGGTGGCTGCCGTGGTGAGCAGCAGGGCGATCGGCATGGCGCTCACTGACATACTCCCGGTTCAAAGTCGACCCCCGACTTCCTACATCAGCTTGAAGGGCGGACTAACCAGCTGTCAGTGCGTAACGTCACGAAACGGACAGATCTTTGGGCTCGCGCTGTGGTCGTGCGCTGTGCCGATCCCCGCTGACCTGCATCGATGCGACCGGCGAGCGACATAGGTCACATCCTGGGGGAGATTCGATCACGGAAAGGCCCAAAACCTTGGTGTTTCCCGGGTTCTGGGCCCTTCTGCGACGTAACGTGCGTGGTCCGCTACGGACGGTGGGTCAGCTGAGGCGCTCGATGACCATCGCCATTCCCTGGCCGCCGCCGACGCACATCGTCTCCAGGCCGAACTGCTTGTCGTGCCACTGCAGCGAGTTGATCAGCGTGCCGGTGATCCGGGCGCCCGTCATGCCGAAGGGGTGGCCGACGGCGATGGCGCCGCCGTTGACGTTCAGCCTGTCGATGTCGATGCCGAGGTCCCGGTAGGAGGGGATCACCTGGGCGGCGAACGCCTCGTTGATCTCGACCAGATCGATGTCGTCGATGGTCAGGCCCGCGCGCCGCAGCGCCTGCTTGCTGGCCTCGACCGGGCCGAGGCCCATGATCTCGGGCGAGAGGCCGGAGACACCGGTGGACACGATCCGGGCGAGCGGGGTCAGGCCCAGCTCGCGGGCCTTGGTGTCGGACATGATGACGACGGCCGCGGCGCCGTCGTTGAGCGGGCAGCAGTTGCCGGCGGTGACCAGGCCGTCCGGGCGGAACACCGGCTTCAGGCCGGCCACGCCCTCCAGGGTGACGCCCGCGCGGGGACCGTCGTCCTTGCTGACCACGGTGCCGTCGGGCAGCGTCACCGGGGTGATCTCGCGCTCCCAGAAGCCGTTCTTGATGGCCTGCTCGGCGAGGTTCTGCGAACGGACGCCGAACTCGTCCATCTCCTGGCGCGTGACGCCCTTGGCGCGGGCGAGGTTCTCGGCGGTCTGGCCCATCGCGATGTACGGGTCGGGCAGCAGGCCGTCCTCGCGCGGGTCGTGCCAGTCGGACCCCTCGGACTCGGCGACGGCCTGGGTGCGGGCCTCGGCCTCGGCGAACAGCGGGTTGCGCGCCCCCGGCATGTCGGAGCTGCCGTTGGCGAAACGGGAGACGGTCTCGACGCCGGCCGAGATGAAGACGTCGCCCTCGCCCGCCTTGATGGCGTGCAGCGCCATGCGGGAGGTCTGCAGGGAGGAGGAGCAGTAACGGGTGATCGTGCAGCCCGGCAGGTGGTCCATGCCCATCTGCACGGCGACGATCCGGCCGAGGTTGTGGCCCTGCTCGCCGCCGGGGAGGCCGCAGCCGAGCATCAGGTCGTCGATGTCCCGCGGGTCCAGCTCGGGGACCTTGGCGAGCGCCGCCTGGATGATCGTGGCGGTCAGGTCGTCGGGGCGCAGGTCCTTCAAGGAGCCCTTGTTCGCGCGGCCGATGGGGGAGCGGGCGGTCGAGACGATGACGGCTTCGGGCATCACGGCTCCAGTGACAGAAGGTGGGCAGGGCCGGTTGGGAAGTTACCCGGCCGTACGTGCGAGGTCATCGGTGTCGGGGTGTGACACTGACCGCATCTTACTAAGCGCTTGCTTGGTTGTGGGAGACGTTCTCGGCCGGTCATGGGCACGTTCTCGCCCGGTCACGGGGGACGTCACAGCGGCCGAGTCGCCGGCTCGGCCTCCGGCACCCGGCGCCGGCGCCGGCGCTTGAGCAGGGCCCACGGTCCCCGCGGCCCCGTCGGCATCGCCGCCGTCACCTCCGTGCCCGCCTCCGACGCCGCCTCGGCCGCGGCACGGGCGACCGGCAGGAAACCCTCGCGACGCGACACGTCCGGCCGCTCCTCCTCCGCCGGCCACAGGCCCAGCGCCGCGCACAGCGTGGGGAGCACGGCCATCGCCGCCGTCGCGTAACCCTCGGCCGAGGGGTGGTAGTTGTCCGGCCCGAACAGCTCACGCGGGTTCGCCTCGAACTCCGGGCCGAGCAGATCGCCCAACGACACCGTGCGCCCGCCCTGCTCCACCACCCCGATCGTCTGGGCCGCCGCCAGCTGCCGGGACGCCCGCCGGGCCAGCCAGCGCAGGGGCTGCTGCACCGGTTCGATGGTGCCGAGGTCGGGACAGGTGCCGACCACCACCTCGGCGCCGGCCGTGCGCAGCCGCCGTACCGCCGCCGACAGGTGCCGTACCGAGCGGGTCGGCGGCATCCGGTGCGTCACGTCGTTCGCGCCGACCATGATCACGCAGATGTCGGGGACCGGGAAGGCGCCGGACAGCACCAGCGCCACCTGGCGGTCCAGGTCGTCGGACCGGGCGCCGGGCAGGGCGACGTTCCGCAGTTCCACCGGGCGCTCCGCCACCGCCGCGAGACCGGAGGCCAGCAGCGCCCCCGGCGTCTGGCCCGCCCGGTGCACGCCCTGCCCCGCCGCCGTGGAGTCGCCGAGCATGGTCAGGCGGAGGGGAGGTTCGCCGGGGATGTCGTAGGCGTGCCCGTACACCCCGTCGGCCACCGGTACCCGGCCGCCGCTGCCGTTGCCCACATGGCGCCGCGCCAGCCGGACCTCCGCCAGCACCAGGCCGACGGTCGCCGCACCGACCAGCCCGACCCCGCCACCGCCGTATGCCGCTCCGGCCGCGATGCGCCGGGCCACCCTCGCCCTCGACATGTTCGTCATGCGTCGCCGCCACCTCCTCGTAGCCGTATCCACTCCTTGCCCCGTACGGACCGTGCGTCAATCTCAACGCGGAGTGAACGGCCTTCCCGGCCACACAGCTGGCCTTAGGCTGGCGACACCACTACGAACACATCTTTTTGCAGCGACCGGAGACAACGGTGCGATTCCACGACTCGATGATCAGCCTCGTCGGCGACACCCCGCTGGTGCGGCTCAACAACGTGACCAAGGGCATCCAGGCGACCGTCCTGGCCAAGGTGGAGTACTTCAACCCCGGCGGTTCCGTGAAGGACCGCATCGCCCTGCGCATGATCGAGGCCGCCGAACAGAGCGGGGAGCTGAAGCCGGGCGGCACGATCGTCGAGCCGACCAGTGGCAACACCGGTGTGGGGCTTGCCATCGTGGCCCAGCAGAAGGGCTACAAGTGCATCTTCGTGTGCCCCGACAAGGTGAGCACCGACAAGATCAACGTGCTGCGCGCGTACGGCGCCGAGGTCGTCGTGTGCCCGACCGCCGTGGACCCCGAGCACCCGGACTCGTACTACAACGTCTCCGACCGGCTCGTCCGGGAGACCCCCGGCGCGTGGAAGCCCGACCAGTACTCCAACCCCAACAACCCGCTCTCGCACTATCACTCGACCGGCCCCGAACTGTGGGAGCAGACCGAGGGGAAGATCACCCACTTCGTGGCGGGCGTCGGCACCGGCGGCACCATCTCCGGCACCGGCAACTACCTGAAGGAGGCCAGCCAGGGGAAGGTCAAGGTCATCGGCGCCGACCCCGAGGGCTCGGTCTACTCCGGCGGCTCCGGGCGGCCGTACCTGATCGAGGGCGTCGGTGAGGACTTCTGGCCGACCGCCTACGACCGCACCGTCGCGGACGAGATCGTCGCCGTCTCCGACAAGGACGCCTTCCAGATGACCCGCCGGCTGGCCAAGGAGGAGGGCCTGCTGGTGGGCGGCTCCTGCGGCATGGCCGTCGTGGCCGCGCTGGAGGTCGCCGAGCGGCTCGGCCCGGACGACGTCGTGGTGGTCCTGCTGCCGGACAGCGGTCGCGGCTACCTCTCGAAGATCTTCAACGACGAATGGATGGCCGACTACGGCTTCCTGGAGGACGCGGGCCCCAGCGCACGCGTCGCCGACGTCCTGAACGACAAGGCGGCCGGTGCCATCCCGTCGCTGGTGCACATGCACCCGGAGGAGACCGTCGGCGAGGCCATCGAGGTGCTGCGCGAGTACGGCGTCTCGCAGATGCCCGTCGTCAAGCCGGGCGCAGGTCACCCGGACGTGATGGCCGCCGAGGTCGTCGGCTCCGTGGTGGAACGGGAGCTGCTCGACGCCCTGTTCAGCAAGCGGGCCTCGCTGGAGGACCCGCTGGAGAAGCACATGTGCGCCCCGCTGCCCCAGGTCGGCTCCGGCGAGCCGGTCGGCGACCTGATGCAGGTGCTGGGCACCGCGGACGCGGCGATCGTCCTGGTCGAGGGCAAGCCGACCGGCGTGGTCAGCCGGCAGGACCTGCTGGCCTTCCTCGCCAAGGGCGGCAACAAGTAGGCACGTCCCGGTGAATGGCGGGTGACCTCGGCGAACGTGTGGTGACCTCGGCCGATCGAGCCGGCTCGCAAGTGGTACGAGCGTGTCACGTGCGCGCAGCACCCGCTTAACACGGGTCCGCCACAGTGGTGGGTGTCGGCAGGGCGGGATCGGCTCCCCGTCCAGGCCGGCGCCGAACGGCGCCAAGGACCTCCGGAGCGGCTCCCGGACCTCCATGGACGCCACGGACGCGCAAGCCCGGCCTGACCCGGCCCGCGTCCCTCGCGGGGACCGCCGTCGTCCCGCCCCCCGGCAACGGGGGTGCGGCGGTCCCCGCGCAATTCTTCCGCGGCCCCGACCGCCGCACGACGGCAGCGCCCGGCGCTACGGCGGGCCCTTACCACCGGGCGACGGCCGCGCCCCAGACGGGCGACGAACACCGGCCCCGGCCGCCGCCGTCGACGCTTCCGGCCGCCCCGGCCCATCGGCCTCTGCCTCCGGCACGTCGGCCTCCGCCGCCCACGCCTCCGACCGCTTCCGGCATGGCGGCTTCCGCCGCTCAGGACTTCGGCCGCTTCCGGCATGGCGGCTTCCGCCGCCCACGCCTTCGGCCGCTTCCGGCACGCCGGCCTCCGCCGCCCACGCCTCCGGCCGCTTCCGGCATGGCGGCTTCCGCCGCTCAGGACTTCGGCCGCCCCTGGCATGTCGGCCGCTGCCCGTGCCTCGGCCGCTTCCGGCCGCCCCTGGCGGGTCGGCTTTCGCTGCCTGCGCTTCCGGCCGCTCACGGCACGCCGGCTTTCGCCGGCCACGCCTCGGCTCCCCCGGCACGCCGGCTTCCGCCGCCCACGCCTCCGGCCGCCTGCGGCACGTCGGTCGCCTGCGGCACGTCGGGCGCCCTCGGCACGTCGGCCTCCGCCGCTCACGCCTCGGCCGCCTGCGGCACGTCGGGTGCCCCCGGCACGTCGGGTTGTGGTGTCGGCGGTTCGGCCGGGGTGGGGGCCGGGGAGGTGGGTTCGGTCAGTCGTCGCGGGGGGACCGGTCCCGGCCGTGGCCCGTGAACAGCTCCGGGTTGAGGCGTACGGCCTGTGCCGCGTTGACGCCGACGATGCCGATCCAGGTGACCACCATCCCGGACATCCCGGCGAGACCGCCGGCGATCGCGGACAGCGGGATCGCCAGGACCAGCGTGATCAGCGCGAAACCGTAACGCTCGCCCCAGGAGTCGACCGCTTTCGGCCGCCGTGACTCGCGGGCCGTGGCCATCTGCTGCTCCGCCAGCTGCCGTCGCAGCCGGCGGTCCACCGCGTCGTCGATCCGCCGCTCGACCTTCCCCAGGAAGGAGTCCACCAGGGCGGAGTCGTAGTCGTCGCCCAGTTCCCGGCGGGCCCGCACGGTCGCGTCGAGTTCCTTCCGCAGGTCGGGGTCCTTCCTGAGACCGGCGTCGTCATGGGGATCGAGTGTGTTCATGCCGGTCAGCCTAGAGAGCGGTCCGCTGCGCCGCACTGGGGTCAACCCCCGGTTCCGGGGCCGGGAGAACCACCCTCCCGCGGCGCGCGACCAGCCAGTACAGCAGCGCGGGCACGGCCAGGCCGACGATCCAGGAGACGTCCGCGCCGCCGAGGGGATCCACCAGCGGGCCGGTGTAGAAGCTCGTGGCGAGGAAGGGCAGCTGGGCGAGGAGCCCGGCCGCGTACACGGCGAGGGCGTCGAAGCGCCAGGCGCCGTAGCGGCCGTTCGGGTCGGTGAGGGCCGGGAGGTCGTAGCGCTCCCTGGCGATCAGGTAGTAGTCGACCAGGTTGATCGCCGACCAGGGCGTGAAGAACGTCAGCAGGAACAGCAGGAAGTCCTTGAAGGAGGACAGGAAGCTGTCCTTGCCCAGCAGGGCCACCGTGGTGCCGGCCACCATGACCAGCGCGATGTACGCGGCCCGGCCCGCCCGGGACAGCCGCCGCTGCCCGCGGAATCCGCTCACGCACGTCACCATCGACATGAAGCCGCCGTAGGTGTTCAGGACGTTGACGGTGAGCTTGCCGAGCGCGATGACGAAGTAGAAGAAGGACGCGGCCAGGCCCGTGCCGCCGAGGGCGACGACATAGCCGACCTGGCTGTCCAGGAACCTCTCGCCCGCCGTGGCCGCCACCAGCACCCCGAAGGTCATCGACCACTGCGAGCCGAGCGCCGAGCCGGACAGCGTCCACCAGAAGGTCGCCTTCGTGGACGTCGTACGCGGCAGATAGCGGGAGTAGTCCGCCACGTACGGGCCGAACGCCAGCTGCCAGGACGCCGACAGGGACACCGCCAGCAGGAACACCGGCAGCGAGAAGTGCGCGTCGTGCAGCAGCGCGGAGACGTCGGCACGGTCCAGCAGTCGTACGGCGAGATAGACGAAGGCGAGCGCGCAGACGGCGCTCGCGACGCGGCCGAGGGCGTGGATGACCCGGTAGCCGACGGTCGCCGTGACCGCCGTGACGGCGGCGAAGACGACGATGCCGGTCGTGTCGTCCGTGTGCGTCAGCTCGCCCACCGCCTGCCCGGCGAGCACGCTGCCGGACGCGAAGAAGCCGACGTACATCACGACCACCAGCAGCAGCGGTACGACCGCCCCGCGGACCCCGAACTGGGCCCGGGACTGGATCATCTGCGGCAGGCCGAGGCGCGGGCCCTGGGCGGAGTGCAGGGCCATCACCGCGCCGCCGAGCAGGTTGCCGAGCAGCAGGCCGGTGACCGACCACACCACGTCACCGCCGAAGACGACCGCCAGGGCGCCCGTGACGACGGCCGTGATCTGCAGGTTGGCCCCGAGCCACAGCGTGAACTGACCGAAGGCCGTGCCGTGCCGTTCCTCGTCCGGGACGACGTCGATGGAGCGCAGTTCCACAAGCTGTGCCATGCGTTCTCCCCACACTGGGCTGTATAACGGTATGCAGCGACACACTTTCTGAATACGCGGCCTGTGTTTGTCAATGCCCCGGCGCTGTACTCTCCCGGGGCGGCGAGGAGATCTGGAGGGGGAGTACGGAATGAGCGTGACCGACAGTCCGGCGAACCGGTTGCAGGCGCTGTTCGAGGGTCACCGGCTCACGCCGACCCAGCGCCGCATCGCGCACAGCATGGTGCGCCGGGCCGCCGACGTGCCCTTTCTGTCCAGCGTGGAGCTGGCCGAACTGGCCGGGGTCAGCCAGCCGTCGGTGACCCGGTTCGCGGTCGCCCTCGGCTTCGACGGCTATCCCGCCCTGCGCAGGCACCTGCGCGAGGTCGTCCCGGCCGAACCGGCCACCGAGGCCGGCGCCTACAACGAGTACCAGCAGGCCGTCGAGGCCGAGATCGAGAACCTCAGGCACCTCGCCGAACTGCTCGCGGACCCGCGCCCGGTGCAGAAGGCCGGCCGGATCCTCGCCGCCTCCCGCCCGCTGCCGGTGCTCGGACTGCGCGCCGCCGCCTCCCAGGCGTACGGCTTCGCCTACTTCGCCGCCAAGGTCCACCCGGACGTCCGGCTGCTGAACGAGGGCGGCACGATGATCCACGACCGCATCGACGCCGCGGTCCGTGCCGGCGCCACCGCGCTGCTGTGCTTCGCGCTGCCCCGGCATCCGCGCGAGGTGGTGGACACCCTCGCCTACGCCAGGGACGCGGGCCTGACCGTGGTCACGGTCGCCGACTCGGCGTTCGCGCCGGTCGCCAAACACTCCGACCTGCTGCTGCCCGCCGCCGTCGGCACCGGGCTCGCCTTCGACACCGCGTGCGCGCCGATGCTGCTCGGCCGGGTGCTGCTGGAGGCGCTCTGCGACGATCTGCCGGACGCCCAGGCCCGGTTGGAGGAGTTCGACGCACGGGCGGCGGCCCGCGGGCTGTTCGTCGAATGAGCGGGGGACCCCGCCGCTCTCAGATTCGTCTCACGTTCCGCCGGTAACGTCCTCGCGAGAGTGGTGCGCTGTGAGGACACGTGACACGGGAGGCTGACGTGGCGCGCGCAGGACGTGAAGGACGCGCAGGGCGCGGCGGACAGGGACTGGCCCGGGTGGCCGTCGTCGTACGGGCGGGTGTCGCCCCGCTGTGGTGGCTCGGGGTGGTCGCCGCGGGGACCGGTGCCGTTCCGGAGGGACTGACCGGGCGCCGGATCGGCGTCCTGGCCGGGGCGGCGCTGTTCCTGGTGGGCGCCGCCGGCGTGGCGCTGGCCCGCCGGGGCCGGTACACGGCCCTCGCCCGCGGGGCGGCCCGCGCGGGCAGGTACGACGTGCTGCAGGACCGCGCGGTGACCGTGCGCGCCTGGCGCCGCGGGCACCGCTGGTGGCTGCTGCTGGGCTGGGCGGCCGCCCTCGGCTCCGCCTTCGTCGTGCCCGCGGCCGGCGGCATGCTGCTGGCCGGGCTCGGCACCGGGCTGCGGCTGAAGGCCGTCTGGCTCGGACGGCTGGAGCGGGCCGGTCAGACGCTGCTGTGGGTACGCGTCGACTGGCTCGACCGCAGCGGCGGGCGCCCGGCCGGCAAGGCCGTCAAGGGGCTGCGGGGCACGGGCATCGCGGCCGGCGACGCGGCCCCGGGCGGGGCGCGCCGCCGTACCCCGGCGCTCGTCTGAGGAGCCGTCAGACCTCCAGCTCCTCCTCGATCCGCTTCAGCTGGTGCCGGGCCATCGCCAGGTTGGCCCGGCTCGCGTCCAGGACCAGGTAGAGGAACAGGCCGTTGCCGCCCCGGCTCTTGAGCAGACGGATCAGGTGGTACTGGTCCGACAGGCTGATGAGGATGTCCTCGATCTCGCTCTTGAGACCGAGCATCTCCATCGTGCGCATCTTGGCGCGGATGACGTCCGTGTTGCCGGCCGCGGCCACGTTCAGGTCGAAGCTCTTGCCGCCGCCCATCGTGCCCAGCGCCATGCCGCTGGTGTAGTCGACGAGCGCGACGCCGGTGGCACCCTCGATCGAGGTGAGGGCTTCCTTCAGTGCGGTCTCGGTGTTGGCCATGGTGGTCCTCTCAGCTGTCTGTCGCGGTGCGTGTCTCGGTGGTCGTGGCGCGTGGCGCGCGTGCGGTGCGGGTGCGTGCGGGCGGGATCCGGGCGGTCGTGGGTACGGCCCGGGCGGCGGCCTCGGCGGCGTCCAGCAGCTCCCCGATGCGGGCGCCGGCCCGGCGGCCCTCCAGGTGCAGCCGGCCGACGTTGACCCGGTCCTGGGCGAGCAGCGTCAGCACGGCGGTGCGGCCGGCCGCGTAGGTGGCGATGTAGCCGCGCTCGCCGCGCACCAGCAGCTCCCGGAAGCCGCCGTGCCCGGTGGCGTCGGTGACCCGTACGGCGACGCCGAGCGCGGCGGCGGTCAGCGCGGCCAGGCCCTCCGGATCGACGCCAGGGGTGTCGTGGGCGACGACGAGACCGTCGACGCCGGCCGCGAGGGCGCCGGTGAGCTGTGGTACCCGGGTGCGCAGCCGCAGCAGCTCGTCCAGGACGGTCCGCAGGTCCTCTTCGGCCACCATCAGGTGTCTCCTCTCGGCGGGGCGGTGCCGTTCAAAGCGCCTCCAGCGCATCCCTGAGCCTCTTCAGCAGCGCGATGTCGGGGTCGGTGGTGACCGGGTGGTGCGGGGGCGGCGCGAGGGCCGGCGGCGCCGGTGCCGCCGGCCTGATGTGCCCGGCCGCCGTGAGCCGGCGTACGTCGACCAGGGTGTGGAACGCCTGCCGGCCCAGGTTCCGGGCGATGTCGGCGGCCGTGCGCAGGCCGTCCACCCGGTCCAGGACGGCCCGCTGCCGGGGCGTGACCGGCGCGGCCGGGGCACGCCCGGCGCCCGGGGCCGCGCGGACCAGCGGGGCACTGTCGGCGGCCGGGTCGGGCCACATCCGGTGCAGCAGCAGGCGACGGCGCAGTGTCTCGCGCTCCAGGGCGACGACCGGGACCGAGGGCAGCGGGCCGAGCCGGGGCGCCGGGTCGTACCGGAAGTGGCCCGGGGTGCTGCTCGGGGCCAGCGCGAAGTACCCGGCGTCGTACAGCGCGTCCAGGTGGCACAGCTCCAGCGCGCCGGTGGGCAGCACCCCCGAGCGCAGCAGGAGTTCGGCCGCGTGCGGGGGGCCCGGGCTCTGTGCCGCGGCCCGCTGCCAGGCGGCGCCCGCGAGGGTGCCGTGGGCCGTGAGGAGCACGTCGAGGCCCGGGGCGTGGGGGCTCTCGGCGTGCACCACCCGGCCCTCGGCGAGGTGCAGGACGCCGTGTTCGCGGACCAGGACGCCGGTGGCCCGCTCCTCGGCCAGCCGGGTCAGCATCGGTGACACGGCGCGCGTGACCCTCCTGTCCCGTATGGGGAGCGCCGGCGGAGGGGTCCTGACCACGGTCACCCCAGCACCAGCCGGGCGGCCATCTCGCCGAGCCGGATCCGGGCGAGGGCGAGGTTGCCCTCCTCGCGGCCGAGCCACAGGTGCAGGAACACGCTGCTGTCGAAGGACGTGTCCACGAAGCGCAGCAGGTGATAGCTGTCACCGTTGCTGATGATCACGTCCTCGACGGGCGGCGGGTCGTCGCCGTGCGCCGTGAAGGTGCCGTGTTCGGCGGCTATTCGGGCCAGTTCGGCGGCCTCGGCGGCGGTCGTCTCGTGGTCCCCGCCGGGGGCCTCCCCGACCGTGCCGAGGGCCAGTCCGCTCGTCCAGTCCACCAACGCGGCTCCCCTGGCGCCGGGCAGCCTCATCGCTTCCAGCAGACACTCGTCGATTCCGGGCACCGTGGCTCCCCTCCCGCCTGGGACTCCGGCTGAGTGACGTCGACACTACGCAACGTGTGCGCGAGAGGTGAGGCCTTTGGCATTTTCCGGTGGAACATGCGTCCGGCGTACTAGTGTTGTTCAACTGGCGTGTGTTGCGCGGCCGTTGATTCAGTTGTTCGGCAGATGGCCGGGGTGTGTCAACGGCTCCCGGGTGCGTGGAGGGCGGTGAGTGCGGACGCGTGCGCCCCTCCGGACTCCGCCACGACCTCGGCGACGGTCTGCGCCTCCCGCACGGTCGCGAAGGCCGTGCCGCCGCCGTCCGGTGCGAAGCCGTGGATCCCCGGCCGGGTCAGGGAGTTGTAGGCGTAGTGGTGGGCGAAATAGTACGCGCCGGTGTCCAGCGCCGCCGCGTAGTCGCCCTGTTCCAGCGGGGGCAGCGCACGTCCCTCGGCGAGCAGGTCGCCGGAGAAGCAGGCCGGACCGGCGATGTCCTGCTCCACCGCCGGCCCCGTCTTCGGCCGCCCCTCGGCGTCGTACGCGGCGATCCGCAGCGGCCAGCTGCCCGGCGCGTACACCGTCCGTGTCGCCACCTGCACGCCCGCGTGCGTCACCGCGATCCGCCGCCCGCCCGCGCTCTTGGCGTACTCCACCCGGGCCACCACCGTCCCGTGCTTGGCGAGCAGCGACCGCCCGAACTCGGTCACCAGTCCGTACCGCCCGTCGAACAGCCCCGGCACCCGGGCGGCCAGCAGGTGCGCGTACTGCGCGTACGACGGTGCCGTCCCCTCCGAGGCGAGGTTCACCGGCAGCCCGCCGCCGATGTCGACCGTGTCGACCTGCCGCCGCCCGGCTGCGGCGTTGATCTCCTCCGCGAGCGCGTACACCTGCGCCACTCCCTCGGCCAGCAGCGGCAGCGGGATGCCCTGCGAGCCGGTGTGCGCGTGCAGCCGGGTCAGCCACGGCCGCCGCGCGTACGCCCGGACGACCCAGTCGCGCGCTCCCTCGTCCCGCAGCGCCACGCCGAACTTCGAGGTCCGGGTGGCCGTCGAGGTCGCCCCGATGGTGCCCCCGCCGATCTGCGGGTTGACCCGCAGGCCGAGCGGGGACCGGGTCGGCGCGGTCCCGACCAGGGCGTCCAGGCGGTCCAGCTCCTGGGGGTTGTCCGCGTTCACGGCGATGCCGAGGGCCAGTGCCTCGCGCAGCTCCGCCGGTGTCTTCGCCGGGGAGTCCAGCACCGTCCGGGCGGACGGCACCCCGGCTGCCCGGGCCAGCGCCAGCTCGCCGGGGCTCGCCACCTCCGCGCCGATGCCCGCCTCGTGCAGCAGGCGCACCACCGGCACCAGCGGGGTCGCCTTCACCGCGAAGGCGTGCAGCACCGGAGTGCCGGGTGCCGTGACCGCGTCGAAGGCCGCCCGCAGACCGGCCGCCGCCTCCTGGATGCCGACGACGTCCAGCAGCCCCACCACGGCCGTGTCCGGGCCCAGCAGCCCCTGCTCGACCGCGGCCCGCACCGCCCGGTCCCGCCGGGCCACCCGCTCCCGGGCCTCGCTGTCGATCGCCCGCTCGTGCTCCTGCGTGTACTCCCGCTCCACGGTTTCCCCGTCCTGTGTCGGCTACGGCTTCCCTGTCCTGTGTCGGTCACCGGTGTTCCCAGCCAAACACCCGCCGGGCGCGGACGTGGCCGCCCCGATCTATTGACTAGCTCTATTCAGAACGACAGGATGTGAATAGACGTAGGCATGAAGGAGGCAGACGATGTCGGGACCCCGCCCCGTACGAGCGCCGCGCGGTACGGAACTCAGCGCCCTGGGATGGCAGCAGGAGGCCGCCCTGCGGATGCTGCAGAACAACCTCGACCCCGAGGTCGCCGAGCACCCCGACAAGCTCGTCGTCTACGGCGGCACCGGCAAGGCCGCCCGTGACTGGCGCTCCTTCGACGCGATGGTCCGCACCCTGCGGACCCTCAAGCAGGACGAGACCATGCTGGTCCAGTCCGGCCGCCCGGTCGGCGTGATGCAGACCCACGAGTGGGCCCCGCGCGTCCTCATCGCCAACTCCAACCTGGTCGGCGACTGGGCCAACTGGGAGGAGTTCCGCCGTCTGGAGGCCCTCGGCCTGACCATGTACGGCCAGATGACCGCCGGCTCCTGGATCTACATCGGCACCCAGGGCATCCTCCAGGGCACCTACGAGACCTTCGCCGCCGTCGCCGCGAAGAAGTTCGGCGGCACCCTGGCCGGCACGATCACGCTCACGGCCGGCCTCGGCGGCATGGGCGGCGCCCAGCCGCTCGCCGTGACCATGAACGACGGCGTGGCCCTCTGCATCGACTGCGACCCCCGTGCCATCGAGCGCCGCATCGAGCACCGGTACCTGGACGTCAAGGCCGACAACCTCGACCACGCGCTGCAGCTGGCCACCGAGGCCCGCGACGCCCGCCGCCCGCTGTCCATCGGCGTCCTCGGCAACGCGGCCGAGCTGGTCCCGCAGCTCCTCGCGATGAACGCGCCCATCGACATCGTCACCGACCAGACCTCCGCCCACGACCCGCTGTCGTACCTGCCGGTGGGCGTGGCCTTCGAGGACATGGCCGACGCCGCCGCGAAGGACCCGGCCGGCTTCACCACCCGCGCCCGCGAGTCGATGGCCAAGCACGTCGAGGCCATGGTCGGCTTCCTGGACGCCGGCGCCGAGGTCTTCGACTACGGCAACTCCATCCGCGGCGAGGCCCGGCTCGCCGGCTACGACCGCGCCTTCGCCTTCCCCGGCTTCGTCCCGGCCTACATCCGCCCCCTCTTCTGCGAGGGCAAGGGCCCCTTCCGCTGGGCGGCCCTGTCCGGCGACCCGGCCGACATCGCCAAGACCGACAAGGCGATCCTGGAGCTGTTCCCCGAGAACGAGTCCCTGGCCCGCTGGATCACGATGGCCCGCGAGCGCGTCCACTTCCAGGGACTGCCCGCCCGCATCTGCTGGCTCGGTTACGGCGAGCGCGACAAGGCCGGCGAGCGTTTCAACGACATGGTCGCCTCCGGCGAGCTGGCGGCCCCGCTGGCCATCGGCCGCGACCACCTCGACTGCGGCTCCGTCGCCTCCCCGTACCGCGAGACCGAGGCCATGCTCGACGGCTCCGACGCGATCGCCGACTGGCCGCTGCTGAACGCCATGGTCAACGTCGCCTCCGGTGCCTCCTGGGTCTCCATCCACCACGGTGGCGGCGTCGGCATGGGCCGCTCCATCCACGCCGGCCAGGTGACGGTGGCCGACGGCACCAAGCTGGGCGGGGAGAAGATCCGCCGGGTGCTGACCAACGACCCCGGCATGGGCGTCATCCGGCACGTGGACGCGGGGTACGACATCGC
Source organism: Streptomyces sp. NPDC042638 (assembly GCF_040647235.1). NCBI lineage: Bacteria > Bacillati > Actinomycetota > Actinomycetes > Kitasatosporales > Streptomycetaceae > Streptomyces > Streptomyces sp. NPDC042638. Next base: position 272,314 of record NZ_JBEZBT010000001.1, read on the forward strand.
GGAGTCCGTCGCCCAGGAGCGCGGGGTCCGGGTGCCGATGCGCGAGGGTGACCTGGCGTGACCTTCCACAGCATGTGGGCGGAGCTGCTGCCGATCGGCCGCAGCTCCGCCTCCGGCGGCTACCGCCGTTTCGCCTGGACGGGCGCCGACGCCGAGTGCCGGGCCTGGTTCAGGGAACAGGCCGAGGCGCGCGGGCTCACGTACGAGGTGGACCGGAACGGCAACCAGTGGGCCTGGCTCGGGGACCCGGCCGCCGGGAACGCCGTCGTCACCGGGTCGCACCTGGACTCCGTGCCGGACGGCGGGGCCTTCGACGGACCCCTCGGCGTCGTGTCCGCCTTCGCCGCGCTGGACGAACTGCGCGACCGGGGAGCGCAGTTCGGCAGGCCGCTCGCCATCGTCAACTTCGGGGACGAGGAGGGCGCCCGGTTCGGGCTCGCCTGTGTCGGCTCCCGGCTCACCGCCGGGCAGCTGACCGTCGAACAGGCCCACCGGCTCACCGACGGCGACGGAGTCAGCCTGCCGCGCGCCATGGAGGCCGCCGGGTACGACCCCGAGGCCATCGGGCCCGACCCCGGACGGCTGGCCCGGATCGGCGCCTTCGTGGAACTGCACGTCGAACAGGGCCGCGCGCTGGACCTCTCCGGCGACCACGTGGGCATCGCCAGCGCCATCTGGCCGCACGGCCGCTGGCGGTTCGACTTCCGCGGGGAGGCCAACCACGCCGGTACGACCCGGCTGGCGGACCGCCGCGACCCGATGCCGTCCTACGCCGAGACCGTGCTCGCCGCCCGCCGCGAGGCCGAACTCGCCGGCGCCGTCGCCACCTTCGGCAAGATCGCCGTCGAGCCGAACGGCGTCAACGCCATCCCCTCCCTGGTGCGCGGCTGGCTCGACTCGCGCGCCGCCGGCCAGGAGACCCTGGACAGCGTCGTCGGCGCCATCGAGAAGGCGGCCCGGGAGCACGCGGACGCCCACGGCGTCGACCTCGACGTCGTCCGGGAGTCCTTCACCCCGGTCGTCGAGTTCGACCACGCCCTGCGCGACGAACTCGGACGCATCCTGGGCCAGGACACCGGCCTGAAGGTGCCGGTTCTCGGAACCGGTGCCGGACACGACGCCGGAATCCTCTCCGGGAGCATCCCGACCGCCATGCTGTTCGTACGCAACCCCACGGGTGTCTCGCACTCCCCGGCCGAGTTCGCGGCCGAGGACGACTGCGTGGCCGGGGTGCGCGCACTCGCCGACGTACTGGAAGGGCTGGCCAGCAGGTGACCGACGCGACGTACTGGCTGGAGCACGCCTGGCTCGACCCCCACGTCGAGCCGGGAGTCGTGATCGAGGTCGCGGACGGCCGGATCAGCGCCGTCCGCACCGGGACACCCGCGCCGCCGCCCGGCGCCGAGGTGCTGCGCGGGCTCACCCTGCCGGGCCTCGCCAACGCCCACTCGCACGCCTTCCACCGGGCGCTGCGCGGCACCGTCCAGGTCGGCTCCGGGACCTTCTGGACCTGGCGCGAGGTCATGTACGGCGTCGCCGACCGGCTCACCCCGGAGAGCTATCACGCCCTGGCCCGCGCGGTGTACGCCGAGATGGCGCTCGCCGGCGTCACCTGTGTCGGCGAGTTCCACTACGTGCACCACGCCCCCGGCGGCACCCCCTACGCCGATCCCAACGCCATGGGTGAGGCGCTGATCGCCGCCGCCGCCGAGGCCGGCATCCGGATCACCCTCCTCGACACCTGCTACCTCTCCGCGGGCTTCGGCGAACCGCCCAACGCCCACCAGGCGCGGTTCTCCGACGGCAGCGCGGAGGCGTGGGCCGAACGCTGTGCAGTTCTCAAGGAGCGGCAACACGCGCGGATCGGGGCGGCGATCCACTCCGTACGGGCCGTACCCGCCGGACAGCTGGGGACCGTGGCGAGCTGGGCCGAGCAGCGGCGGGCCCCGCTGCACGTGCACCTGTCGGAGCAGACCGCGGAGAACGACGCGTGCCTCGCCGCGCACGGCCGCACGCCCGCCCGGCTGCTCGCCGACCACGGTGTCCTCGGGCCGCGCACCACCGGCGTGCACAACACCCACCTCACCGACGAGGACATCAGCCTGCTCGGCGGCACCGGCACCGGTACCTGCATGTGCCCCACCACCGAGCGGGACCTGGCCGACGGCATCGGCCCGGCCGTCGCCCTCCAGCGGGCCGGCTCCCCGCTCTCCCTCGGCTCCGACAGCCACGCCGTCATCGACCTGCTCGAAGAGGCGCGCGCGATGGAGCTGGACGAGCGGCTGCGCACCCGCACCCGGGGCCACTGGACCGCCGCGGCGCTGCTGCGGGCCGCCACCGCCGACGGTCACGCCGCCCTCGGCTGGGCCGACGCCGGCACCATCGAGCCGGGCGCACTCGCCGATCTGACGACGATCGCCCTGGACTCGGTCAGGACGGCGGGGACACTGCCCAGACTGGGCGCCGAGACGGCCGTATTCGCGGCGAGCGCGGCGGACGTACGGCACACGGTCGTGGGCGGCCGGCACGTCGTACGCGACGGTGCGCACACGCTCGTGCCGGATGTGCCGCGGGCGCTGGACAGCGCGGTCCAAGCCCTGCGGGGCTGAGAGACGCCCGGCCGAGGAACGCCGAACCCCACAAGGACGACACCATGAGCAGCAGCACGGTCATCACCAACATCGCCACGCTGGTCACCAACGACCCCTCCCTGGGCGACGGATCCCCCCTCGGACTGGTCCAGGACGCGGCCGTCGTCATCGAGGGCGACCGCGTCGTGTGGACCGGTGAGTCAAGCAAAGCACCCGCCACTGACAACCGGGTCGACGCGGGCGGCCGGGCGGTGCTGCCGGGCTTCGTCGACTCCCACTCCCACCTGGTCTTCGCGGGCGACCGGACGCAGGAGTTCAACGCCCGTATGTCCGGCCGCTCCTACACCGCGGGCGGCATCCGCACCACGGTCGCGGCCACCCGGGCCGCGAGCGACGCGGAACTGGAGGCGAACCTCACCCGTTATCTCGACGAGGCCCTCCGCCAGGGCACGACGACGTTCGAGACGAAGTCGGGCTACGGCCTCACCGTCGAGGACGAGGCGCGCGCCCTGCGCCTCGCGGCGAAGCACACCGACGAGGTGACGTTTCTCGGCGCGCACATCGTCTCCCCCGACCACGCCGACGACCCGGCGGCCTACGTCGCCCTGGTCACCGGCGAGATGCTGGACGCCTGCGCCCCGCACGCCCGCTGGATCGACGTGTTCTGCGAGAAGGGCGCCTTCGACGGCGACCAGGCCCGCGCGATCCTCACGGCCGGCAAGGCGAAGGGCCTGCACCCGCGCATCCACGCCAACCAGCTCTCCTACGGCCCCGGCGTCCAGCTGGCCGTCGAACTGGACGCGGCGAGCGCCGACCACTGCACGCACCTGACGGACGCGGACGTCGACGCCCTCGCCCACGGCAGTACGGTCGCCACCCTGCTGCCCGGCGCCGAGTTCTCCACCCGCGCCGAGTGGCCGGACGCCCGCCGTCTCCTGGACGCGGGCGTGACGGTCGCCCTCTCCACCGACTGCAACCCGGGTTCGTCCTTCACCTCGTCGGTGCCCTTCTGCATCGCCCTGGCCGTCCGTGACATGCGGATGACCCCCGACGAGGCGGTCTGGTCGGCCACGGCGGGCGGCGCGGCCGCCCTCCGCCGCACCGACATCGGCCGTCTCACCCCGGGCGCCCGCGCGGACCTGATGCTCCTGGACGCCCCGAGCCACGTCCACCTGGCCTACCGGCCGGGAGTGCCGCTGGTCAGCGGGGTGTGGCGCGGCGGCGTACGCGTCGTCTGACCGGCGGTCGGAGGCAGGGGCGGGCGGGGCGGTCGGTACGTTCTCCCCGGCGGCGGCCGGCTTCGAGCGGCTCGGCCGGCCGTCGGCGGTCCGGCCGGCCGGACCGCCGACGGCGCACCGGTCAGGCGGTCTCCACCGCGGCGCCCCCGGCCTCCACAGGGCTGCTGCGAGCCTCCAGCGGGCGGCTTCCGGCCCCGCCCCGGCCCCACAGGCCCCCACAGGGCTGTCTTCGGCGGCCACCGGCGTACTCCCGGCCGCTGCCGTGCCCGGCCGCGTTCCGTCCCCGGTCCGCCACCGTCCGTCCGGGGCGCTCGCCGGCGTCGTGCACAGCCCGCTCCTCCCGCCGGTGACCGCTCGAGGGTCCGGGTATGAGGGTCGGGGTGCCGGGTACCCGGCAGCCGGTGAACCGGGCCGCGGACACGGCGAAGCGGCCCGGCGTCATGGGCCGGGCCGCTTCCCGCAGGCCGTTCCGGCTGTCCCGTCCCGCCCTCGAGGCCCCGTTCGCACGGGCCGCTCACACGGGCCGGACGGAGGTCACTCCTCCACCGTCAGCCCCTTGCGCAGCCGTACCAGCGTGCGCGACAGCAGCCGGGACACGTGCATCTGGGAGATGCCCAGTTCCTCGCCGATCTCCGACTGGGTCATGTTCGCCACGAAACGCAGGGAGAGGATCTGCCGGTCCCGGGAGGGGAGTTCGGCGATCAGGGGCTTGAGCGACTCGATGTACTCGATGCCTTCCAGCCCGTGGTCCTCGTATCCGATGCGGTCCGCCAGCGCGCCCTCGGAGTCGTCCTCCTCGGGCTGGGCGTCCAGCGAGGAGGCGGTGTACGCGTTCGAGGCGGCCATGCCCTCGACGACCTCGTCGTTGGAGATGCCGAGGCGCTCGGCGAGTTCCGTGACCGTGGGGGCGCGGTCCAGCTGCTGCGCCAGCTCGTCGCCCGCCTTGGCGAGGTCGAGCCGCAGCTCCTGCAGCCGGCGCGGGACGCGCACGGACCACGAGGTGTCACGGAAGAACCGCTTGATCTCGCCGATGATGGTCGGCATCGCGAATGTGGGGAACTCCACACCGCGGGAGAGTTCGAAGCGGTCGATCGCCTTGATCAGGCCGATGGTGCCGACCTGGACGATGTCCTCCATCGGCTCGCTGCGGGAGCGGAAGCGGGAGGCGGCGAACTTGACGAGCGCGAGGTTGAGCTCGACGAGGGTGTTGCGGACGTACGAGTACTCGTACGTCCCCTCCTCCAGCGACTCGAGACGCTCGAAGAGAGTCTTGGACAAGGCCCGCGCGTCGACCGGGCCGATCTCGTCGTACGGGGGGATCTCCGGGAGTCCCTCGAAGGGATCGAGGGCGTCGATGGGATGATCCAGTTGTTCCGGTGGGGGTGTCGACGTCGCGATCGGGGTATGCGATGCGTCGAGCCGGGGTGACATGGGTGTCCTCCATCGTTCTCGGCATATGGCTGCCGAAGCCAGTACGTGCACTGCGGTGTGCGGCGCCTCCGAAGCCGGCGTGTAGAAATGTGTGTCGTTACTAGCCCTACCCGCTGCACCGAGAGAGTCGCAAGTGCATTCTGTGCCGCTATGTCCGATTGTGTGCGGATGTTCGGGTGTCGGAGTGCGCATGGAAGGCGTAATGTTCGAGGGCATCAGCAGCCACGACCTCGGGAGAGAGACGGCATGGACCACGGGACGGTCGGCAGCGCACAGTCGGGCCGGCTTCTGGTGGAGGTGCGGGAAGAGGGCTCCAGCGCCGTTGTGACACCGGCGGGTGAGCTCGATCACCACACCGCCGATCTTCTGCGCGAGCCCCTCGACGACCTCCTGGACAAGGGCTTCTCGCGGCTTGTGGTGGACTGCTCACGCCTGGAGTTCTGCGACTCCACGGGGCTGAACGTCCTGCTCGGCGCGAGACTGAAGGCGGACGCCGCCGGTGGCGGGGTCCATCTGGCCGGAATGTTGCCGGTGGTCGCCCGCGTGTTCGAGATCACAGGCGCGGAGGCGGTCTTCACCGTTCACGACTCCGTGGAGGCGGCCCTGGCCGACGGTGCCGACTGAACGCGCCGCGCCTCCCCCTCCGGCCCGGTCCGCGCACCGGCCCCCGTCGGCGTTGCGTGAGTCACGCCGAACACGGTGGTGTTCTCGCGGATCGGTCGGGCAGGAGAGGGCAGAAGAAGGCAGGAGGCGTCCTGCAGGCCGCCGGCCGCCGGATCCCGCGGGATCCGGCGAACGGCCCGGGCGGGGCGCGCGGACGAACGGCCTGGACGGAACGCGCGTCCGGCGGACGGGCGGGTACGGGACCCCGCCCGATCGGCGGGCGCACGGCGCCCGACCGGTGGCCGGTCGCCGTGACGGCCGGCCGGCGCCCGCGGTGCCGCGCCCTGAGCCGGACTGCTGCCGGACTGTTGACCGGACTTTTCCATCCTGAACTGGTGAATCGGTGAGGTGAAGCGCTGATGAGCACCACCCGGCCTTACTCGCCGGGCGACCGCGGCCCGGAGCCCAGCGGCGCTTCCGGGGCGTCCGAGGGGGATGCGCCCGCTGTCGGCGCAGCCACGGGGGCGGCCGCGCCGTCCGTGCCGTCCGGTCCGACCGACGGCACACCGCAGGTCCGTGGCCGGCAGGTGCGCAGACTCCGCCTGGAGGGCGAGAGCGGCGTCGTCCCGCTCGCCCGTGATTTCACCAGGCAGGCGCTGTACGCCTGGGGCTGGCTGCCCGCCGCCACCGCGGACCAGCGGGCCGCCGCCGAGGACGTCCTGCTGGTCGTCTCCGAACTGGTCACCAACGCCTGCCTGCACGCCGAGGGGCCCGACGAGCTGCTGCTCTCCTGCGACAACAAGGTGATCCGGGTCGAGGTCTCCGACCGGGGCGCCGGCCAGCCGGCCCCGCGTACCCCGCACCGCGCCGGACGCCCCGGTGGCCACGGCATGTTCATCGTGCAGCGGCTGTGCCTGGACTGGGGCGTGGTCCGCGTCCCCGACGCTCCGGGCAAGAGGGTGTGGGCGGAGCTGGGTGCGCCCGCCTGACCGTCCCGGCGGTCACCAGGGTCCCCGTCTCCACTCCAGCATCACGTCGCACACGCCGGCTCAGCACAACTCCGGCGTGTGACGCGTCTTCCTTCCTCACGGCTCCGGGCGTACCTTGACGCCGAATCTGATACGTCGTCAGGAATGAACGGGGTGGACCGACCGTGTCGTACCCGAAACGAACCTTCGCGCTCGCGTCCGCCGCGGCCCTGGCCGGCTCCGCGGTGCTGCTGGCCGCCCCGGCGGCCCACGCCGACGTCGTCGACGTCAACTACCGCTGCCAGACGCCGATCGGAGTCAAGAGCGCCCTCTCGCCCATCGACATCAGGGGCGTCAAGAGCGGCAGCGGCTACCGGATCACCATGTCCTGGCAGAAGGGCGTCTCCTCCAGCCCGGTCGAGCTGGGCAAGGGGGCGATGAGCCCGAGCGCGACCATCGGGCTGGGCGGCGCCGACAGCGGCACGCTCGCGGTCAGCGGCCCCGCCAACGCCGCCGCCATCCCCGCCAACACCCCCATCAAAATCAGCGACTTGAGCGGCACCTACACACCGAAGAAGAGCGGCAAGGTCACCTTCACGGCGGGCACGCTCACCATCAGGGCGCTCGGTACGACCACGACCTGCACACCGACCAACAGCCCCAAGGCGTCCCTGACCCTGGACGTGACGGCACCCGGCGGTGCCTCCTCCGGCGGATCCTCCTCGTCCGCCTCGGGTGGCTCCTCCTCCGGAGGCAGGCAGCTGCCGCAGACCGGCCCCGAGGACTCGGCGGTCGCCCTCGGCACGCTCGGCGGCACGGTCCTCCTGGCCGGCGCGGCGGCGGCCCTGTGGCTGACCCGGCGGAACCAGACCGCCCACCGCTGACCGGCCCCGACCGGACCCGGGACCGAGCCGCCGCCCCGGCCGGACCGCACCCGCCGCCCCGGCGCCGCCCGCTGAACCGCCCGGCCACCACCGCTGGAGCCGCCCATGCAGCCCGCCGCAAGCGTCCTCGGCCCGTCCCCGCGTCCCCCACGCACGCTGCCGAGCCCCTCGCGCACCGCGCGGACCCTGCGCGAGCCTTCGCGCTCCCCACACACGCTGCCGACCCCCTCGCGCACCGCCCGGCCCCTGCGCGCGCCTTCGCGTCCCTCGCGCACGCTGCCGACCCCCTGGCGCACCACCCGGCCCCTCCGCCGGCCGTCCGCGTTCGCCGCTCTGCTCCTGCCGTTCGCCACCCTGCTGACCGGTGCCGCGCCGCCCGCCGCAGGCGTCCTCGGCCCGCCCCCGCGTAGCCCGCGCACGCTGCCGCGCCCTTCGCGCATGCCCCCGCGCCCACCGCGCACCGCGCACATGCCCCCGCGCCCATCGCCCACCCCGCGCACGCTGCCGCGCCCATTACGCACTCAGCCGCGCACCCCGCGCACCCCGAGCACCCCGCGCACGACCCAGCGCCCCGTATGCCCCCCACGTACGCCCCCGCGCGTGCTCGTCGCCGTTCTCGCCGTTTCGCTCCTGGCGGTCGCGCTGCTCGCCGCCGCGCCGCGGGCCGTCGCGCGGCCCGGCGGGTGGTCGCTCGCGCCTCTGGGGGGCGGGCGGCCCGCGTTCTACGCCGAGGGCGTGGCGGGCACGGTCCTGCGGGACACGGTGGCCGTGACCAACCCCGGGCGCACCCCCGTCGCGGTCCGGCTGCGCGGCGCCGGTGTCCCGGCGGTGTTCGCCCGCAGCGGCCTGCGGATCCCTGCCCGGACCCGCGCCGAGGTGCCCTTCACGGTGACCGTGCCGCGGGACGCCGGGCCCGGCGACCGCACCGGCGCGATCGTCGCGCGGGACGAGCGCGGCCGTACCGCGACCGTGCCGGTCCGTTTGCGTGTCGGCGGCCCCGCGCTTGCCGCGCTGACCGTCGAGCACCTCGCCGTACACGCCGACCGGATCACGTACGAGCTGGTCAACCGCGGTACGACCCCCCTCGTGCCGAGGGTCGCGGTGCGTGCCGACGGTGTCTTCGGCCGGGTCCTGGACCGGGCCCCGCGTCCCCTGCCCGTCCGGTTGCCGCCGGGTGCCCGCCGCACGCTCAGCGAGCCGTGGTCCGACCGGCCGGTGCTGGACGAGGTGCGGATCCGGCTGACGGTCACGGCGGGCGGGGCACGCGACACCGCGGACGCGTCGACCGCGTGCGTGCCGTGGGGCGCGGTGGCCGGCTGCTCGGCGGCGGTGGCCGCCGGTACGGCCGTACTCCTGCGGCGGCGCGGCGACCGCGCGCGGTCCGTACCCCGCCCGGCCGCGGCCGAGCCGACGGGAACGGTGTCGTGAGGCGGATCGTGCTGCCGGCCCTCGCCGCGCTGCTGCTGGCCCTCACAGGCCCGGCCGGCCAGGCCGGGGCGGCGGTCGGACCGGCGGTGAAGCTGTCGGTGTCCCAGGCCGGTACCGGCGGTTCGGTCACCGTCAGCGGCACCGGCTGGCGGCCCGGCGCGCTGCTGATGATGCTGGTGTGCGGGCGGGCCACCCCGGCCCGAGGCGTCATCGGCGGCACCAACTCCTGCGCCAACGGCGACGGCAGGGCCGTGACCACCGACGCCTACGGCCGCTTCAGCCGGAAACTGCCGGTCGCCGAACCGCCCGTACCCTGCCCCTGCGTCGTCCACGTGGCCACCGTCACCGGCGCCGGGGCCGAGGCGGACACCGTCCTGGAGGTCGCCGGGCATCCCGTGAGCCCGTTGCCCGCCGAGCGCTCCGCGGGCCGGCTGGCGGTGCTCTCCGACACCCGGCTGACCGGCTCGGGCGGCCTGCTGACCTGGTTCGGGGCGCCGCCGAGCCGCACCCTGGTCCTCACCGTCGGCAACACCGGCGCGGGCGCGATCGAGAACCCGGTGTTCCGGGTCGGCACCGCGCACGGCGTCTTCGCCCCCGAGTGGGACGAGCGGCAGTGGCACGGCACCCTGCAGCCGGGGGAGAAGGCGCAGATCGAACTGCCGGTCGAGCTGTCGGCCGGGGCACACGGCGACTACACCGTGACGCTGCGGTACGCCGGCCGGGTGCTCGCCGTGCAGCCGTGGGCGGTGGGCCGGCCGTGGGGCGTGACCCTGTTCTGGATCCTGCTCTGCCTGGTCGTCCCCGCCGCGCTGTTCCGCGTCGGCATGGCCGTGGTGGACCGGGTCCGGCCGCGCCGTCCGGGCGGCGCCGGCCACCGGCGGCGCCTGCCCCGGCCCGCGGTGCGCCCGCGTCCGCCCCTCCCACGCTCCCGTACCGGCGGCCCACCGGCCCCCGCGGCCGCTCCGGCCGACACGACTCCGACCCTGCCGTGGTTCACCCCGGACTCCGCTCCGGGCGGCCCGGCCGGCCGGTCCTCCGCACCGCACGACGACAGCCCGACGAGTCCTACGACTCCCACCACGAAGGGACCCACGTGAGCATGCGAAGGAGAGGCCCGACGGCCGGGAGGACGGGCGCCCTGCTGGTGCTCTGCGCGGCGGGGGTCCTGCTGGGCCCCGCGGTGGCCCCCGCGCAGGCGGCCGAGGTGTCGTACGCCACCCACTGCGTGCCGCCCGCGGGCATCGACCCCGTCGACGGCACCACGAAGGTCGAGATCACCGCGCCGGCGACGGCGAAGGTGGGTGACACGGTGGACATCGGGTGGAAGTTCGTCCAGGCGGCGTCCAGGAACCCGGACATCATCGACCTGCCCGCGAACTCCGTGCAGCCGTCCGGTGTGCTGAAGGCCGCCGGTGCGCAGACCGCCGACGTCGCGATGCGAGGACCCCGGGAGAACCCCGCGATCCCCAAGGGCGGCGCCATGGTGCTCTCGGACATGAAGGGCGCGCTGAAACTGACCGCGGCGGGCGAGGTGACGCTGACTCCGGACGCGTACACCGTCAACGCGATGTCGACCGACACCAAGTGCGCGCCCAAGGAGACCGTGCAGAAGGCGGCGACGATCCAGGTGACGGCGGCCGGCGGCGGCACGCCCACCGCGACGCCCACCGGGACGACGACGCCCACCCCGACGCACACCGCCACCCCGACGCACACCGCCTCCCCGACGGCGACCGGCGGCACCGGACAGACCGACTTCACCGGCAAGGAGGTGCAGGTCCCGTACGCCTGCAAGACGCCGATCGGCGACAAGGCCGCGACCTCGCCGGTGCAGATCAACGCCAGGAGGAACGGCGGGAGTTACGCCCTGACCGTGCAGTTCAAGAAGTCGGTGATGGACAGCCCCGCGCAGATCCCGAAGGACTCGGTGAAGCCGTCCATGGAGGTGGTGCTGGGCGGCGCCGACAAGGGCACGGTGCACGTGGAGGGGCCGGCCAACGCGAGCCCCGTCAAAGCGGGCGACCCGATCGAGATCCCCGACCTCACCGGCGTCTACAAGCCCGGCGCGAGCGGTTCCTCGACGCTGTCCCCGGGCGTGCTGACGGTCAAGGCGCTCGGTACGACCACCACGTGCACGCCGGTGAAGACGGCGGTCTCGCTCACCCTGGACACCACCGGGCAGCCCGGCGGCGCCGCGGGCGGCACCTCGACCTCCGGCGGCTCGTCGTCGTCCGGCGGCACCTCCGGTGCGAGCGGCAGCGGCGGCGGCGACGGCGGGCTCGCCGAGACCGGCGCCGGCGACCACGGCGCGCTGAAGGCCCTGGGCCTGGTGGCGGGCACGGCGATCCTGCTGGGTGCGGCGGTGTTCACCTGCATGCCACGGCGCAGGACGCGGTGACCGGCGCCCCGCGCCGCCCCGGAAGACGCCAGGAGGGCCGCCGCACCCGTCTGGGTGCGGCGGCCCTCCGCCGGGCACGTCCGAACGACTAGTTGACGTTGCCCATCAGCTTCTTGACCTTGTTGCGGTACATCCACACCGCGACACCGGCGACCACGGCGAGCCCGGCCTCCAGGGCCACGAAGCCCATCTTGTCGAGGTTGACGCCGCCGATGGCCGGGTTCGACAGCAGGGCGGTGACGGAGTCACCCGCGGTCACCGCGAGGAACCAGACGCCCATCATCTGGGAGGCGTACTTCTTCGGCGCCATCTTCGTCGTCACGGACAGACCCACCGGCGACAGCGTCAGCTCACCGACCGTCTGCACGAAGTAGATCGCGACCAGCCACATCGCTGCGGCCTTGTGACCGCCCTCGGCGATCGACAGCGGGGCGAGGAAGACGAAGAAGGACGCGCCGACCAGCACCAGGCCGGAGGAGAACTTCACGATCGTGCTCGGCTCCTTGCCGCGCCGGTTCAGCCACAGCCACAGCCAGGCGAAGACGGGCGCCAGGGCCATGATCATGACCGGGTTGACCGACTGGTACCAGGAGACCGGGAAGTCCCAGCCGAGGACCGAGTTCTCGGCGCTCTTCTCGGCGAACAGCGACAGGGTCGAACCGCCCTGGTCGTAGATCATCCAGAAGACGGCGGCGGCGACGAAGAACCAGATGTACGCCGACACCTTCGAACGCTCGGCGGTGTCCAGGTCCTTGTCCCGGTGGATGCGGGCGATGACCAGGATCGGCACGATCAGACCGATGAGCGTGAGCGGGATCAGCGCCCAGTTCAGCGTGAAGTGGCCGGTGCCGCCGACGACGCCGTAGAAGACCGCGGCGACGGCCAGCCAGATCAGGCCCTTGCGCAGCGTGGCGGCCTTCTCCTCGGCCGACAGCGGGGTCGGGACCTCGCCGCTCCTGGCGTTCAGGTGGCGCCCGCCCAGCAGGTACTGGACCAGACCCAGCGCCATGCCGAGCGCGGCCAGCGCGAAGCCCAGGTGCCAGTTGACGTTCTCACCGACGGTGCCGATGACCAGCGGCGCGACGAACGCACCGAGGTTGATGCCGATGTAGAAGAGGGTGAAGCCACCGTCGCGGCGCGGGTCCTCCGGGCCGTCGTAGAGGTGGCCGACCATCGTCGAGATGTTGGCCTTCAGCAGACCCGAACCTATGGCGACGAGGACGAGGCCGACGTAGAAGCTCGCGGCGGCGGGCACCGCGAGGCACAGGTGGCCGAGCATGATGACGATGCCGGAGACGGCGACCGTCTTGCGGGGGCCGAGTACACGGTCGGCGAACCAGCCGCCGGGCAGGGTGAGCAGGTACACGAGCGACAGGTACACCGCGTAGATCGCGCTCGCCGTGCCCGCACTCAGGTGCAGGCCACCCGGGGCCACCAGATACAGCGGGAGCAGAGCCCTCATGCCGTAGTAGGAGAAACGCTCCCACATCTCGGTCATGAAGAGGGTGGCCAGTCCGCGGGGGTGGCCGAAGAAGGTCTTCTCGGAACCGGGGGTGCCCGGTCGGACCGAGTCCTTCGTCAGGCTGGACGCCATGGTCGTTCCTTGCTGGTCGGGACGCGCGGCTGGAGCGTTGCGCGCCCGGTGGGGGTGCGGCCGGCACCGGCAGGTCGGTCGTCCACCCCCACGCCCAGGGGGAGCCCGTTCCGGATCGCGGAGCGGCGGACGCGACCACCGGGATCCACGCCCCACGACGCTGCGTCGCGTCCGGAGCCCGGCCAGAGGTCATTCCTTTCAAGGCTGATCTTGGTCAGCCCGTACACAAAAGAGACCTTCAGCGTCTACTGCCCGCCAAAGGTCCCCGGTGTGTACTACAGGCGTTCAGGTCACCATACGGCAGGACACTGCCGGATATGGAAGGTCTTGAGACGCGGATCACAGGTGTCGCGGGAACCGCGGGCGCGGGTTCGAAGGCCCCTTCTACGATCGCATCCCCAGGTCAATGGTTCGTACCAGTGGAGCGCGAAGGTAAGAATCCCTGGAACGGATCACGCCCCGGCACCGCACGCGGGCGGTCTACCATCACCTCATGACCCGTGTACTGCTCGCCGAGGACGACGCGTCCATCTCGGAGCCGCTGGCCCGCGCCCTGCGCCGGGAAGGTTACGAGGTCGAGGTGCGCGAGGACGGACCCGCCGCGCTCGACGCCGGAATGCAGGGCGGCGTCGATCTGGTCGTGCTGGACCTGGGCCTGCCCGGCATGGACGGCCTGGAGGTCGCCCGCCGGCTGCGCGCCGACGGCCACACCGTGCCGATCCTCATCCTGACCGCACGGGCCGACGAGGTGGACACCGTCGTCGGCCTGGACGCGGGCGCCGACGACTACGTCACCAAGCCCTTCCGGCTCGCCGAACTGCTCGCCCGGGTACGGGCGCTGCTCCGGCGCGGTGCCGCCGAGCCGCAGCAGCCGCCGGCCACGCACGGGGTGCGGATCGACGTCGAGTCGCACCGCGCCTGGATGGGCGACGAGGAACTCCAGCTCACCGCCAAGGAGTTCGACCTGCTGCGGGTGCTGGTGCGGGACGCCGGCCGCGTGGTCACCCGGGACCAGCTGATGCGCGAGGTCTGGGACACCACCTGGTGGTCGTCGACCAAGACGCTCGACATGCACATCTCCTGGCTGCGCAAGAAGCTCGGCGACGACGCGGCGAACCCGAGGTACATCGCGACGGTGCGGGGCGTGGGCTTCCGTTTCGAGAAGAGCTGAGCCCGGGCCCAGCGATCACCACAGGCCACAGGTAGCGGAGCATGCGCCGACGTCTCATCCAGTCCACCCTCGCCGTCGTCCTCGTGGTGATCGCCGTCTTCGGGATCTCCCTGGTGATCGTGGAGACGCGGACGATCAGCAACAGTGCCCAGGAGCGGGTGGAGTCGGAGGCGGTCCGGCTGGCCAGCATCGTGGACAGCCGGATCCTCGCCGCGGAGAACGTCAACGCGGACGTGCTGCGCAACCCGGTCAGCAAGGACCAGTACGCGGTCATCCGGATGCCCGGCAAGGCGCCCATCGAGATCGGCAGCAGGCCCGAGGGCGACACCATCCACTCCACGCAGCACGGCGAGGAGGGCGAGACGGTCACCGTGCAGGAGCCCCGCTCCGCCGTGACCCGGGAGGTCGGCCGGACCCTGCTGATCATCGCGCTGGTCGCGCTGCTCGCGGTGGTGGCGGCGGTGCTGCTCGCCGTGCGGCAGGCCAACCGGCTCGCCTCCCCGCTGACCGACCTCGCCGAGACCGCCGAGCGCCTCGGCTCCGGCGACCCGCGTCCGCGGCACAAGCGGTACGGCGTCCCCGAGCTGGACCGGGTCGCCGATGTGCTGGACTCCTCCGCCGAGCGGATCGGGCGCATGCTGACGGCCGAGCGGCGCCTCGCGGCCGACGCCTCCCACCAGCTCCGTACGCCGCTGACCGCGCTGTCCATGCGTCTGGAGGAGATCACCCTCACCGACGACCCGGACACCGTGAAGGACGAGGCCACCATCGCGCTGACACAGGTGGAACGGCTGACCGACGTGGTGGAGCGGCTGCTGACCAACTCGCGCGACCCGCGTACCGGCTCCGCGGTCTCCTTCGAGCTGGACGAGGTGATCCAGCAGCAGCTCGCCGAGTGGCGGCCCGCCTACCGCAGTGCCGGCCGGGCCGTCGTCAGCTCCGGCAAGCGGCATCTGACCGCGGTGGGCACGCCGGGCGCGGTCGCCCAGGTGCTGGCCGCGCTGATCGAGAACTCGCTCATGCACGGTGGCGGCACCGTCGCCCTGCGCACCCGGGTCACCGGGAACCAGGCCGTGATCGAGGTCACCGACGAGGGGCCGGGCGTGCCGGCCGACCTCGGCGCCCGGATCTTCGAGCGCACGATCAGCGGCCGTAACTCCACGGGCATCGGCCTGGCCGTCGCCCGGGACCTCGCGGAGGCCGACGGCGGCCGGCTGGAGCTGCTCCAGGCGCAGCCCCCGGTCTTCGGCCTGTTCCTCTCCCGCACGCCCCCGGCACGCAAGACGGACGAGGACCGGCCGACGGTCCGCTAGCGCGGGACCGTCGGCCGGCGAGAACCGTCCGCTGTCGAGGAAGTTACGGAACGCGCTGCCGCGGCGCGGGCTGCTGCTGCGACGACTCCCGGTCGAGAATCGATTCCGCGCTCGCCACGGTCTCCCGGGCCGGCAGCGTCCGGAACACCCAGCTGCGGTACGACCAGAACCGGAACAGGGTCGCGACACCGATGCCGACGAACTTGAAGACGTTGCTCTGCAGCGGGCTGTCCCAGCCGAAGCCGTAGGTCGCCAGGTAGAGCAGGCCGTTCTCGATCACCAGGCCGACCGCGCTGAACAGCAGGAACAGCGTGAGTTCCTTGGTGCGGCCGCTCTTGTCGCGGTCCCGGTAGGTCCAGTACCGGAAGCCGACGTAGTTGAAGACGATGGCCACGACCGTCGCGATGATGCTGGCACGCACGACCGGCAGGTCGGAGACGTGCCGGACCAGGTTGAAGACGGCGAGGTTGACCAGGACGCCGGCGCCGCCGACAGCCCCGAACTTGGCCATCTCGCGTACGAGCCGTTGCAGCCCCGAGGAACGAGGTTCCATGGCTGTGCAGCTCCCGTCGGTAGATTTCGACAACCCTGCCATGCTAGCCGGGCGGCCCGGCCCGTGCCCGTGGACCGTGCCACAGCTGGGAAACAGGTCGGAAAGAGGGGGGAAAGTGCCGGGTAAGAGCGCGTGAGAGGGACGCGATCCGGCCACCCCGGTACGGCCGATACGCTAGGGGTGTGACGTTCCCGGTAGTCGGCATGGTCGGCGGGGGGCAGCTCGCGCGTATGACGCACGAAGCGGGCATCCCGTTGGGCATCAGGTTCAAGCTTCTCAGTGACACCCCTCAGGATTCCGCGGCGCAGGTCGTGAGCGATGTCGTCATCGGCGACTACCGCGACCTGGACACGCTGCGTGCGTTCGCGCGGGGTTGCGATGTGATCACCTTCGATCACGAACACGTACCCACCGAGCACCTCCGGGCCCTGGAGGCGGACGGCATCCCCGTGCGCCCGGGACCCGACGCGCTGGTGCACGCCCAGGACAAGGGGGTGATGCGCGCCAGGCTCGACGCGATCGGCATCCCGTGCCCCCGGCACCGGATCGTGGCGGATCCGGAGGACGTGGTCCGGTTCGCGGGGGAGGGGGACGGCTTCCCGGTCGTCCTGAAGACCGTCCGCGGCGGCTACGACGGCAAGGGCGTGTGGGTCGTGGAGAGCGCCGAGGAGGCCGCCGACCCGTTCCGGGCCGGTGTCCCGGTGCTGGCCGAGGAGAAGGTCGACTACGTCCGCGAGCTGGCCGCCAACGTCGTACGCTCCCCGCACGGCCAGGCCGTCGCCTACCCGGTGGTCGAGTCGCAGCAGGTCAACGGCGTGTGCGACACCGTGATAGCCCCCGCGCCCGACCTGGACGAGGACCTCGCCCTGCACGCCGAGCAGATGGCCCTGACCATCGCGAAGGAACTGGGCGTCGTCGGACACCTCGCCGTCGAGCTGTTCCAGACCCGCGACGGCCGCGTCCTCGTCAACGAGCTGGCGATGCGCCCGCACAACTCCGGGCACTGGACCCAGGACGGCGCGATCACCTCGCAGTTCGCCAACCACGTCCGCGCGGTCCTGGACCTGCCGCTGGGCGATCCGCGCCCGCGCGCCCCGTGGACGGTGATGGTCAACGTCCTGGGCGGCGACTACCCGGACATGTACTCCGCGTACTTGCACTGCATGGCCCGCGACCCCAAGCTCAAGATCCACATGTACGGCAAGGACGTGAAGCCCGGCCGCAAGGTCGGACACGTCAACACTTACGGCGACGACCTGGACGATGTGCTGGAACGCGCCCGTCACGCAGCCGGCTACCTGAGAGGGACGATCACCGAATGAGCCCGGTCGTAGGCATTGTCATGGGGTCGGACTCCGACTGGCCCGTCATGGAGGCCGCCGCCAAGGCCCTCGACGAGTTCGAGATCGCCTACGAGGTCGACGTCGTCTCGGCGCACCGCATGCCCCGCGAGATGATCACCTACGGTGAGCAGGCGGCCGACCGCGGGCTGAAGGCGATCATCGCGGGTGCGGGCGGTGCCGCCCACCTGCCCGGCATGCTCGCCTCCGTCACCCCGCTGCCGGTCATCGGCGTGCCCGTGCCGCTGAAGTACCTCGACGGCATGGACTCCCTGCTGTCGATCGTGCAGATGCCGGCCGGTGTCCCGGTCGCCACGGTCTCCGTCGCCGGTGCCCGCAACGCCGGGCTGCTCGCGGCCCGGATGCTCGCCGCGCACGACGAGGACCTGCTGCACCGGATGCGTGACTTCCAGCAGGACCTCAACGACCAGGCCACCGAGAAGGGCAAGCGGCTGCGCAGCAAGGTCGAGGGCGCCGGCGGCTTCGGCTTCGGGAAGTGACGCCGGTGAACTCGTCGGCCCCGCTGGACACCGCCCGTGCGCTGCTGCGCGAGTTCCCCGTGGTCGACGGGCACAACGACCTGCCCTGGGCACTGCGCAAGCAGACCGGCTACGACCTGGACGCCCTGGACATCGCCGGTGACCAGCACGAGCACCTGCACACCGACCTGCCGCGGCTGCGCGAGGGCGGGGTCGGCGCCCAGTACTGGTCGGTGTACGTGCCGAGCGAGCAGCCGGAGCCGGTCGCGGCCACGCTGGAGCAGATCGACTGCGTCCGGCAGCTGCTGGCCCGCTACCCGGCACAGCTGGCGCCCGCGCTGACGGCCGCGGACATGGAGGCGGCGCGCCGGGACGGCCGTATCGCCTCCCTGATGGGAGCCGAGGGCGGCCACTCCATCGCCAACTCGCTGGGCACCCTGCGCGGCCTGCACGCCCTCGGCGTCCGCTACATGACGCTCACCCACAACTCCAACGTCGACTGGGCCGACTCCGCGACCGACGAGCCGGCGGCGGGCGGCCTGACCGCCTTCGGCCGCGAGGTCGTGCGGGAGATGAACCGCCTCGGCATGCTCGTCGACCTCTCGCACGTCGCGGCGACGACGATGCGGGACGCCCTGGACGCCGCCGCCGCCCCGGTGATCTTCTCGCACTCCTCCGCCCGGGCCGTGTGCGACCACCCCCGCAACATCCCCGACGACGTCCTGGAGCGGCTGCCCGCCAACGGCGGCGTGGCGATGGTGACCTTCGTACCGAAGTTCGTGCTCCAGGCGGCCGCGGAGTGGACGGCCGCGGCCGACGAGAACATGCGCGCCCACGGCCTGCACCACCTGGACACCAGCCCCGAGGCCATGCGGATCCACCGCGCCTTCGAGGAGCGCGCCCCGCGCCCGGTCGCCACGGTGTCCACGGTGGCCGACCACCTGGACCACATGCGCGAGGTGGCCGGCATCGACCACCTCGGCATAGGCGGCGACTACGACGGCACCGCCTTCACCCCGGACGGCCTGAACGACGTCTCCGGCTACCCCAACCTGCTCGCCGAGCTGCTCGGGCGCGGCTGGTCAGAGGCCGACCTGGCCAAGCTGACCTGGCAGAACGCGGTGCGCGTCCTGGGCGCGGCGGAGGACGTCGCCCGGGATCTGACGGCCACGCGCGGACCCTCCCTCGCCACCATCGAGTCGCTGGACGGCGCGAAGGACTGAGGCGCCGCGGCAGGGGCGGCCGGCCCGCCCGGCCGCCCCTGCGGTGTACCCCCGAACGCCCCACTCACCAGGAAGGTTCACCGCGCTCCGTGCGACCGTGTCGGTACGCCAGCCACAGCACGCCGTAGCTCACGACCGACGTAGCCCACGAGACGTACGGAGCCCGACATGGCCGACCTGCAGGACGACATCCCCACCACGACCGAGGTCGGCGAGGACGACATCCTGCCGGACGCCCCTCCCCCCGTACCGGCGTCGCTCGGCCGGGGATACACGCCTGCGGAACAGCCGGACGCCGACCTGCTGGCGCGGGCGCGCACCCTGCTCGCCGAACACCCGGTCGCCGACGGCTACAGCGGCCTGCCCTGGGCCCTGCGCCATCTGCCCTGGTACGACCTGGAGCTGGGCGAGGCCGCCGTCGACACGGGCATGCCCCGGCTGCGCGAGGGGCATGTCGGCGCCCTGTTCTGGTCGCTGCACCTGCCCGAGGGGCCGGGCGGCGGGTGCGCGGTGGCGGCGGCCCTGGAACAGCTCGACCTGGTGCGCACGGTCATCGAGGCCCACCCGGAGGGGCTGCGGCTGGTGCGCACCGCCGGGCAGATCATCGACGCCCGCAACCGCGGCCGGGTCGCCGTGGTGCTGGGTCCCGCGCCCGGCGCCGCGCTGGAGGACTCCCTCGGCATCCTGCGCGTCCTGCGGGACCTCGGACTGCGGGTGCTCACCCTCGCGGGCACCGCCTGGGCCGGCGCGTCGGGACTCACCCGGTTCGGGGAGGAGGTCGTGCGGGAGATGAACCGGCTCGGCGTGCTCGCCGATGTCACCGGTGCCTCCCCGGCCACCGTCGAGCGGACCGTCGCCCTGTCCAAGACCCCGGTCCTGTGCACCCGCTCGGCCGCCCGCGCCCTGCGCCCGCACCCGGCCAACCTGCCCGACGAACTGCTCGTCGCCCTCGGCAGGGCGAAAGGCCTGTGCATGGTGCCGCTGACCGCCGAGCAGACCGGCCCTACCGTCCCGGACGTCGCCGACCATCTCGACCACGTCCGCGACGTGGCCGGCCCCGAGTGCGTCGGCCTGTCCGGCACCTACGACTCCGGGGTCGTCCACCCCCGCGACCTCGCCGACGCCTCCCGCTACCCCCACCTGATCGCCGAACTGCTGCGGCGCGGCTGGTCCGAGACCGAGCTGTCCCTGCTGACCTGGGGGAACGTCCAGCGGGTGCTGCGCAGCGCGGACTTCACGGCCCGCGCCGCCCAGCACCGCCGGGACGCGTCGACGGTACGGATCGGCGACCTGGACACCCTCTAGGACGCGGCCACGGCCGCCCGCTCAGGCCGCGGTCACGGCTCCTCGATCCGGCACAGGCAGAAGGGATGCCCGGCCGGGTCTGCGTACACCTGGAAGTCCTTCTTCTCGCGGTCCTCCAGGTCCAGCGGGCGGGCGCCGAGCGCCAGCACCCGCTCGTGCGCCGCGTCGACGTCCGCCCAGGTCGGGCCCGCGTCGAAGTCGAGATGGAACTGCTGGCCGTTGCGGTCGGCGCGCGGCCACTCCGGCGGGGTGTGCCCCTCGGCCCGCTGGAAGGCCAGCCGCGGGCCGTCCGGGACCCGCAGGACGACCCAGTCGTCGTCCTCGGCCTGCGGGGTGCCTCCGGCCACCGCCGCGTAGAAGGCGGCCAGCGCGCGCGGGTCGGGACAGTCGAGCACGATGGAACGTAAACGTGCCACGGACGCCATGATGTCCTCCTAGTTCTCCCCGGTTCTCCCCGGTTCTCTCCGGTTGTTCCTGATCCGCCTTCAGCAGGCGCACAGACAGAACGGGTGCCCCGCAGGGTCGGCGTAGACACGGAAGGTCCGGGACCGGTCGGCGGTGTCCAGTGCCCGCGCGCCCAGTTCCAGCACCCCTTTCTCGGCCGTGTCCAGATCCTCCACGGCCAGGTCCAGATGGAACTGCTGGGACTGGTCGGCCGCGGGCCACTCGGGCGGCACGAACCCGGGCGCCCGCTGGAAGGCGAGCGCCGCCCCGCCGGGCACCTTCAGGTCCACCCAGTCGCCGTCCTCGGGGTCCTGCTCCACCGTGCCGCCCAGCACAGCGGCGTAGAAGCCGGCCAGCGCACGGGGGTCGGGACAGTCCAGCACCACGACGTCGAGTGTGGCGAGAGCCATGACTACCTCCTGGTGTTACCCACAGAGACGGGTAACCGGTAACGGTTACCGCATACTCCCGCACAAGGGGTAACGTCGCAAGCATGAGCGAGAGATCGGCCGCTCCCGGTGGCCTGGCCCTGGTCGAGGCACTGGTGAACACGCTGGACATCGAGACGGGCACCGACTCGCTGGACACGCCGGAGGGCCGCGGTCACCTCGGGATCACGCGGGCGGGGCTCGCCGGGGCCCGCGAACTGCGCGAGGCGCTGCGGGCCGCGCTGCTCGCCCACGCCGGCCACCCGCCGCACCGCGCGGTCACCCCGCTGGGCACCCTGCTGGCGCGGGCCCCGCTGTACGTCGCCGTCGACGACCACGACGGCTCGGCCCGCCTCGCCGCCGCCGACACCGGCCCCCTGCTCTCCCGGGTCGCCGCCGCGGTCGCCGAGGCACTCGTCGCCGGCACCTGGACCAGGCTCAAGGCGTGCGAGGCCGACACCTGCCACTGGGCGTACTACGACCGCAGCCCCGCCGGCCGCGGGCGCTGGTGCTCGATGCAGGTGTGCGGCGCCCGTGCCAAGATGCGCCGGTACCGGGCGAAGGGGCCGTGAGGTACGGCGGCTTGGTGCAGAATGCGGACAGACGCCGGTTCGGCCGACTGAGCCTCGGCCGAACCGGCGTCACCCGTTCCGTGCCGTCAGGCCGTCGGGCGGCCCATCGCGCGGTACGTCCAGCCGGCCCGGCGCCACAGCTCCGGGTCCAGGGTGTTGCGCCCGTCCAGCAGCAGCCGGGCCGCCGCCACCTCGCCCAGCGCCGCCGGATCCAGCTCGCGGAACTCCCGCCACTCGGTCAGGTGCAGCACCACGTCGGCGCCCCGTACGGCCGCCCGCGCGGAGTCGGCGTAGCCCAGGGTCGGGAAGACCCGGCGGGCGTTCTCCATGCCCTTCGGGTCGTACACCGTCACCTGGCCGCCCTGGAGGTGGATCTGGCCCGCCACGTTCAGCGCGGGGGAGTCACGGACGTCGTCCGAGTCCGGCTTGAAGGTGGCGCCGAGCACCGCCACCCGCTTGCCGAGGAACGATCCGCCGCCCAGCGCCTCCCGGGTCATCTCGACCATCTGGCCCCGCCGGCGCATGTTGATGGAGTCGATCTCGCGCAGGAACGTCAGCGCCTGGTCCGCGCCCAGCTCACCCGCCCGGGCCATGAACGCCCGGATGTCCTTGGGCAGGCAGCCGCCGCCGAAGCCGATCCCGGCGCGCAGGAACTTCTTCCCGATCCGGTCGTCGTGCCCGATGGCCTCAGCGAGCTTCGCGACGTCACCGCCGGCGGCCTCGCACACCTCCGCCATCGCGTTGATGAAGGAGATCTTGGTCGCGAGGAAGGAGTTCGCGGCCGTCTTCACCAGCTCGGCCGTGGGGAAGTCGGTGACGACGAACGGCGCACCCTCCTGCGTGGGCGTCGCGTACACCTCGCGCAGCAGTTTCTCGGCGCGCTCGCTGCGCACACCGACCACGATCCGGTCCGGGTGCAGGGTGTCCTGGACCGCGAAGCCCTCACGCAGGAACTCCGGGTTCCACGCCAGCTCGGCGTCGCCGCCCGCCGGCGCGTGCTCGGCGAGGTAGGCGGCCAGCCGGTCGGCGGAACCCACCGGCACGGTCGACTTGCCGACGACCAGCGCCGGGCCGCGCAGATGCGGGGCGAGCGAGGCGATCGCGGAGTCGACGTACGACATGTCACAGGCGTACTCGCCGTGCTTCTGCGGGGTGTTCACGCACACGAAGTGCACATCGCCGAAGGCGCCGACCTCGGCCCAGTCGGTGGTGAACCGCAGCCGCCCGGTGGCCCCCTCGATCCCGGCCACGTGCCTGCGCAGCAGCTCCTCCAGGCCCGGCTCGTACATCGGGGTCTCGCCGCGCTCCAGCATGGCGATCTTCTCGGGGACGACGTCCAGACCCAGCACCTCGAAGCCCAGCTCGGCCATGGCCGCGGCGTGCGTGGCGCCTAGGTAGCCGGTGCCGATCACGGTGATCCTCAGGCTCATGGGTGCGCTCCAGCTCGGGTACGTCGGCAGTGCGGAGCCGAGCATAGTCGGGCCGCCCACCGGGCAATTTCCCCGCTGTCGTGTAGCTCACGTAGGCGTCCCGCGGGCGGCCCTCTAAAATTCGAGTTACTTAACGGTAATTAGCGTCAGTATCACTGCGTCTTTGGAGCGTGAGAGACCGTGGCCGGATCGGCTGACTTCGACCTGTACCGCCCGTCCGAGGAGCACGACATGCTCCGGGACGCCGTCCGTTCCCTGGTCGAGGCGAAGATCGCGCCGTACGCCGCGGCGGTGGACGAGGAGGCCCGCTTCCCGCAGGAGGCCCTCGACGCCCTGGTGGCCAACGACATGCACGCCGTGCACGTCCCCGAGGAGTACGGCGGCGCCGGCGCCGACGCGCTCGCCACGGTCATCGTGATCGAGGAGGTGGCCCGCGCCTGCGTCTCCTCCTCCCTGATCCCCGCGGTGAACAAGCTGGGCTCGCTCCCGGTGATCCTCTCCGGCTCCGAGGAGCTGAAGAAGAAGTACCTGGGGCCGCTGGCCAAGGGCGACGCGATGTTCTCGTACTGCCTCTCCGAGCCGGACGCGGGCTCCGACGCGGCCGGCATGAAGACCAGGGCCGTCCGCGACGGCGACCACTGGATCCTCAACGGCGTCAAGCGCTGGATCACCAACGCCGGCGTCTCCGAGTACTACACGGTCATGGCCGTCACCGACCCGTCCAAGCGCTCCAAGGGCATCTCCGCCTTCGTCGTCGAGAAGTCCGACCCGGGCGTGTCCTTCGGCGCCCCGGAGAAGAAGCTCGGCATCAAGGGCTCCCCGACCCGCGAGGTCTACTTCGACAACGTCCGCATCCCCGCCGACCGCATGATCGGCGAGGAGGGCACCGGCTTCCTGACGGCCATGAAGACCCTCGACCACACCCGCATCACGATCGCCGCCCAGGCGCTCGGTGTCGCCCAGGGCGCCTTCGACTACGCCAAGGGTTACGTCCAGGAGCGCAAGCAGTTCGGCAAGCCGATCGCCGACTTCCAGGGCGTCCAGTTCATGCTCGCCGACATGTCCATGAAGATCTCGGCGGCCCGCGCGCTCACCTACCAGGCCGCCGCGGCCTCCGAGCGCGGCGACGCCGACCTCACCTACCTCGGTGCCGCCGCCAAGTGCTTCGCCTCGGACACCGCGATGGAGGTCACCACCGACGCCGTCCAGCTCCTCGGCGGCTACGGCTACACCCGCGACTACCCGGTGGAGCGCATGATGCGCGACGCCAAGATCACCCAGATTTATGAAGGAACGAACCAAGTTCAGCGGATCGTGATGGCGAGGAACCTGCCTTAGCAGGGTTTTTGCAGGTCAGAAGCTGTTTCGAAGGTCCGGAGGGACGCCCTCGGCTTTCTGTCCGTTGCGGCCCGATCAGGGCCGTTCCTGGGCGTCATGCTGGGGGAATCCTGGGCCGACGCTGGACTGAAAACAGCCACTGACCTGCACAAACAACACAGCCCCCGGCGCGACGCCGGGGGCTGTTGTCGTACGCGGATCAGGCGACCTCCGATGCCTCCGTCGGGTCGTCGGCGCCGGGCGTCAACATCGTCGCGATGGCGGCCCGACCGCGCTGCTCGGCCCCTTCGAAGATGTAGTGGTAGTGCTCCCTCAGCACGTCCGTACTGCTGTGGCCCATCCAGTCGGCCACATCGTTCTCGGGGACTCCGGCGTACAGCAGCCGCGACCCGTAGTAGTGCCGGAGTGAGTGGGCCTTGCAGTACTTCACCTGTCCCTTGCCCAGAGCCTCCATCCAGACCTTCGGGTAGAAGTACGACGCGTAGAGGTAGCCGGTCCGCGTCACGTTGGGGAAGAGAAGCCGCTCCGGCCCCCATACGCCGTGGTTCTTGATGTGCCGCCGAAGCTCGAAGGCGACGTTCGGCGGGAGGGGGACGGAACGCCCTGGCTCGCCTTCGTCACGAGCCTTGATGTGCCGACGCTGGATCGCGCTGTTCTTCCCTGACTCGGTGTCTCCGTCCTCCGCAATCTGGAAGTCGACGCGAAGCGTCTCGGCCTTGAAGTCGATCTGATCGCGGGACACCGCCATGGCCTCACCCAGCCGCAGGCCGCACCCGGCCATGAGCCACAGCATCGCGCGGTATCGCGGAGGAGCGGCATCCAGCATCGCCAGAACTTCCCGCGTCGTGAGCCGCCTTGCGGTGCTCTTCTGCTCCCGGATCTCCTTGGCGCGGCTTCCGGCGCCCTTGACCTTCTTGCACGGGTTCCGGCCGATGATCTCGTTAACGACAGCCCAGTCCATCATCCCGGAGAAGAACGAGAATCGCTGACGGCGTGTGCGGGCGGAGAGCTTCCGGTCCTGCTCCATCCACAAGAGCCACTGCTCAACGTCTGCGACCTTCAGGGACACGATGGAACGGGCCTTGAAGAACGGCTCAATGGTCGTGTTGAGGATGGACCGGTACTGCTTCTTGGTGCTGTTCTCCAGCTTCCTTTGATTGGTCCACTGCTCCCACACGGCCGTCACGGGCTGCTTGCCCAAGCGGTCGTCCAGGTAGGTCCCGGCGTCGAGTTCCTGTTCCTTGCGCTTGCGCTGGTCGTCAGCCCGCTTCTTGGTCTCGAACGTCTTCTGTCGCTGCTTGCCGTCCGGGTCGTACCAGAACGTCGTCCACTTCTTCGGGCCGTCCTTTGACCGCGCGACCCATGCCCTTGCCACTGAAGCGGCCCCCTCCTGCTGCTGCCGACGTACGGGCCCACCCCGCCGTCGCGCCGGTCACTCCCCGGCGTTTCCAAGTTTGCACGTCGACCACCCTGGGTTGTCAACACAGGGTGGAACCCCCTGGGTGTGTTAACTTGAGTGATATGGAAGCGGATGACAGCGGGTTTGAGATCACTCAGCAGCAGGGCGCCTGGGTGGTCCGCATGTGGTGGCCCGTGGGGCCGGTCAACGGGGGGCCACAGCGGATCACCATCGAGCCGGCCGAAGGTGCCCCTGCTCGTGAGGTGGCACGGGGTATCTCGACCACTGTCCTGCGCAGGCTCGATGTAGCCGCAGCCCTGGAGCTGGCCAAGCAGGCTCCCGAAGCCCAGCGGACGTTGGAGGAGGTGGCAGGGAAGCTGAACGAGATGGGAGAGGCGGCGGGGCTCTCCCTGGAGGGCGAAGGCGTCTCAGAGCGGTACTTGACCTTGCTTGTAGCCACGTACACCGCCATGGCGGATTTTGGGGCTCCTGCGCCCATTCCATGGCTGGCCCGGCTCATCGGCCGCCGACCTGAGACGGTGAAGGATCACCTGAAGCGGGCGAGAAGGGACGGCTTCCTGACCACAGTTGCCGGTAAGGCGGGTGGAGAGTTGACGGACAAGGCCAAAGCCATACTTGAGGAAATGGCTGAAGCAGGTAGCCAAAACGGCTGAACCACCTAGCACTTAATACGCATTGAGCCCCCGAGGGTCTTCGGGGGCTTTCTTGTTTCTTGGAGGATGAATGGCGTACCCGAGACTGATGACCGTTGACGACGTGGCCAACTACCTGAGCAAGCCCCGTTCCTGGGTGTACGGGAACTGGAAGGCCGAACAGATCCCGTTCCGCAAGGTGGGTCAGTCCCTTCGCTGCCGACCGGCCGACTTGGAAAAATGGCTGGACGACCAGAATTGAAGAACTGCAATACGCGAACGCCCCCGAGGTAATTCGGGGGCTTTTTGTTTGCCGAGAGGACTGCGTGACGAAGACGATCCCGCCGATGGGCGAATGGGGACAGGCCGATTTGGAACGGCGTGCGGATGCACTTCTAGAGGCGGCTGGGGAACAGGCATCCGAAGAGTGGCCGGGCTTCTGGCCGGAGCGGGAAGAAGGGGAATTTGATCGAATAGCGGCGGCGCATACCGGGATGGTTCCTTTGAGTTGGGTTCCCATCGTGGCGGCACTTCCGGGCTTCGACCCAGAGTTGAACCGTCGAGACCTGGAATCCCTCATGCGGGAGCGGCCCGGTGCGGAGCAACCCGACCATTACGGCGAACTGGTCTCCCTTCTTGCCCAAGCGGAGGAAGCCAGCGCGCAATACGGCTCCGGTTTCACGGTGGAGCGTCGCAACTCTCCCCCCGAGTTCTGTCAATGGACCGGATGCTGTGAGCCTCTGTATGCCTCGCAGACGGTACAAAAGCGTGGACGGCCCCGAAGGTACTGCCAGGCTCACCAGAAGGCAGCCAAGGCCCGCACGCGGCGTTCGCGGTATGCGGGAATCCGAGTGGGGCAGCACAGGAACCTCGTGTACGACTTTGACGGCCTGGAGGAGCAAGACCTGTCCGGCTACCGAGAGCTGTGGGGCCGGATCAACACCACCGGAAGGTGACAGCGGTAGCCGCTTCAGGGCGTCCCCCGCCTGTGTCGCATTTATTCAGAACAGTGGAGGAGCGATCCTCTGGGGCCATGCACACTCGGCGGTGTGCCTCTGGCACGGCCTACACGGCCGGGCAGTTCCCAAGTCGTTACGGGGCTCTGCGGAAACCTCCCTGTGAGATGACAACGTAGAGAAACACTCCTCCTCTTGCTCTCTGCTGATCTCGTTCACAGTGGGGGGTAAGGGGGGGCAGTGTCTTCTCTTACGTTGTCCTCTTGTGAGGTGTAGGGCCGCCCCCCAAGCGGCCCTCTTCACTCGGATTCTCAGTCAGAGGATTTTAGGTCAAGTGGAGTGATAGTCGCCTCTGTGGCATCACCGGATTTCTTCACCTCTCAGCCACCCAGTGGCCCTGTCTTTTGCTCTTCTTGTTACTCACTCGAATGCTTGGAGGAACCATGTATGACCCTGAGAAGGGAAAATCTCGACGTCTCAGTTTGGGAATCACCGTCAAGGAGCTAGCCGATCAAATCGGGTGCAGCACCCAGGCTGTCTACCAGTGGGAGCGTGGTGAGCGTAAGCCGAGCCTGACTACGTTCGTGGTCATTGCTCATCACCTCCGGATTCCGATCGCTTCCCTGGTCGAACAGGCCGGAGGGGATGAGAACTCCGCCCGAGCGATTCAGCTTGCCGAGATTCATCGCATAGCCAAGGAGAACAACGATGAACGATGACCCGATGCGCGCAATGATCCGAGCCGAAATCCTGAAGGCGATGCAGGAGGCCAGGCCCGCGCAGTACACGCGGGACGATCTCGCCCGCATGTCGCCGGAGCAGATTTCCCAGGCCCGACGCTCGGGCCATTTTGATGACCTGATGTTCGGCCGTAACTGAAATATGAGGAGACCCATGCCCATCATTCACCGAGGATTTGATCTGTCGGCATTTCAGCTCTCTGACGAGACTCTGGAATTGATTCGCAAGCGTGACGATCTGGAGGAACGTCATCGCAAGTACAGAATGGAGAATGCGGACTGCGCTCGTCAGTACATCGATGACAGCCACGGCCGTACGTCGCGTGAGTACTACGTTCCCGCGTTGCGCAAGGCGGATAGGGAACTCAGGAAGCAGGAGATGCAGGCAGTATCCGAGGGCCGACCGCTTCCTGATCGTGACGAGGCTCTGGCCGAGGTCCGTTCCAGAGTGAAGGAGTACGAGCGGGTAGAGCCTGCACTGGCCCTTGCCGTGGAACAGGCCGAATCCGCAGTGACTCAGGCCATCGTGAAGGAGCTGCCGGAGCTGGCCCGCCAGGGGTTCGAGCAGTCTGAGCGTGCACTGAAGCAGTACCGGGCCGCAATCGCCAAGGCAGAAGCGGCACGCGCCCAGTTGGCAGGCAGCGTCAGCCGTTTCCTGTGGGCTACAACCGGGGGAGAGCTGGCCTGGCCCAAGTGGCGCGGATTCTCTGGCGCCCTGGGCGAAGAGGTGAACGCCTGGCGGACCACTTCGGACGGCCGACTCACTTTCGACAGCGCCAAGGACCTGGGCCTGATCGACCAGTACCGAGGCAACCGGGCTGAGTTCGGAGACTTCGTCGCACCGCCTGAGGAAGATGCCGCTTAACAGTGCGCGGTCACATAACAGTCGTTCCCTGTTCCTGATTCTGGATTGGTTCGGGCTCCCGCTGATAGGTGGCGGGGGCCCGTTCCTTTTCACCATCCATTGATCACGCACGGCTCGGCCGGCCGTGACTGCCCGTTTTTCGGAGGAAGCATGCCTAAGGCTCGTCAGCCCCATTCACCAAACAGCCGTTATCGCGAATCGCAGAAGCTCACTGTTCTCCCACTGGAGCACAATTTGCCAGTACCGGAGCTTCCGGCAGGCCGTGACTGGTCGGATCACGAGCGGGCCTACTGGGTTGAGCTGTGGGAGACGCCGCAAGCGTCACAGTGGGACGATTCCACGGCCGGTGTCGTGGCCGCTGTGGTCGTCTACTGGTCCGCGATTCTCGCTGGTATGGCCTCGAACACTCAGCACATGGAATACCGGCACCTTGTAAAGGCTCTGGGGCTCACTCCGGAGGGAATGCGTACGCTCGGGTGGGTGATGGGCGATGAGTAAGAAGGTGGCCCGCCGCAAGGCTGCCCAGGCCGTCGGCGCAAGGGATATCAGCGCGTCACATGTAGTGGGTGTGGAGTACCCAGACATCAGCACATTTGAGAACGGCCCCATAGGGGAAACGCGCATTCAGTGCAATGTTTGCTGGGATCTGCACTGCCTGCATATTGCCTGGCTTGCGTGTGATGAAGAGGAGCCGTGGCGTGACGGTCGCAGGCACGATCCGGGAAAGTGCTTCGAGTGCCCGGATGGCGTGAATGGGTGAACGGGATGGCCGCCTTCCCCGCCGGCCTCACCGACCCCGAAAATTGATTGGCTGACACACGATGGATGGCTAGCGCCCCCGGCGGGTCCGCGCTTATCGAATTGAGGTATTACCCCCACCTCTGACCAATAGTCAAACATGCCTCTGACCTGCGGCGATGCACCTTCCATTACTCTCCGATTTTCCTCGTCACTAGGAATTCAAGTTATCGGAGCGTTATTCGATATTCTCGAAATTCGCGCCCGCATTTGATATGGTGGATACATTGCTTCGCAGGGAACGAAATGCGGAGCGGTGGTCGCGCTGATGGACTGATTCCAGCGGACCTGACTACTTCTATCCAGTCGCATCTATTCCTGGGGGCTATTCGCCATGCGCAAAACGGTTCTTGTCCCGGTCGAGTACACCTTTTGCGATGCGCACATTGCGCGTGACGGTTCTGAGGTAGAGGCCGCGTCATCTCTGACGCTGGGCAAGGACACGTGGCACCTGTGCTTGGAGCATGACGTCACATTCGGTCGTTACCTCTGCGATGCGTTGGGCGCTCCGTCTGAGAACCAGATCACACCGAATGAACCTGAGCCTGTGCCGGTTGTTGAGCCTGTCTCGGAGCCGGAGCCGGAGCCGGAGCCGGAGCAGGAAGCGGCACCCGTGGCTGAGTCCGACCCTGCGTCGTTTCGATCCGTGATGATCGCTGGTGAGGTTCCCGGGTACGACTGGGAAGACGCGCGGGAAGCAGTGCGCAACCTTGGCTATGAGGTGGTGGGCCGGGCCGATGGCAGTACGGTTCTGCTGATCCTTGGGGAGGGCGGCGACCGGAACGGCACCAAACTGCGCGATGCGGCAGGGCGCTCCGTCCCCGTGATGGACGTACGCAAGCCGGGCCGCTTCCGTGACGCGATCCGGGCCGGAGAACTGGTCGGCGGTGATCCGCTTCCGCAGCCCGCCAAGATTGACCGCTCCGGAATGAGTGAACGTGAGCGGAACCGTGCCGTACGAGAGTGGGCGCGAGAGAACGGCTACTCCATCCCCACCAAGGGACGCATCCCGATGCATGTACGGCACGCCTACGAACTGACGCACCGGGACGCGTCGGAGGGAAAAGCGGCAGCGGCCTGAGTGCCGCGCCCACAGTGACGGCCGCTGACTGCGGCCGTCATCCCCGGCCCACTGATCTGAGTGTGTGGAAGAACGCCACCGGATACGGAGCGGGAAGCAAACCGAGCAAGAGCGACTACGCGCCCGGTAGCTGGGTGATCTGGACGACCCCGAACGGCAGGCGCCGGATGGGAATCGTCAGCGATGACCCGTTCACCCTGGCCGCTGTGAAGCGGTCGGCCCAGGTCGGGCAGACCAGGGAAGCACAGTGCAAGGCCGTGGTGATCCCGGCCGACGGGGGCGACGTGCTACCGCTCAGCCCCAAGAGCAAGAAGCACCCCCAGGCAGTCATCAAGGACGGGGGCCGGTGGCGACCCGTCCGCGCCCACAACCAAACCAACTCCCAGAAAGCGCAGGCAGCATGAGCGCCCCTGTTTTGTACGGTCCGATCGGTCGCGCGGTTCGCAAGATCGCCCCCTTCCTGGAAACGGATGCGCTGGGGGTGTACGTGGCCGCCCTGTCGATGTGGTCGGCCGCTATCGGCGGCACGGTCAAGGTGTCATCCCGTGGCAACGCCCGTCCCGTGCTGCTGTGGTCCGCCCTCGTGGCCGGTACGGGCAGGGGGAAGGGAACCGCGCTGCGGGCCGCGCATCACGTGCTGGACGCTTCCCTGGGCCGCTTCCTGGCCACGCACACCACGTCCGGGATCACTTCCGGGGCCAGCATGGTCAACCATTTGTGGGACCAGCAGGAAGCCACGGCCGAGACCGAACACGGTCGGGATGTGCGGACGGTCGTGATCGAGGAGGAATGGACCGAGGTACTGAAGCGGGTCAAGCGTGACCCGTCCTTCACCACCAAGCTCCGCGCTGCCTGGGACGGTGTAACTCTCCGCAACACCACCAAGGATGAGGCCCAGGAAGTCCGCGATCCCGCCATGGTCCTGCACGCGCACATCACCCCGTCCGACTGGACCAAGTACGTGGGCGAGTCGGAAGCGGCCGGAGGCTCGTACAACCGCATCCTGCCGTTCCTGCTCGGCTCCGTGCCGATGCTCGATGACGATCGGGTGACCCTGCCGAAGGTGGACGGGTGGGAGCTGTCCGACGCCTACGGCTGGGCCACTGCCCGGCCCCGTGTGGTCACCCTCGGGGAGGACGCCCGGCCCTTGTGGCGGATCGTACGGCGCTATGCGCGCATCCTTGGTGAGGCACTGCCGGAAGGGCAGGCCGTATTCATCGAACGGACGGCAGAACAGACGCTGAGGGTTGCGGCCTGTCTCGCCGCTTCTGAGTGCTCCGAGACGATTACGGGAGAGATGCTGTCTGCCGCGTTCACTCTGGTTCGGCGGTCGGTGCAGGACGCCGTACGCATCACCAAGGGGGCTACCTCTCCGAAGGTGAAGCGACAGCCGCTCAGCCTCGCGGACAAGGTCCGGGCCCGAATCGAGATGCACGGCGGGCGGGCCATGTCCTCTCAGGTTCTTCCGTTCGTCGGGGCAACGGCCGCTGAGGTCAAGGCACTTCCCGGAATCGTCGTGGCCGTGGAGCGGTCGGGCAAGACGGGCCGACCGACCACCGTTTTCTCACTCCGCGGTGACAGTTCCGGTGACTCTGCGGCGCAGCCGGCCAGCACGGCCAGCAACAGGAACCGGGACACTTCCCGTCACGCTGAGCCGCAGCCGGCCAGCGCGGAGTGTGAACAGAACCGCGCAACTGTCGTCCGCCTGGACGCCTATCGTCCGGAACCGAAACGGGCCCCGGAGCCTGCGCCGGAACCGAAGCGGTCGGTTCGCCCGCCGGTTTCCGTGACCGAGCGGCCCGAACCGCTCGGAGAGAACCCGTTCCGCGCACTGCTGTAGCAAATCAATCAGCCCCCGGACTACTTTCCGGGGGCTTCGTTCTTTCAGCGCTGTCCATAGTCACGGGCCAGGAGTCTCATCTCCTCGCCCCTCCTTCACTGGAGCCCCTCTTCTCGTTCACGAATCAACCACTTATGATCACCGATCACACGAACCATGTGGGGGGGGGGGTACATCTATATGCAAACGGCACAGGGCCAGCGCCCGCTCAGAACCATCGTTCACCGCTACGGCTGGCCGAAGGTGCTTCTCGTCGCCTGCATCATCGGCGCCTCAGGCGGCTGGATCAGCTCGCAGGTCAACCACAACGACGGGCCGCCGGCCTGTGCGAAGCGGTGGGCTGGCGTGTCCGGCGTAAGTAACGCGGACGCGAACAAGATGGTCGAGTGTGACGACCAGATCGACAAGTGGTGCGCGAAGAACCACCCGGAAGATCCGGACGGCTGCTCAAACAACATCACCATCGACGGCGACGCTCGCAACGTCGGCAAGGACTGAAACTGGTGTTCCTCAAGAGTCGGAGACGTCGACAACACCGTGTTTGGGTGTGGTTGTGCGTCCTTGAGGCCAACGACGGTTGCTGTGTGTACTGCGGCGGGGCCTCAGAGACCATGGATCACGTCATACCGTTCTCTGACGGGGGAGCCGACGACATGTCGAACCTCGCGCCGGCCTGCCACCGTTGCAACCGGCAGAAGGGCGACAAGACTCCGGCTGAGCTGTACATCGGATGGGACCTGCGCCACCGGTGGAGTGGGAACGGCACAGCCCAGAAGTCAGACTTCGGCGGTAAGAGTCTTCGGGACATGTATCTGTCTGTACATGAAGGAGTGCTGGGGCTGCTCGATGACCTCGACACGGTTGCAGCCGAGATAGCAGACCCGAAACGCCGATCGTGGTTCCTCCGTGAAACGCCCGGGAATTATCCCTACGACCTAGGCGTGGATTGGTATCGCGCGTGCTACGCCGAGAAGGTTGCAAAGGCTAAAGCGGAAGGATGGCCGGACATGACTCCCGAATGGCTGAGGCGAAGTAGTACCTAAACAAAGAAGAGCCCCCGGCCGAAGCCGGGGGCGATTTATTTCCTTATCGCAGCCCGAGGTGGACCCCTCTACCTCAGTCAGTGGGCTGCTGCGCTCGGAACCGAGCACTCTGAGCCTCCTTCGTGGCCTGAAACTTCGCCACGCGCTCATCGGACTCGATCTTGAACCGTTGGGTCTCCGCGTCCAGGGCGTCCCTGCGCCGCTGAGTGGTGGCGTCGATCTTTGCCTTGGCGACGGTGGCGGCGGCGGTCACAGAGGCCGCTACTGCGCCGCTCGCGAGGATCTCATTGAACAGTTCAGGCTCGGCCTGACGTTGAAGTGCCTGGGTGGCGCTTTCGATGGCCCTTTGCTGAGCAGTGCCAGTAGGACTAACGCCCCGCCGAAGATTGGCCAACCGACCCCGAACATCGCTCGGCGCTCTGAAGACCTGAGGGCCTGACTCGGACCTCCTGAGCCCTTGGGGGCTGTCGGACGGGGAGTTGGACGTCGGTTGCCCGTGGGGCCGTGGCCGTCGAGGTAGGGGCGCCCGAGGTACGCCATCAGGCGGGGCTGAGCGGCCTTCATCCTCGTTCGACGCAGCGCAGTTGTTGGCCTGGCTAATGTGCCAACTCCAGGCGATCCGCGGATCAGCTACCTCGTGTTCAGACACATTGCCAGCGTAGCGACGCCAGGGAGGCCATGGGAGCATGAAGGCGTAAGTGCCCTTGGCCCACAAGGCCGTTGGGCTGTCAGGCCCGTGAAAGACGGCTGGACAGCGGGAGCCAGCGCGGCAGGACTTCGCCGTAGTCGCGTGACGCCAAGTTCATGACGATATGCCAGCTCCGGCACCACCGGAGTGAAGAGCATCGCAGCAAGCCTCCGCCGCAACGCCTGCGACCCTCGTCGCCCCCTCGCACTCCTCGGCCCCGGATGATCGCGAACCGGGCGTCATTCGAGTACGCCGAAGTCCCGGGCATGAGGCCATCCAAGTAGAACTTCCTGCGGATGATCTTCTCGCTTTGACGGGCGAATGAGCAGCGAAAACCGCCATAAAGGCCACGCGGCAATTCCAGAATCACCGCAAAGAGGGCAAGGGAGCGAGGGGTAGTGGCACTCGGTGCCATTTCTAGGCCTCGCTGGCGACCCCGAGTGCACTCTCTGAGGCCTACGTGGGGATAGTAGAGGTCTGTAGGGAAATCCAGCTCTACAAGCGACTTGATGGAGGGTCAGCGAATGGAGCCCGAGCAGAATGCCCCGGTCCTGGACATCCGTGTTGGCGGTTTCCGGATGACCGTGCAGCGCGTCCCCGTGCGGTTGTTGACGGCCCTGATCACCTGTGCCGGGTCGGCGATCACCGCTTGGATCACCGCTCGGTGAGCGCACAGCGGAAGGTAGGGGCAGGATCGCCGCGGGGCTACCGTCGAGTCGCCCCCGACCAGTGGACAGATCATCATGAACCGGACGTCAAGTAACTACGCCGACGCCCTGGCCAGCGCGATGGGCTCGGCAGGAGCCGCAGCAGCGGACTTGGCCTGACGACGCTCGATCTCCTGAAGCGCGAGCTGGCCAGCTCCAGCGAGAGCCTACGCAGTGGCGGTCTTCTGGTCCTGCTTCCGCTCGTGAATTGCAAGCGGCTGCGCGTTCAGCCGCTTGAGATCACGCAGCCCTAGCGTCCTTACCGGTGCGGGCCAGGGTCACGAACCCCTCGGTACAGGGGCCGCTGCACGCCTGGACGAACGAGGTCCCGCTGATGTCGAGCGCGTACAGGTCGGTTCCGTTCTTCATCACTGCACCTTCCTGCTCAACTAATCGTGGCCATGACTGACCGCCGCCGCCCTACCGGGCGGGAGTCCAGGTCCTCACAACTGCGGCGGGGTTTTACTCGGCGCGAACAACCATGGCGAACGAGGTCCTGATACGTCGGAAACCGGCGTGACCGGAGCGGCCCGTGTGGCTCATGCACTCCACATCGACGGACGCCGAGTCGGTGGAAGGTGTCGCCTTCCACTTGCAGTGCAGACACTCGGCCTCGAACGTCACGTCCGTGTCGGGATGCTCGGTGATCCGGTGCATGACGTACCGCATCGCCGCTCTGACGCTCACAGCCCACCCCTACTGCTCCGCGCGTTGGCTGTGGCGACTCTGCCGCTCAGTCCCGCTGACGGGCTATTCGGCGGGGGCTTGTAGTCAGGACACTTCGGGCTCCCGCACTCACACCGAGGCCAGTGCAAAGCCGAACTCGGCGCCAGGTCCGCGCCTTCGGGGCCAAGGTCGCTCTTCTGCACCATGAGCACGCCGCCGACGCCGAACGCTCCGGAGAGACGGGAGAGGAACTGTCGGGCCTCACTGCTGCCCAGATGATCAGCCGCTTCGGTCCCATGTGCCTTGCTGTCGCTCACCATGGCCCCCATCTTCGGCGGCCCACGATTGCGCCTCTAGCCTGTTTCCTGTTCCCGCAAAAAGTCGTTGCGGATGCTTTCGATCAGATCCCGCATTTCGTCGCCGGCCAGCGCGGCTCGCTCGAATCCTTCGAACTTATCAACGTAGAGACTCACATCTCGCGGGTCCGTAACGACGACTTCGGCATGGACGGTTTCAACCGTCACCATGCGGTCGTCACGGATGACGAAGGCATGATTTGCGATGTCATGTTGCTGAACTCGCAGAGGGACTATCCGGATGTCCACGTGGGAGAGCCGCGAAATGGAGACGATGCGATCAAGCTGAGCAGCCATCATCTGTGGTCGCACGATGCGCCAGCGCAGAACAGGTTCGGTGATGATGAACCGGAGCGACTTTGCGTTGTCGTAGAGAACCGCTTGCCGTTCGAGTCGCCCATTGATCGTTCGCGTGAGTGCGTCTTCACTCAGATTGTGCCGTTGCAGAATGGCCCTGATGTACTCGGGAGTCTGGAGCAGGCCTGGAACGAGCGCGGGTTGAAACAGCCGCAGTACAGACATCTGGGCTTCCAAAGCCTTGGCGGCCTGCTGGCCCTTGTGGACCCCGATCCGCTTGAGCAAGCGCCACGCCGTCGCCTCCGTCGCAGACGCGCGTGCGGCTTCCGCGTACTCCGCTTTGACCTCGTCCGAGACACCGATGGCGGTCAGGATGCGCTCTACGTCCGTGGCGCTGGGTGCCAGCTTCGCATTCTCGATCTTGGACAGCTTGGACGGAGACATGAGGGCGCTGCGGGCCACCGCTTTGGCTTCCTTGCCGGATGCCACTCGCAGCGCCCGCAGCGCGGCTCCAAGCTGTGCTCTGTTCACGTCCCGTACTTGGCCCACCATTCGGTGAACGGTTCCGCGTGCGCGAGAGCCGCATCACGGTACCGCGTGAATTCCGCTGTTCGTTCCGGCGGTAGCACTTCCGATCCCAGGTACTTTCCGCTTCCGTCGTAGTTCATCACGGCCACGGATTCGGAGTCGAAGAACCAGAAATCCGGAACGTTCTCCAGGGGGTTGGGTTTGTCGGTGATGTCGAGGATGAAGAACTCTTCACCCCCGCTCACATTCTTGTGGTAGCCCCAGCCGAGTTCGAACCTGAGATAGTCCGTGAGCGGGCGGGACAGGATATGGACCCGGTATACCCGCTTCCCCTTCTCGGTGTGCGAGCGTAGTTCTTCGATCCAGCCTGCGTTGTAGTCGTCAGGCTGTGGCTCCCCGGCCAGGAATGCCTGATAGGCGTCGACGCTCCCGGACTTGCTGTAGTCATCCAGGGTCTCCAGCCGGAATGCCTCGCGTTCGAATGCCTCGAAGAGGTCGCCGAGGGTCCTAGATGAGGTTGTCACGGATGGCCTTCTGGATCAGTTCCATCGGGATCTCGACCAGGGTTTCGTGCGCGGGAATCTGAAGCCCGTGGTCGGTCGGCGTCTCGCCCTGTACCAGGAAGGTGCCGCGATCCGTGGCGTAGATCGTCGGGCAGTCCTTGATGTCGCACGTGCTGACCAGCTTGGTGACCTTCATGGTCTGGGTTCCCCTCTCCCGTGCCGCTGCCAGTACCCCGCCTCTGGGTTGATGCTCCCGAGGGCTGTGCGCACCGGTCAAGCGATCACGGTTGACGGAACGGGAAACCGCGTAACTTGCGTCGGGCCTGCTCGTATACCGCGCG
The DNA here is from genome assembly GCF_040647235.1 of Streptomyces sp. NPDC042638. Classification (NCBI taxonomy): domain Bacteria; kingdom Bacillati; phylum Actinomycetota; class Actinomycetes; order Kitasatosporales; family Streptomycetaceae; genus Streptomyces; species Streptomyces sp. NPDC042638. The sequence continues at coordinate 310,506 of NZ_JBEZBT010000001.1, forward strand.
ACTGGCGGCGGGGCCTCCAGCGCGCCTCGGGCCTGCACAGACTGTTGACGATCATGGGGAAATGCTGGGGAGGCCCTCTCTAGGAGGGGTCTTCGTGCAGGTCAGGGTCGTATGACCTGTAAAGCACGCAGATCTATGAGGGCACGAACCAGGTCCAGCGGATCGTGATGGCCCGCAACCTGCCCTGACGGGCCGCGGTTTCGCAGCGCATGGGAAAGGCGCCCCCCACGGGGCGCCTTTTTGCCGTCGTGGCGGACCTCCCGACCGGTCGGTCACATGCGGGGCCGGGCGCCGGGACGTAGGACGGAAGCACACGGGGTCCGCCACGGGCCCCCGCCTCCCAGGAGGAGCCATGACCCAGTCGCAGATGACACCCGCCCCCACCCAGCAGATGCAGGAGTGCATCGAGGCCTGCATGAGCTGCCACAGCATGTGCGAGGAGACCATGAGCTCCTGCATGCAGAAGGGCGGCGGCCAGCAGCAGATGCAGATCATGCGCGCCCTGCTGGACTGCACCGAGATGACCCGCATGTGCGCCGACATGATGATGCGCCGCTCGCCCATGTCCGCCGAGATGTGCATGCTCTGCGCCAAGGTGTGCGACATGTGCGCCGAGGCGTGTATGTCCATGCCGGACGACCAGCAGATGATGCGCTGCGCGGAGGCGTGTCGCCGCTGTGCGCAGACCTGCCGGGCGATGGCGGGCGCCGGCATGTGAGCCTGCCCCGGCCGACAGGACCAGGGGCACCCGCGCGGGGGCCCCTGGTCCGCGTACGGCGGTCGGCTAGTTGCCGGAGACGGTGACCCTCTCGTCGTTGTTGAGCTCGTCCACCAGCGTCTTCACCTTCGCCTTGTCCCAGACGAGGTTGCCGCCGGTGGAGCCGGAGATCGGCATGTTCATCGAGGTGCCGTCACCGCCGCTGACCCCCTTCATCGCCCAGAACATCGAGCCCAGGTCCCACAGGGACATGTCCTTGTCGACGATCAGGGAGTCCAGGCCCGCACCCATGGTCGGGTAGAACTTGAACGGGTTGAGAATCGTCGACGGGGTCGCCACCTGATGGGCCAACGCGGCCAGGAACTTCTGCTGGTTCTTGGTGCGCTGCAGGTCGGACGCGGCGAACGCGTGCCGGGTACGGACGAACGCGAGGGCCTGCTGACCGTTCAGGGTCTGCTTGCCGGCCTGGAAGTCGGCGCCCGACCACTTGTCCTTGAAGCCCTTGTCGATGGTGATGTCGACGCCGCCGACCGCGTCCACGATGCTGGCGAAGCCCTGGAAGCCGATCTCCACGTAGTGGTCTATGTGCAGTCCGGTGTTGGCCTCGACCGTGCGCACCAGCAGCGTCGGCCCGTCCTCGGCGTAGGTCGCGTTCAGCTTCGCGTGCCGGCCCTGCGCGGGGTAGACCTTCCCGGACGTCGAGCCCTTGTACGAGGGGACCACCACGTCCGAGTCGCGCGGCAGCGAGATCAGCGTGTCGCCGTTGCCGCCGACGTGCAGGATCATCATCGAGTCCGTGCGCTTGCCCTCGGCACCGCCGGTGTGCAGCTTCTTCTCGTCCGCCTTGGACATGCCCTCGCGGCTGTCCGAGCCGACGATCAGGTAGTTCGTGCCGTCGCCCGACTGCGGTCTGTCGATGACCTTGGACAGGTCCACCTCGCGGCGCAGCTTGGAGTCGGCCCAGAAGTACGTCGCGACCGATGTGACGATGACCACGGCCGCCAGCGTGATCGCCGTCCACTTGATCCGGCGCCGCCAGTTGGGCGCGGGACGCGGGGCGCGGCCGGGCGTGCCCGCCGGGTCGTCCGGTCCCCGGCCGCCGGGGGAGCCGTAGACCTGGCCGGTGTTGTAGCCGCTGTCGTACTCGCCGTAGCCGGCGCCGTCGTCATGTCCCCGGCCGTCGACGTACGACGGCTGCTGCGGCACGCCGGCCCCGTACGGCGGCGCCGCCGGGCCGGTGTTGCCGTACGCCGAGCGCGGTCCGGGCGGTACCGCCGGGCCACGCCGCACCTGACGCATCGCGCGGGCCCCCTCCGGCTGTGCGCCGGCGCTGCCGCGTCCGTAGCGCGGGCCACGGTTGTCGTCGGACCATCCCTCGGGCCAGTCATTCATGCGCCCCAGTGTGCCGGGCGGCGAGGTGTACTCCATAGGGCTGTCGGAAAATCAGGGCGCCGCTGTTGCGAAGACGACACAAATTCCGCGAATGACCGTCGGCATAAGGTGGAGGGCATGACAGACCAGGCCACGGAAGTGGAGCCGGACATCCCGGGCAAGCCCACGTCCGCCTCGCGCACCACGCTCAGCCACATCATGACCCACAGTGACACCAACCTGCTGGGGACGGTGCACGGCGGCGTGATCATGAAGCTGGTGGACGACGCGGCGGGCGCGGTGGCCGGCCGGCACTCCGGCGGTCCCGCCGTCACCGCGTCCATGGACGAGATGGCGTTCCTGGAGCCGGTCCGCGTCGGCGACCTGGTCCATGTGAAGGCACAGGTGAACTGGACCGGCCGGACCTCCATGGAAGTCGGCGTGCGCGTCCTTGCCGAGCGCTGGAACGAGTCGACCCCGCCCACCCAGGTCGGCTCGGCCTACCTGGTCTTCGCGGCCGTGGACGCGGACGGCAAGCCGCGCCGCGTGCCGCCGGTGATGCCGGAGACCGACCGCGACCGCCGCCGTCACCAGGAGGCGCAGATCCGCCGCACCCACCGCCTGGCCCGCCGCCGGGCGATCCGCGAGCTGCGCGAGAGGCGGGCGGCCGAGGGCTTCGAGGACTGACAGGGACCGACGGGGACTGACAGAGACCGACAGGGACCGACAGGGACCGACAGGGACCGACAGGGACCGACCAAGGCCGGCCGGCCGTGGGCCGGCGTCAGGTGTCCCGGGAGCACACCACCTCGCTGCCGCGCACCACGCTCTGCTCGGGCTGCCCCGGGTCGTCGAAGCGCACCTTGCGGACGTCCCTGAAGTCGGCGCCGGCCGTCACCTTCAGCAGCGGTCCCTGCCCCGGCGCCGGGCGCAGTTCGCTGCCCGGCAGGGCCGCCGCGAGGGAGCGGGCGGAACGGTCCCAGCGGGGGTCGTAGAAGATCACGGTGCGCGGCACGTGCGCGGGGGCGGTCACCGGTCGGCGGGTGGTGGCGAAGCCGGTCGCGGCGAGCGCCGCGTCGAGCCGCTTGGCCAGTCCGACCGTGCCGGAGCCGTTCGCCACCTGGACCCGGATGGTGTCCGGGGCCACCTCCACCGGCACCGGGCCCTGCGCCGGGCCCCGGCGCGGGCGGTCCGCGGTGAGCGGCTTGTCGTCACGCAGCGCCCCGAACAGCCGGTCCGCCTTGGCCTGGTCCCACTTCAGGGTCGAGCCGATGTTCTTGACCTGGTAGTTCAGCTGCCCGACGGGCACGGTGGTGAACTCCGAGGAGGACGGCGAGAAGCTCCGCATCGCGCGGCCGAGGTCGAGCAGCTCGTCGGTGCCGAACCCGGCGTCGGCGCGGACCGAACCGAGCACCGCCCGGGTCACGTCCCGGAACCGCATCGGGTTCAGCAGCACCCCCGAGGAGGTCGCCTTCTCGATCAGCGCGGCCAGGAACCGCTGCTGCCGCCTCATCCGGCCCAGGTCGCTGGCCCCGTCGACGTGCCGGGCGCGTACGTACTGCAGCGCCTGCCCGCCCAGCAGGGTGTGCGTGCCGGCCGCGAGGTCGAGCCCGGTGTACCCGTCCTTCAGCGGCGTCGGCGTGCAGACCTTGACCCCGCCGAGCACGTCCACGGTCTTCATGAAGCTGGTGAAGTCGACCTCCAGATAGTGGTCGATCTTCACGTGCGTCATGCTCTCGACCGTGCGGATGGTCAGCTGGGGGCCGCCCTCGGCGTAGGCCGCGTTGAGCTTGACCGGGTGCGGGCCGTGCCGCTGCCCCGAGTTCTGGTCGACGTGCGCGGGCATCTCGGCGTAGGAGTCGCGCGGCAGGCTCACCACGGTGGCCCGCTCCCGGTCCTCCGAGATGTGCACGATCATCATGGTGTCGGTGCAGTGACAGGGCGCCCCGCCGAGCCGGTAGGCGCGCCGGTCCTGCTCGCTGATCTTGTCCCGGCCGTCGGTGCCGACCAGCAGGATGTTCATGCCGTGGCCGGCCTCGGGCCGGTTCTTCATGTCCTTGAAGGCGTCGATCCGGGTGATGCCCGCGTCCAGGCTGGAGACGACCGCGTGCCCGATCCCGGCGGAGGCGAGCACCACCACCGACAGCGTGGTGACCGCACGCATGGCCCAGCGTGGCCGCCGGGGCGGCCGGACGGACCGCACGGGCCGCTCGCGCGGGGCCGGTACACGGCGGGATGGCTGCGGTCGGCGCTGCGGCGGCGCCGGGGACCGGGGCGGGCTGGGCAAGGGACACACCTCCGGACGAGGCCGTACGCGGGATCCGGGAGCACAGTAGGCCGATACGATCTCCAGCCCGCGCCGCAGGCCCGGCGGCGCGCACCCGTGTCCCCCGTTCGCGGTAACGTGAGGCCCCTATGAACGCCAAGCCCGACGTGCGGCTCCCCGCTGTGTCCGTGATCATGCCTGTCCTCAACGAGGAGCGGCATCTGCGTGGTGCCGTCCAAGCGATCCTCGCGCAGGAGTACGCCGGCGAGATGGAGGTCGTGATCGCCCTCGGTCCGTCCACGGACCGCACGGACGAGATCGCCGCCGAGCTGGTCCGTGACGACCCGCGCGTGCACACCGTTCCCAATCCGACCGGCCGCACCCCTGCCGCGCTGAACGCGGCGATCAAGGCCTCCCGGCACCCGGTCGTGGTCCGCGTCGACGGCCACGGCATGCTCTCGCCGAACTACATCGCGACCGCGGTCCGCCTCCTGGAGGAGACCGGCGCGCAGAACGTCGGCGGCATCATGCACGCCGAGGGCGAGAACGACTGGGAGCACGCCGTCGCCGCCGCGATGACCTCGAAGATCGGCGTCGGCAACGCCGCCTTCCACACCGGTGGCCAGGCCGCCCCCGCCGAGACCGTCTACCTCGGCGTCTTCCGGCGCGAGGCGCTGGAGCGACAGGGCGGCTACAACGAGGAGTTCATCCGCGCCCAGGACTGGGAGCTGAACTTCCGCATCCGCGAGGCGGGCGGCCTGATCTGGTTCTCGCCCGAGCTGAAGGTGTCGTACCGGCCGCGGCCGTCCGTGCGCGCGCTGGCCAAGCAGTACAAGGACTACGGCCGCTGGCGGCACGTCGTCGCCCGCTACCACTCCGGCTCCATCAACCTGCGCTACCTGGCCCCGCCGACGGCGGTGTGCGCGATAGCGGCGGGTCTGGTCGTCGGCGCGGTGCTGACCCCGTGGGGCCTGGTGATCCCCGGCGGCTATCTGGCCGCGATCGTCGCGGGCTCCGTCCCGGCCGGCAAGGGGCTGCCCCTCAAGGCCCGGCTGCAGATCCCGGTGGCCCTCGCCACCATGCACATGTCCTGGGGCTGGGGCTTCTTGACCAGCCCGAAGTCGCTGGCGAGGAAGGTCATCGCCTCCCGGCGGCCCGCGGTCCTCGACGCCGTCTGAGTTGTGGACGAGGGGCCCCTCCCCGGCGGGAGGGGCCCCTCGTCGCCGTTCACCCGGCTACCACTGGTAGACGCTGTACACGTCCATGCACTTCGTGGTGTCCGAGCCGTTGACGGCGTCGGAACCGTCGGGCAGGTCGCCGGCCTTCGGCTTGGACTGCTTCGGGTACGACGTGCCAGTGCGCCAGTCCGCGCCCACCACGACCGTGACCCCGGACACGTCGGTGGACTTCTGCACGGAACTCATCGGGATCCCCAGCGCCTTGGCCACGGCCTGGGCGTCACCCTCCAGGTCCGCGCTCGGATAGCGCACGAGCGTCTTGTCCTCGGCCAGGCTCCCGGAGGCGTCGGCCTGTGCCCGGGAGTAGCCCTTCTGCACGAGCACCTGGCCGATCGCCGACGCCCGCTGCCGCACCGCGGCCTCGGTGGAGGACCGGGTGGCGTTCTGCACGAGCACCCCGAGCCGGGCCGCGTCGACCGAGGGCTTCCCGGCCGGCTTGGCCTTGCCCGTGTTCCCCGCCGGCTCCGGCTTCCCGCCGTTCTTGTCGAACGGCACGTCGTCCCGGAGCATCTGCCACATCTTGTCGGCGCCGGCCTCGTCGGGAACGACGTGGTTGCCGTTCTGCGGGTCGCGCTTGTTGGGCATGGTCACCGAGGTGATGCGGTCCGAGGGCACGGACTTCATCTGCGTGCCGAGGGCGTACAGCTTCTTGACGGTACCGATCTCCTCCGACACCTTCAGCGACTTGGTGGCCGCGTCGGCCAGGTCCATCAGCCGGCCGGTGTCGGTGAACACGTTCTGCTTCTTCAGCGTACGGATCATCGAGTTGAGGTACATGTGCTGGGCGCGGGCCCGCTTCAGGTCGTCGCCCCAGGCGTGCCGCGTGCGCAGCCACTGCAGCGCCTGCTCGCCCTGCACCTTGTGCGTGCCCTTCGTCAGCTTCAGGCCGGACCCGCCGGGCACGTCCGGCGTCGGGTGGTCCCACACGTTCTGGTTCACGCAGACGTCGACGCCTCCGATCGCGTCCGCCATCCGCACCACGCCCGCGAAGTCGATCGTCATCCAGTGGTCGATGTAGACCCCGGTGAGGTTCTCCCAGGTGAGCAGCGTGCAGCCGGCGCCGCCGCGGGCCAGGGTGACGTTGATGATGTCGTTCGTCGGCGGATAGACCTTGCCGCTGTCGGGGTCCTTGCACTGGGGGATGTCCACCCGGGTGTCCCGCGGGATGCTGACCATGGCGGCGCTCTTGCGGTCCGCGGAGAGGTGGATGAGCATCTGCACGTCCGCGAGCGGCGGATCGCCCGCGTGGCTCCGGTTGCCGCCCAGCTTCAGGTTCTCCGCGGAGTTCCGGCTGTCGGAGCCGATCAGCAGGATGTTCAGCGGGGTCTGGCCGGCCGCGTTCGGCGCCGTCCTGCGGGCCTTGGAGTCGTCGCCGTTGGCCCGCGCGCCCTTCTGGATGTTGGCGTTGAGATGGCGGTAGTACAGGTATCCGGCGCCCGTGGTGCCGAGTATCACCACCGCCAGTACGGTCGCCGACCAGCGCAGCACGCGCCGTCTGCGCCGTCTGCGGTCGGTCTTCGGGCCCCCCGCCCGCCGGCCGCCGGCGCGCCGGCCGGAATGCGCCGGCGTGTTCGAGGTCTTCGGTGTGAGCGACATCGTGTCCTCGACCGCCGGAGCCTCCCCGCGCACCTCGCTCTGCGCCAAACCCCCTGCCCTCCCCGCCCTCGCACAAACAAGCGGGCCCGTCCCGCGCCAGGTTAGACGCACGACGGGCCCCTTGGGTTACCTACGAAGCGCACTGAACCTTGTCGGCCGTGGACTTGTTGACCTTCGGCGCCTTCGTCGGCGGCTTCAGGGAGACCCCCGCACCCTTGAAGTCCTTGCCCAGGGTCAGCGTCATCTCGGGCAGCCCCTGCGCGTTGGTCACGCTCTGCCCCGGCTTCAGCGCGGCCCCGGACAGGCCCAGGATCGCGGCCAGCCGGCGTGCCTGGGCCGCCTGGTCGGGGGCGTACTCCAGCGTGGTCTTGGCCAGTCCGGCCGGGGCGTTGCCGGCGTTCTCCGACTTGGTCACGCCCTCGTCGTTCTGCAGCCAGTTCAGCGCCGCCTGCGCGCTGCCGCCCGGCGCTCCGCCGTTGAGGATGCGCACCCGGACCTCGGAGGCCGGTGCCTGGGTGCCCTTGAGCCGGGCGGCCTGGGCGTCCTTGGCGGCCTTCTGCTTCTTCTTCACGTCGGTGAAGGAGACGTCGTTCTGGATGGCCTCGAAGACCTGCGGCGCCAGAGCGGGGTCGACGATCACCGTCTTGTGCACGACACCGTCGGCCGGGTTGTCCCTGACCGGCACCGTCGTGAACGTCAGGTTCTTCGGGTTGAGCTTGCCCAGCTCCAGCCCCAGGTCCTTCAGCTTGCCGATGCTGTCCAGCTTGTCGTCGACGGTCAGCGCCTTGGTGCCGGCCTCCGCCAGCTTCAGCATCTTCGTCGGGCTGGTGAGCGTGGCGTTGCCCTTCAGCTTGCGCATCAGCGCGCCCAGGAACTGCTGCTGGAGCCCGATCCGGCTCAGATCGCCGCCCAGGCCGACGGAGTGCCGGGTGCGCACGAACGCCAGCGCCTGCTCACCGGAGATCTTGTGGGTGCCCTTGGACAGCTTCAGATGCGAGTCCCGGTCGTCGATGTCCTTGCCGAGGCAGACCTCGACGCCGTCGACCGCCTCGGTCAGCGTCTTGACCGCGTTGAAGTCGGCGACCATGAAGTCGTCCGGCTTGATCCCGGTCAGCTCGGTCACCGTGCGCATGGTGCAGCTGGGCGTACGGCCGTCCTGACCCAGGCTCGTGTTGAAGCGGACGCTCTGCGAGCCCGCGATGACCTTCTCGCTGCCGTCGTCCTGCTGGGTCGGGCAGTCCGGGACGTCGACGATCAGGTCGCGCGGGATGCTCAGCGCGGTGGCGTTGGACCGGTCCTTGGAGACGTGCAGCAGGATCGTGGTGTCGGCGTGCCCGACGCTGCCCGCGTCGCCGTAGCCCTCGTTGCCCGCCCCGGTGCGCTTGTCCGTGCCGATCAGCAGGATGTTGATCGCCTCGTCCTTGCTGAAGCCGCCGGTGCTGGCGCCGTCGTCGGACACGGACGTGATGTTGTCGTTGAGGTGCTTGATGTAGAGGTAGCCGGCGGCCGACACGGCGACCAGCACGAAGGCCATGGACCCGCCGGTCCACAGCAGCACCTTCTTCGTCCTCGACTTCTTCTTCGCCGGCTGCCGCCGGGACGCGCGCCGCCCCTGGGCCGCCTCCGGCTCAGCGCCCCGGCGCCGGGCCGAACGCGGGGGCGGCACGTCGGTGCCACGTGACCGGGGCGTCTGCCCGGCTTCCGCGGGCGTCTGCCCGGCTTCTCCGGCTGCCTGCCGGCTCTTCCCTGGCGTCTGCCGGGTCTCCCCGGCCGTCCGCCGGGCACGGCCGCCCGCCGCGCCGGACCCGTCCGGTGAGGACGGTCTGCGCGGTCCCGGCACCGGCGACTGCGCTGCGGAAGGGCTCAGTCGCAGTTCGTATTCGCCGGTGTTCGGATTGAGCACCCACTGGTCTGCGGGATCGATGTTGTCCGCCCGCCCACGGCCTTGCGCGTCCACGGTTGTCCGAATCCTCCGTCGGGGCCACGCGGCGCCTTCCCCCTACAAGGCGCTCGGGTCTCGGTGAATCAGTGCACGCCCCCAGGACGGACCTCGCGGCCAGGTGCACCGGATCGCTCACACTATCCGCCCAGTTCAGCGTCGAGCGACGCCGGTGACAAATTCGATGTGCCTACAACCGGGCAATCCGTCTCATTTACTGAACGGAAGTTCGCCGACTTGGTGCGCGCGTTACTCGCAGGGGTGTTCGGCGGCGGTGTATCCGCGGAAGGTGGGGGCGGGCGAGGGGCCGTCCTGGCCGCCCGGCCGTGTGTTCCCCCCAGGAACATTCTGTGAATTCTCGGGCCTCACCGCCACCGGCCGGTCGGCCCGCAGCCGGGCGAACAGCTTCTCGGCCTCCGGCTCCACGAGTTGGTCACGGTTGGCGTTGTAGACGTACGACTCCCTCGGCACCGTCAGGAACCGCACCTGTTCGGTGGGGATGTCACGCAGACCGCGCACCAACTGGTACAAACCGCGCAGATTGGCCAGTTCCGGATCGGTGGTCAGCGCGGAGGTCGCCGCGTCCAGCAGCGGATACAGCTTCACCGGGTTCAGCAGGACGTCATTGCTCTGCACCTTGTTGACGAGCGCCCCGAGGAACCGTTGCTGCCGTTCCATCCGGTCGGTGTCGCTGCCGTTGCCGAGCGACTTGCGGGCGCGCACGTATCCGAGCGCCTGCTCCCCGTTCAGCGTGCTCCTGCCCGCGGGCAGCTTCAGCTTCGCCGCCTTGTCGTCCACGGGTTCCCGCAGGCACACCTCGACGCCGTCGACGGCGTCCACCATCTCCTTGAAGCCGCTGAAGTCGACGACCATGTGGTGGTCGATCCGGATGTCCGTGAGCTTCTCGACGGTCCGGATCGTGCACGCCGAACCCCCGACCTGGAAGGCGTGGTTGAACATCGCGAACACCGGGTCGCTGCGCGTGCCGTCCTCCTGCCGGCAGGAGGGGACGTCCACCATCAGGTCCCGCGGCAGCGAGACGGCCGTGGCGCTGCCCCGGTCGGCGGCCAGGTGCAGCAGGATCGTCGTGTCCGAGCGCTCGCTGCCGAGGTCCCTGCCGTACTTGCCGTTGCCGTCCCCGGCCCGGGTGTCGGACCCGATCAGCAGGATGTTCTGCGCGCCGCGCACCAGCGCGGTGGGCCGCTCCCGCTCGTAGCGCGCGAGCTCGGCGGCGGCGGCCTCGTCGGCGGTGATGTTGGCACTGAGCTTGGCGTAGGCGGCCCAGCCGGCGCCGGCGGCCACGACCAGGACCACGGCCGCCCCCAGCGCGCAGTTCCGCAGCCGGCGCCGCCCCCGGCGTCGTATCAGCCCGTCTCCGGTGGCGGAGGCTCCCGCCCCGGCACCGGGACCGACGGGCTTGCCTGCGGTGTCGGTCACGGTGGAGCCATCCCCTCATGGCGTACGAGCGTCGCGTCCTGCACTTACGACGATGGCGGGGGAGGGGGGCCCGGAGCGCCCTTTGCTGCTCCGAACGGGGGACAGGGGCGGGAGGGGAGGGGGGAGAGGGGTGGGGGCAGAGGGAGCGGGGGTGGGGACGGGGGCGGGAGGGGCAGGGGGCAGGACCGGGAGGGGGCAGGGGCGCGGGGCCGTCCTGATGCGCGGTCGGGCCGCGCGGGTGCGGGAGGCCGCGGCGGATACGGGAGGCCGCGGCGGGTGCGGGAGGCCGCGGCGGGTCCGCGGCCGGCCATCTGCCGGGCGGTGACGGCCACCCGCTGGGCGCGGTGGGCCACCCCGCCGGGTACGCAGGTGGCCTACCGCCGCACCGCGCTCACCCTCTCGCTCTCGATCCGCTTGGCCAGCGCCTCGTCGTCCGCCCGCTCCAGGTTCCGGCACAGCACCACGGACCCGCCGACGGCCAACGGCGCGAACAGGCCCGCGCTGAGCCCCTCCCACGTGTCGTACGGCAGTCCGGACAGCAGCCTCGCCCCGGGCCCCGTGAGCCCCAGGGTCCCCGCCTCCGACGAGGCCCGTTCGACGACCTCCGCCCCGCTGAACTCCCGCCCGGCGACGATGAGCGCCGGCTCCTGCGGATCCACCGGAGCGAACGGGGCGAACCGGTCGCCCTGTCCCGGCACTTCCACGGCGTAGTCGGCGAACCCGGGCGGAGTCTGCGGGAAGCGTCCGCCGAGGGGCCGCAGCGCCAGTGCCACACGCTCACCGGTGCACGCGCGCGCGGCGTCGAGCGAGTCCGGCCCGCTCACGACGACGTCGGCCGCCGCCGGATCCCCGGCGACGTCCGCGACCGCGCCCACCGAGGAACAGGCGAGCAGCCACACCGCGGTCTGCCAGTGCGCGGGCAGCAGCAGCGCGACGCGGTCGCCCGGCCCGGCGGACAGGTCGCCCTGCAGGAGGTTGGCGGTCTTGGCCACCCAATTGGCGAAGGTGGCCACGGACAGTTCGACACGTTCGCCCGTGGCGTCGTCGTAGAAGGTCACCAGCGGGCGGCCGGGGTCCGCGGAGAGTGCGGAAGTCAGCAGGTCGGCAGGGGTGCGATCGGTGGCGTTCACCCGGCACAGGGTACGCGCGGGCGGGCGTCCGCACCGGGGGGCGGGGCCACCGGTTCGGCGGAACGTCTTCCGACGGCCCGTCAGTTCGCTTATGGACATGTGGGTATGAATATGTACAAGATCGTGCACATGCGTGGATTCCTCACTTATTCCCCTGGCGTCTCCCCGCTCGCCGTCTGCTCGATCGGCGCCACCTGTGCCGCGGTCCTCGCGCTGGCGCCGGCCCTGCCCGCGACCGCGGCGACCGCGGCGACCGCGGCGACCGTCGAGTCCGGCCGGACGCAACGGTCCGCCACCGCGAGCCGGCCGGCCGAGGCCGGGATCCCGGGCAGCACCCGGTCGCTGCCGCTCGTCCCGCTCTCCCGTGAGCGCGTCCTGGGCGCGGCGCCGGCGCAAGGGCTGTACCGCACCGGCCTGGACCGGTTCGCGCTGGTCGGCGTCGTCTGGGACGACCCCGGCACCGAACTGCACGGCCGGGTGCAGGTGCGTACCCGGTCCGTCGTGAAGCGGGCCTGGTCCGGCTGGCAGGACGTCGAGACGCACAACGCCGACCACGGCGCCGACCCGGGCACACCGGAACACGCGTCCCGGCAGCTGCGCGGGGCGACCGCGCCGCTGTGGGTCGGCGCCTCGGACGGCGTGGACGTACGGGTACGCGCGGACGGCACGGGCGGTGCCGTAGGCACGGGCGACGGCGCGGGCGGCGCGGACGACGGCGCGGGCGGCACGGACGCCGGAGACGGCGGAAATAGCAGCAAGAACGGCAGGAACAGCGAGAACGGCGAGAACAGCGAGAACAGCAAGAGCGGCGAGGGCGGTGCGGGCAGGCGCGCGGCAGCTCCGCGGTCCCCGCTGCCCTCGGGACTGCGTCTGGAACTGGTCGACCCCGGTGATGAGGCGGGGGAGGGGACGGACCCGGGCGAGGCGGTGCCCGCGGACCTCCCGGCCGACGAGCCGCCCCGCACCGAACTGGACACGGAGGCCGCGATCGCGGCCTCGGGTGCCAACTCCGACATCACCGCCTTCGGCGCCACCGAGATCCCGGAACTGGACCAGTCGGCCACCGAGGACGAGCTGATCCGGCTCCAGGGCCCCACGCGGACGAAGCCGTACATCGGGCCGCGCCCGCGGATCGTCACGCGCAGGGGCTGGGGCGCCGACGAGTCGCTGCGTGAACGCGGGTTCGCCTACACGAAGAAGATCAAGGCGGCCTTCGTGCACCACACGGCCACCGGCAACAAGTACACGTGCGCCCAGGCCCCTTCCGTCATCCGCGGTATCTACCGCTACCACGTCAAGAGCATGGGCTGGCGGGACGTCGGCTACAACTTCCTCGTCGACAAGTGCGGAACCATCTACGAGGGCCGGGCCGGCGGAGTGGCCAAGGCGGTGCTCGGCGCGCACACCCTCGGGTTCAACACCAACAGCATGGGCATCGCCGTGATCGGCACGTACGGCACGAGCAAACCGGCCGCCGCCGCGGTGACGGCCGTCGCCAGGCTCACCGCGTGGAAGCTCGGACTCTATGGGGTCAATCCGAGCGGAAAGACATATCTCACGTCGGGTGGTGGCAATCTCTACCCCAAGGGGAAGAACGTACGACTGAACGTGATCTCCGGCCATCGCGACGGGTTCGCCACCGAGTGCCCCGGCAAGCGGCTCTACGCCAAGCTCGGCACGGTCCGCTCCAGCGCGGCGCGCTATCAGGGGCGCTGAGGCCGGGGCCCGCGTGCACCGCCGTCGGGGGGACGGGTGGGGCGGCTCGGGGTACAGGCGGGGCCGGTCGGCCGGGGGGCCGGGCCGGGGCGGTCGGGGGAAACCGCACGCCGGTCTCGCGGGTCACCGCGTGGCCGCCGAAGGCGTCGTCGCACGGTCTGCATACACTGACCGGCCGAAACGAGAACGAGAGTCAACGAGTAGTTCGGCCGGTCCCGGCAGGAAGCAGAGACGACAGGTGACAGAAGCGATCCTCCTGGTCGGTGGCAAAGGCACCCGGCTGCGGCCGCTCACGGTGCACACGCCCAAGCCGATGGTCCCCGCCGCCGGGGTGCCGTTCCTCACCCACCAGCTGGCGCGGGCGCGAGCGGCGGGCGTCGACCACATCATCCTCGCCACCAGCTATCTGGCCGAGGTCTTCGAGCCACACTTCGGCGACGGCTCCGCGCTGGGCCTGCACCTGGAGTACGTGACGGAGGAGGAGCCCCTCGGCACGGGCGGTGCCATCCGCAACGTCGCCGCCCGTCTGCACTCCGGCCCCGACGACCCGGTGCTGATCTTCAACGGCGACATCCTGACGGGCCTCGACATCAGGGCCCTGGTCGACACCCACGAGTCCACCGGCGCGGACGTCTCCCTGCACCTGACGAAGGTGACCGACCCGCGCGCCTACGGCCTCGTCCCCACCGACCCGGCCGGCCGCGTCCTCGCCTTCCTGGAGAAGCCGCAGACGCCGGAGGAGATCGTCACCGACCAGATCAACGCGGGGGCGTACGTCTTCCGCCGCTCGGTCATCGACACGATCCCGGCCGGCCGCCCGGTCTCGGTCGAACGTGAGACCTTCCCCGGGCTGCTCGCCGCCGGCGCCCACCTCCAGGGCATGGTCGACTCCACCTACTGGCTGGACCTCGGCACCCCGGCCGCCTTCGTGCGCGGTTCGGCCGACCTGGTGCTCGGCCGCGCGCCGTCACCGGCCGTCCCGGGCCGCTGCGGCGACCGCCTCGTCCTTCCCACGGCCAGGGTGGCGCCGGACGCCAAGCTGACCGGCGGCACGGTGGTGGGCGAGGGCGCGTTCGTGGCGCGGGGGGCGCGGGTCTTCGGCTCGACCATCCTGCCCGGCGCCGTCATCGAACCCGGCGCCGTCGTCACCGACTCCCTCATCGGCAGCCGCGCCCGCGTCGGCGAACGTTCCGTCCTCACCGGCACGGTCGTCGGCGACGGCGCGATCGTGGGCGCCGACAACGAGCTTCGCGAGGGGGTACGGGTGTGGTGCGACGCCCGTATCCCGGCGGGAGCGGTCCGGTTCTCCTCGGACCAGTAGAGGACGCCACTGCCACTGCCACTGCCGCGTCCGCGGCGGCTGCTGCCGGCTTCCGGAGTGCTTCCGCTCCCGCTCCGGTAGCCGGTGCGGCCTTCGGTGGTCGCCGCAGGTGGTCTGGTCGCCGCAGGAGGTCCGGTCGCCTTCGGCAGTCGCCTTCGGCGATCTTCCTCCCGTAGACGCCTGCTTATGCATCCGAGCGTTGTGGCCATGGCCGTCGCCGTCTCGCTGCCGTTGACTGATCGCATGACGACGCAACGAGGTACGGAAACGACAGCCCCTGAGACGCTGGTCATCGGCGGCACCGGAAAGACGGGACGGCGCGTCGCGGAGCGGCTGGCCCTCCGGGGCCTGCCGGTGCGCGTCGGCTCACGCTCCGGTCAGCCGCCCTTCCGGTGGGAGGACCCCGCTACCTGGGAGCCGGCGCTCGACGGTGTCACGGCCGTCTACGTCACCTACCATCCCGACCTGGCCTTCCCCGGAGCCGCCGAAGCGGTGGGCGCCTTCTCCGAGTTGGCCGTCCGCAAGGGCGCCCGCCGCCTGGTCCTGCTCTCCGGCCGCGGCGAGGAGGGCGCGGTGCGCAGCGAGGACCGGCTCAAGGCGTCGGGGGCGGACTGGACCGTCGTACGGGCCAACTGGTTCGACCAGAACTTCAGCGAGAGCTTCTTCCTCCAGCCGGTCCTGGCCGGCGTGCTGGCGCTGCCCACCGAGGACGCCGTGGAACCGTTCGTCGACGCCGACGACATCGCGGACGTGGTCACCGCCTCCCTCACCGACGACACGCACGTCGGCCGGACCTACGAGGTCTCGGGCCCCCGGCTGCTGAGCCTGCACGACGTCGCCGCCGAACTGTCCGAGGCCACCGGCCGCGAGATCAGGTACACGCCGGTCTCCCTGGAGGAATATCGCCGGCAGCTGGTGGAGAACGGTCTGCCGGCCGAGTTCGCCGATCTCTTCCGCCTCCTCCTCGACGGGCGCAACGCCAGTGTCACGTCCGGTGTGCGGGAGGCTCTCGGACGACCGCCCCTGGATTTCACCGAGTTCGCCAGGAAGACCGCCGCCACCGGCGTCTGGTCCGTCTGACGGCTGCGTGTCCGCCCGCTCTGACACAGTCGCCCCATGGATGTTCTGGCCGGCCTGCTGCAAGGCCCGAAGGCACGCGGCGCGTTCGTACTCAAGTCGGTGTTCCGGCCGCCTTGGTCGCTGCGCGTCGAGGACCGTGCTCCCGTGTCCCTCGTCACCATGGTCCGCGGTGACGCCTGGGTGGTGCCCGACCGCGCGACGCCGGTCCTGCTGAAGCCGGGCGACCTCGCGGTGCTGCGTGGGCCCGACCCGTACACCGTCACCGACGACCAGGGCACCGACGTGCGGGTGATCGTGGGCCCCGACCAGCGGTGCACCACCGTCGACGGCATCGATCTCACCGACTCGATGGCGCAGGGCGTGCGCA
Source organism: Streptomyces sp. NPDC042638 (assembly GCF_040647235.1). Classification (NCBI taxonomy): domain Bacteria; kingdom Bacillati; phylum Actinomycetota; class Actinomycetes; order Kitasatosporales; family Streptomycetaceae; genus Streptomyces; species Streptomyces sp. NPDC042638. The sequence continues at coordinate 326,685 of NZ_JBEZBT010000001.1, forward strand.
CCTGGGGCGAGCCCGACGCACCGGACGCCGCCGTCATGCTCAGCGGCACCTACCAGGCGCCGGGCGCGGTCGGCCGCCGCCTGCTCGACGCGCTCCCCGCCCTCCTCGTGCGGACCGCCGCGGGCACCGACGACCCGCTGATCCCCCTGTTGGCCCAGGAGATCGCCCGCGAAGAACCGGGACAGGAACTCGTCCTCGACCGCCTGTTGGACCTGCTCTTCGTGGGACTGCTCCGGGACTGGCTGCGACAGCCGGAGCACGGCGTCCCCGCCTGGTACCAGGCACAGTCCGATCCGACCGTCGGCCCCGCTCTCCGGCTGCTCCACGACGACCCCGCCAGGCCCTGGACGGTGGCGTCGCTGGCCCGCGAGGTGGGCGCCTCCCGGGCGGCCCTGGCCCGCCGCTTCAGCGCGGTCGTGGGGGAGCCGCCGATGGCCTACCTGGCGCAGTGGCGGCTCACCCTCGCCGCCGACCTGGTGTGCCGGCCGGACACCACCCTGACCGAGGTGGCCCGCCAGGTGGGCTACGGCAGCGCGTTCGCGCTGAGTTCGGCGTTCAAACGCGTGCGGGGCGTGAGTCCGCAGGAGTACCGGGCGAGCGGCGGCGAACCGGTACTGGCCGCCCGGCCCGCGTCGGCGGGGACGGTCGTCCTGGGGTCGCCGCCCGCCCGCCCGTCAGCCGTACATCCGAGCACAGTGAGGACTTGATGATGTCAGTGGATCCGCGCCGTTCCGGCGGCGCAGCCGGTGTGCTGCTCACCGTGGGCTGCGTCGCGATGGGCCTGCTGTCCGGCCTGTTCTACGCCTACGACCTGTCGGTCATGCCGGGGCTCTCCCGGCTGGACGACGCCGCCTATCTGACGGCGATGCGGAACTTCAACGACGCGATCGACAACAGCGGTCCGTTCGCGGTCGTCTTCCTCGGTGCCCTCGTGGCCACGGTGTGGGCCGCCGTCGCCGAGCACCGGCGAGGGCGCGGGGCCGCGGCCGCGTGGGCGGCCGGGGCCGGCGTGCTCTACCTGGCCGTGCTGGTGCTCACCGTCTCCGTGAACCTGCCGCTGAACAGCGAACTCGCCCGTCTCGGCGACCCGGCGAAGGCTGCGGACCTGTCGCTGGTCGACCGGTTCAAGGGCGTCTGGTCGGCCGCCAACCTCGTGCGGACCCTCCTGACCACGGCCGCGGTCGCGTGCCTGGCCCAGGCGCTACGGCTGCACGGCGCGTCCACCGCCCCGCCACCGCCGACCGCCCCTCACCTCACCGCCGACCGCCCCGCAGTCCACAACTGACCGCCCGGTACCTCTCCGCCTGGCCGCCCCGCGGTTCGCGGCCGTCCGATCCGTATCTCTCCGCCTGGCCGCCCCGCAGTGCGCAAATGCCGCCCCGCAGCCGAGAACCGGCCGGTCCGCATCACGCAGTCGGCCGCCCCGCATCACGCAGTCGGCGCCCCGCACCTGACAACCGGCCGCCCTGGAGCAGTCCGCCGGCCCATACCTCGCAGTCGGCCGGCCCACACCTCACAGCCGGCCGATGTCACCGACGGTCATCCGCGGCGCCCGCCGGGGCGGCACCCTCCCGCTCAGCAGGATCAGCCGGGCCGCCCGATGCCGCTGGCCCGCGTACGGCTCGAGCAGCCGCAGCATCTCGGCGTCGTCCGCGGTCCGGTCCCCGGCCAGCGCCCAGCCCACGATGCCCGGCAGATGAAGGTCTCCCACCGTGACCGCGTCCGCCGCGCCGTGACTGCGCTGCACCACCTCCGCCGACGTCCACGGCCCGATCCCCGGGACCACCTCCAGGCGCGCCCGGGCGGCGTCCGGCTCCATCCCGGTCGCCTCCTCCATCCGGGCGGCGACCCGAACGGCCCGCAGGATCGTCGACGCCCGCTTGTCGTCGACCCCGGCCCGGTGCCACTCCCAGGAGGGAATCAGCGCCCAGGTCCGGGGCGCCGGCATCACGTACATCCGCCCGGGCGCGGGGCCCGGCGCCGGCTCCCCGAACTTCCGCACGAGCATCCGCCACGCCGCGTACGCCTCGACGGTCGTGACCTTCTGTTCCAGTACCGACGGGATCAGCGACTCCAGTACCAGCCCGGTCCGGGTCAGCCTCAGCCCCGGGCGCCGGTGCCGGGCCAGTGCCACCACCCGGTGCCGGGGCACGAAGGCGTCGGCGTCGTCGGCCGCGCCGAGCAGTGCGGGCAGCCCGTCCAGCAGCCACGCGGCGCCCGGACCCCACGCCTCGCCGAGCACCTCACCGCCGTACGCGCGCACCCGCAGCGTGCCCGGTCCGGCGGGCGTACGGCAGGCCCGCCACACGGAACCGTCCGGAGCGGCCCGGAACGTCGGGTCGCCGGGTCCGCGCCGCAGCGGCCCGAGCGTCAGCCCGAGGTCGAGCGGCCCCTCCGGCACCCACCGCCGCACCCGCGCCGGCGCCGCCGGCTGCCGCGGTATCCCGGCGGCGGGCCCCGCGGGTACGGCGACCTGCCCGCCGCGCACGGTCGCGCGGGTGGGTCGCGGGGCGAAACGTCCTGCCACTGATGAGGTCCTAGGGGCGCTGGGGCTGTCCTACGAGACTAGGCGGTGTCCGGGGCGGTTCACCGCACTTCGACGAACGCCCCCGCGTCCCGCTCCGGCCGCGCCTTCGGCACCTGTGCCGGACGGCCGACCGCGACCGCGCCCATCGGGTCCCAGTCGGCCGGCAGTTCCAGCACCTCGCGCACCACGTCCCGGCAGAACATCGTGGACGACACCCACGCCGAGCCCAGCCGCTCCCCGGCCAGCGCGACCAGCAGGTTCTGCACGCCCGCGCCCGTCGCGACCACGAACATCTCCCGCTCGGCACCGTCCCGCCGGGCGTCCCCGTAGGTGTGCGAGCCGTCCATGACGAGACAGGGCACGATCAGGTACGGCGCGTCGCGCAGGACGTCACCGCGGCGGATCCGCTTGCCGATGAACTCCTCGCTCTTGCCGTCCCGGCGCAGGTCGGCGATCCAGGCGTCCCGCATCGCGTCGAGCAGCCGTACCCGTGACCGCTCCGACTCCAGCAGCACGAACCGCCAGGGCGTGGTGTGGTGCGGGGCGGGCGCGGTGACCGCCGCCGCCACCGCGCGGCGGACCGCGCCGGGGTCGACGGGCTCGTCGGTGAAGGCCCGCACGGTACGGCGCTGGGTCACGGCCTCCCGGACCGCCTCCGAGGTGCCGAGCCGGAACATGTCGTCGGCCGCGTCGCGCACCAGCGCCCGCGCGCCCTCGCTCGCATCGTCGGCTTCGGGCCGCACCGCGTGCGACAGCCCGCGTACGACGGCCACCGGGCGGGCGGCCGCCTTTCCCTTGACCAGGTCACCGGCGGCGGCCAGCTCGTCCGCCGTGGCCACGACGGTCGCGCTGAGCGGGTTGCCGTGCGCGTCCGTGCCCCCGCGCAGATCGTCCAGCACGCGCACCCCGGCGGCGCCGATCGCCACGTCCGTGAGCCCCGCGCGCCAAGGCCGCCCGAAGGTGTCGCTGACGAGGACACCGACGTTGACGCCGAGGGCGTCGCGCAGGCCGGCCCGGATCGCGCGCGCGGACGCGTCCGGGTCCTCCGGCAGCAACAGCACGGTGCCCGCGGGGGTGTTGGAGGCATCGACCCCGGCGGCGGCCATGACCAGGCCCTGCCGGTTCTCCACGATGCGCAGGGTGCCGCGCCGGGCCACCACCCGGACCGTCTCGGCGTCGATGGCGGCCTCCCGGTCGGCCGCCCGCACGACCCGTCCCTCGGCCTTGGAGACGATCTTGGAGGTGACGATCAGCACATCACCGTCGGCCAGGCCCGGCTCGGCCGCGGCGATCAGCTTGGCGATGTCGTCGCCCGGCTGCACCTCGGGGATGCCGGCGGGGGCCCAGACCCTGTACTCCGGCCGGTCGTCCGCCGCGGCGGATGGCGTTGTGCTCATGCCCCGCGCACCTCCTCGGCGAGCGCCAGCGCCTCCCGGGCCATCTGCGCGGTCGCGTCCACGTCGGTCATCATCAGGGGTACGGCCCGGCAGCGGATGCCGTCCGCCTCGACCCGTTCGACCACGTCCGCGTCCACGGTGTCGACCAGCCAGCCGTCCAGCAGCCCCGAGCCGTAGTGCTCGGCGACCGCCGCGGCGGTGGACTCCACGCCGACCGCGGCGAGCACCTTGTCGGCCATCCCGCGCACGGGCGCGTCCCCGACGATCGGGGAGAGGCCGACCACCGGCACGCCCGCGTCGGCGATGGCCTCGCGGACGCCGGGGACGGCGAGGATCGTGCCGATGGACACGACCGGGTTGGACGGCGGGAAGAGGATCACGTCCGCCTGGGCGATGGCCTCCAGCACGCCCGGGGCCGGCTTGGCCTGCTCGGCGCCCACCGGGACGACCGCCTCGGCCGGGACGGAGGCGCGCAGCCGTACCCAGTACTCCTGGAAGTGGATCGCCCTGCGCTCGCCGTCCACCTCGACGGCCACGTGCGTCTCGACCCGGTCGTCGGTCATCGGGATCAGCCGCACGCCCGGCTTCCAGCGGTCGCACAGCGCCTCGGTGACCGCGCTCAGCGGATAGCCGGCGCCGAGCATCTGCGTCCGCACGATGTGCGTGGCGAAGTCCCGGTCACCGAGCCCGAACCACTCCGGTCCGACCCCGTAGGCCGCCAGTTCCTCCTTGAGGTGGAAGGTCTCGTCGGTCCGTCCCCAGCCCTGCTCCTCGTTGATGCCGCCGCCCAGCGTGTACATCACCGTGTCCAGGTCCGGGCAGACCTTCAGACCGAAGAGGTGGATGTCGTCGCCGGTGTTGCCGATGACCGTGACGTCCGCGTCCGGCACGGCCCGCTTCAGACCGCGCAGGAAACGGGCACCGCCGATGCCGCCTGCCAGAACCACAATGCGCATGCGCCAAGTCTCGCAGGCGGGTCCGACAACGCGTCAGGCAGTCACCGCACGCGCCTCGCAGAGCGGGGAGGCGTGCATCGGCATCTCGGTCAGTCCCGGGGCGTACACGTGCAGGCTGACCGCCGGCTCCAGCGCGTCGTTGACGACCTCGTGGACGTACCCCGGCGCGAAGACGTGCTGGGCGCCCGCCGCCAGCACGCGTGTGCCGCGTGCGCAGTGCTCGGTGAGGGTGCCCCGCAGAACGGTGAACACGCCGGAGGAGCGGCCGTGGTCGTGCCGCCCGCTGCCCTGTCCGGGCACCCAGGACAGCAGCCACACCTCATAGCCGGGACCGGTGCGCAGCCGGTGGTACCAGCGGGTGGTGGCGTCGTACCGGACGAGGTGCGCCCACTGGTCCCGGTCGGCGGCGACCGAGCGGGCGAGCCCCACGAACTCGGCGACGGTGGCCGGGTGCTCGCGCGGCGGCTGGAGCAGGTGCGGTACTTCGAGGATGTCGCCGGCGATCTGGAGGTCGTTGTCGCTGTTCATCGGGATGCGGTGGTCCTCGGCAGAAGAGTGGGGCTGGAGCTGGGGTGACGCGTACGGTCCGCCCGGGTCACGGGCGGGCGGGGTGCCCTGGATGGGGGATCAGGGAGCGGTGAACGCGACCGAGCCGTGATGGGCTCGGGAACAGCCGGAGCGGGCTCGGCTCAACAGCTGGGACAGCAACAACAGCTACAGCGCGCGCGGGCGGCACCGAGGGACCCGGCGGTGCGGGTCGAGGTGAGTGCCAAGTTCGCGAGCATGCCCAATAGGACATCGGTTCACACCCGCACTGTCAACTCGGGGCCCGGTATGTGGGACATGTTTCACCTCATCCGGTTCATCTGCCAGGTGAAAGGTTTGCTCTCGGGGGTACCGGGACACATGGGGCACATCCGAGCGCTGGAGCGTCCCGGAACGGGATCGAACACGGGGACGTCTTTCTCCGTACAGAGATCTGTACGGGGTTCGGCTGGCCCCGCGGGTCCGGCTGCGTGTCAAGGTTTATGGCGATTTGAACACTTTCCGCTTGGCCTTGGTTCCGCAGAGTGAATAACGGGCCCAATAGCAGATCTCGGCTTGACTCGCCCGGAGCAGCACACTTGTAATTTCACTCGTGTCGTTCAGCCGAAATCGGTAACGGCCACGCCACGGGGACGCGAAAGACAGACGAGGGGCGCACATGACCGAGCTGGTGCAGCAACTGCTGGTCGACGACGCGGACGAGGAACTCGGCTGGCAGGAGCGCGCGCTGTGCGCCCAGACCGACCCCGAGTCCTTCTTTCCCGAGAAGGGCGGCTCCACCAGAGAGGCGAAGAAGGTCTGCCTCGCCTGCGAGGTCCGCTCCGAGTGCCTCGAGTACGCCCTCGCCAACGACGAGCGCTTCGGCATCTGGGGCGGTCTGTCCGAGCGCGAACGCCGCCGCCTCAAGAAGGCCGCCGTCTGAAGAACGGCCGCACGCGCGCGTGGCACGCGCGGGCACACGCGCACGCGTGCACACCAAAACGTCACGAACGGCCCGTCACCGGTGGGTTATCCACAGGGGGCGGGCCGTCGTCGTGGCCAGCCGATAGTGTGGTCGCTCGTCCGAGACGCACCGCTGTCCCCTCGACGCACGAGGAGACGCAGGCGTCCACCGCAGTCCATCGAACCGGGGCCCGTACCTCGATGTCCGTGCACAGCCATGCGGCAGCCCAACGCGACGCCGCCACCGCCGTGTTTGACCCGACCCGCCCGCCCGAGTTCCCGCGTCATGTGGTGACCGCGGTCCTCGTCTCCCACGACGGCGCCCGCTGGCTGCCCGACGCGCTCGCCGGGCTGCTCGGCCAGGAGCGCCCCGTCCAGTACGCGGTCGCCGCCGACACCGGCAGCGCGGACCACTCCGCCCAGCTGCTCACCGACGCCCTCGGCGACACGAGTGTGCTGCACCTCGCCCGCCGCACCGGCTTCGGCCAGGCCGTGGAGGAGGCGAGCCGCACCGCGCCCGTCCTCACCCCGGAGGACCTGCCGTACCTCAAGCGCCCCAGCGGCTGGGACCCGGTCACGCGGACGTGGCGCGACGACGCCTACGACCTGCCCGAACTGCCGCACGGCGAGCCCATCCAGTGGCTGTGGCTGCTGCACGACGACTGCGCCCCCGAACCCGACGCCCTGGCCCAGCTGCTGCGCGTCGTCGACAACGAACTCGAACTCGGCCGCGACGACGTCGCGGTCGTCGGCCCCAAGCTACGCGGCTGGTACGACCGCCGGCAGCTGCTGGAGGTCGGCGTCTCCATCGCCCACTCCGGCCGCCGCTGGACCGGCCTGGACCGCCGCGAACAGGACCAGGGACAGCACGACCACGTCCGCGCCGTGCTGTCCGTCTCCACCGCCGGCATGCTCATCCGCCGCGACGTCTTCGAACAGCTCGGCGGCTTCGACCGCCGGCTGCCCCTCATGCGCGACGACGTCGACCTGTGCTGGCGCGCCCACACGGCCGGCCACCGCGTCCTGGTCGCCCCCGACGCGGTCGTCCGGCACGCCGAGGCCGCCTCCCGCGAGCGCCGCACGGTCGACTGCGCCGGCCGCACCACCGCGTCCCCGCACAAGGTCGACAAGGCCGGCGCCGTCTACACCCTGCTCGTCAACACCCGCACGGCCGCGCTGCCCTGGGTGCTGCTGCGGCTCGTTCTCGGCACCGTCCTGCGCACCCTCGCGTACCTCGTCGGCAAGGTTCCCGGCCAGGCCGTCGACGAGATCCGCGGCCTGCTGAGCACCCTGCTGCGGCCCGAGCGGATCATCGCCGCCCGGCGCCGTCGCGGCCCCGCCCGGATCGACAAGGGCGAACTGCGCCAACTGTTCCCGCCGCCCGGCGCGACCGTCCGGGCCACCGTGGAACAGATCGCGGGCAACCTCACCCGGGACAGCGACCTCGACACCTCCTCGGCCGGCCGGCACGGCGGCGCCGTGGAGTCCGGGCCCGGCGGCGACGACGCCGACTTCCTCCAGGTCGAGCAGTTCGCCCGGCTCAAGCGGATCGCCCGCAAACCGGGCCCGGTGCTCTTCCTCGCGCTGCTGCTCATCGCCCTCGTCGCCTGCCGTGCCCTGCTCGGCGGCGGCGCGCTCACCGGGGGCGCCCTGCTGCCCGCCCCGGCCGACGTGGGCGGCCTCTGGTCGCGCTACGCGGACGGCTGGCACCCGGCGGGCGCCGGCGGCACCCCGTCCGCACCGCCCTACCTGGCCGTCGTCGCGACCCTCGCCTCGCTCCTGTTCGGCTCCACCGGACTCGCCGTCACCGTCCTGCTGGTCGGTTCCGTGCCGCTCGCCGGATTCACCGCCTACTTCGCCTCCCGGCCCCTGGTCGCCTCCCGGCTGCTGCGCGCCTGGGCGGCCATCGCCTACGCCTTCCTGCCCGCCACCACCGGGGCCCTGGCCGGCGGCCGTGTCGGCACCGCCGTCCTCGCCGTGCTGCTGCCGCTCATCGCGCGCGCGGGCATCGCCGCCAGCGGCCTGGCCAACCGCACGGGCGCGCGCGGCAGCTGGCGCGCCACCTGGGCGTACGCCCTGCTGCTGACCATCACCACCGCCTTCACCCCCGTCGTCTGGCCCATCGCGCTGCTGCTCGGCCTCGGCGTGCTCGTGCTGCGCCGCCGCGACCTCGTCGGCCACGGGCCGCGCTTCCTCGCCCAGCTCGGCACCCCGCTGCTGGTCCTCGCCCCCTGGTCGCTGACCCTCCTCCCGACCGGCTTCTTCCAGGAGGCCGGCCTGGAGTACGGCCCCTCGGCCGCCTCCGCGCTCGACCTGCTCGGCGCCTCTCCCGGCGGCCCGGGCACCGTGCACGGCCTGATGCTCATCGGCATCGTGCTCGCCGCGCTCGCCGCCCTCCTGCGCTCCGAACGGCAGCTCGGCATCCGCGCCGCCTGGGCCGTCGCCCTGGTCGGCCTGGTCCTCGCGGTCCTGTCCAACAAGTCCGCCTGGGCCGGGCCCGCGACCCTCGTCTACGGCATCGCCCTGCTGGCCGCCGCCGCCCTCGGCGCCGACGGCGCACGCGCGCGGGTGGCCGAGCAGAGCTTCGGCTGGCGCCAGCCCGTCGCCGCCCTGATCGCCTTCGCCTCGGCAGCCGGCCCGCTGCTCGTCGCCGCCGGCTGGATGATCCGCGGCGCCGACGGCCCCCTGGAGCGCAGCGCCCCGGCCCAGGTGCCCGCGTTCGTCGCCGAGGACACCACCGGCGGCGAACAGGCCCGCACCCTGGTCCTGGACAGCGACTCCACCGCACGCGTGCGCTACACCCTGGTCCGCGGCGCCGGCGCCCGCATGGGCGATGCCGAACTCACCGCGGCCGGCGGCAGGAACGCCCGCCTGGACAAGATCGTCGCCAATCTGGTCGCCGGCTCCGGCGCCGACCAGGCCGACGAACTCGGCGGCTTCGCCGTGCGCTACGTCCTCGTCCACAAGGGTGCCCCCCGCGAGATCACCCGCGTCCTCGACGCCACCCCCGGCCTGGCCCGTCTCAGCCAGCAGAACGGCAGCGCCCTGTGGCGCGTCGACCAGGAGGTCGCCCGCGCGGCCATCGTGCCCGCCGCCGGCCAGGGCAAGGCCCAGCCGGTCACCGCGGGACCGGTGGAGATCCACACCACCATCCCCGCCGGCTCCGGCAGCCGCGTCCTGCGCCTCGCCGACAGCGCCGCCGACGGCTGGACGGCCACCCTCGACGGCAAGGCGCTCACCCGCACCACCGTCGACGGCTGGGCCCAGGGCTTCCAGCTGCCCCCCGCCGGCGGCAGGCTGGACGTCACCTACGACGCCCCGCTCGCCCACACCGCCTGGCTCTGGGCGCAGGGCGCGCTCGCCGTCGTCCTGGTCGTCCTCGCCCTGCCCGGCCGCCGCCGCGACGTCGACGACGACCTGCCCGAGGAGCAGCCCGTGCCCGCCCAGGCCACCGCCGGCGAGGGCCGCCGCGCCCGCCGCCTGCGCGCCCAGGCCGAGGAGGCGTCCGCGGAGAACCAGGACGGCGCGCCCCCGGTGCCGGACCAGCCCCACGTGCCACCGGCTCCGGACCAGCCCCCGGCCGCCGTACCCCACCAGCAGTCGTACGACACGGGGGTCCCTCCGGCCGAGGAGAGCCAGGACTGGGGGACGGACCCGGCCGCCTACGGGCAGACCGGCTACGACGGCTATGCCCCCGACCCGTACCAGACCGCCACGGGCTACGACCAGCAGGCGTACCAGCAGCCGGACCCTTACCAGACGGCCCCGTACGACCCGTACGCGTACAACGGCACCGCCGACCAGGTGCCGTACGACCCGACGGCCTACCAGCAGCAGGGTTACGACCCGGAGTACGACCCCGCCCAGCAGGGTTACGACCCGGAGTACGACCCCGCCCAGCAGGGCTACGACCCGGCCCAGCACCCCCACGGCACCGGCAGCCAGCGCCCCGACGGGAGCCAGCAGTGAACCGCACCACCCTGTCCCTGATCGCCGGTACGACCGCGCTGGCCGCCGTCACCGCGTTCGCCTCGCTCGACTCGCCGTCCGCCGCCAAGGCCGCCCCCGAGGCAGCCGCCCAACTGCCCGTGGAGCGCACCGGCCTGCTCTGTCCGGCACCGAGCATGTCGGACATCGCCGACACGTCGTACACCTCCTTCACGCCCGTCACCAAGGGCGCCGCGAGCGGCGGCACGGCGCAACTGCGGGCGGCCGACGGGCAGTCCGCGGACGGTCCGGCCGGCGCGCAGAAGGGCGGCAAGAGCGGCAAGGGCTCCGGGAAGAAGGGCGATCAGCCGGTCCTCACCCCGAAGGCGCCGGGCACGCCGGTCACCGGCGACACCTCGGGCGCCGAGACGCCCGCGCTCATCGGCACCGCGGACGGCGGGTTCGCGCCGGGCTGGACCGTCCAGGAGACCACCGAGGTCGCCGCCGGCACCGGCCGCGGCCTCCAGGGCGTCAACTGCACCGGTGCCGACACCGAGTTCTGGTTCCCGGGCGCGGACACGGGCGCCGGCCGTACCGACTACGTGCACCTGACCAACCCCGACGACTCCGCCGCCGTGGTCGACGTCGAGCTGTACGGCAAGGACGGCGCGATCAAGTCCTCGCTGGGGGAAAACCTCACCGTCAAGCCGCACGCGAGCGACGCGATCCTGCTCTCCACGCTCACCGACGAACGTCAGTCCGGCCTGACCGTGCACGTCAGCGTCCGCAGCGGACGGGTCGGCGCGGCCGTGCAGGCCCTCGACGACAAGGTGGGCGGAGACTGGCTGGCCGCTGCCGCAGACCCGGCCGCGAGCCTGGTCCTGCCCGGCATCCCGAAGGACGCCACCGACGTCCGCCTGATCGCCTTCACCCATGGCGACGACGACGCCGACCTGAAGATCCGCCTGGCCTCGCCCGACGGCCTGATCACCCCGGCGGGGAACGAGACCCTGCACGTCAAGTCCGGCACGACGACCACGGTCGACCTCGGCGACGTCACCCGTGGCGAGGCCGGGTCCCTGGTCCTCACCCCCACCGACCAGGCGGTCCCGGTCGTCGCGGCCCTCCAGGTGATCCGGGGCAAGGGCGACAAGAGGGAGACGGCGTTCATCCCGGCCGCCGCCGCCGTGGGCACGCGCGCGACCTCGGCCGACAACAGCGCGAAGGGCACCACCCTGGCCCTGACGGCGCCCGGCGGCACGGCCACGGTCAAGGTGACCGCCTCGGCGGGCAGCGAGGGCGGAAGCCCGGTGACCAAGACCTACACCGTCAAGTCCGGTACTACCCAGGACGTCGACGCCCCGGTCCCCACGGGCCTGAAGGGCACGTACGCCCTCACGGTGGAACCCGTCTCCGGCGGTCCGGTCTACGCCTCCCGTACGCTGGCCGCCACCGAGGGAGGCATCCCCGCCTTCACCGTCCAGACCCTCCCGAACGACCGCGGCATGGTGGCGGTACCGCAGACGCAGGAGGACCTGTCGATCCTGCAGAAGTAGCCCGCCCGCGCGTGGGCAGGCGATCCGCCTCTCCGCTCAGCCACTGAGCGGTGCGCGAGGCCTGCCGGTCCTCAGTCCTCCCCGTACCGGGGGTCCACGGTCTCCGGCGTCAGCCCGAGCAGCTCGGCCACCTGCTCCACGACCACCTCGTGCACCAGCGCGGCCCGCTCGTCCCGCCCCTTGGTCCGGATCTCCACCGGCCGCCGGTACACGACCACCCGGGCCCGTCGTCCGTCACCCGCGGGGATGGTCCCGCCGAGCGGCACGGTCTCGTCCTCCCACACCGGGTGGTCACCCCGCCCGTCCAGCCGGGGCACCTCCAGCACGAGGAAGTCGATGTCGGCCAGCTGCGGCCACCGCCGCTCCAGGCGCTCCACGGAGTCCTGCACCAGGTCCGCGAACACCTCGGCGCGGCTGGCCGCCAGCGGCACCTGCGGCGGCGCGATCGGCCCTCGCATGCCCCGCCCGTGGCGATCACGGCGACGGGGCCCGGGGCCGGTGGCACTGGGCGGTACACGGTTGTCCATCACTGGTGAAGCCTAGTCCCCGCACCCTCCGCCCGTCCGGCTCCACGCGGCAACCGGCCTCGGGCCCCCATGTCGCAGGATGACCATTCCGGCCAAGGTCTGGCTCGTTTCCATATCTCTACAGGACCGTCGAACTCAAGGCTATTGACGGTGTTTGTGCCGACTCATGACCGGGCGCGGTTCCTCGGGATAGGGGCCGGAAGTCCGTCCGTGCAGGTCAGCGGATCCCGTTCGAAAGGGTGTGTGAGACGGTTCACGGGTCGACACGGTGGAGTGACCTGGTGGAGAGTCGTCGCGGCCCGCTCAAGAGTGCGGTACCGTCCAACGTCGTGAGCCCTGTACGTCGCTGTTCGCGAACCGCTTGCGGCCGACCCGCCGTCGCGACGCTGACGTACGTCTACGCCGACTCGACCGCGGTCCTCGGCCCGCTCGCCACCTACGCCGAACCGCACTGCTACGACCTGTGCGCCGAGCACTCCGAGCGCCTCACCGCCCCGCGCGGCTGGGAGGTCGTACGACTCCTCGACGGCTCCGCGCCGGCCCGGCCCAGCGGAGACGACCTGGAAGCGCTTGCCAACGCCGTGCGCGAGGCCGCCCGCCCCCAGGAGCGCGCGGCCGAGGCGGGTGGCGGCGGTTCCCGCGCCGTCGATCCCATGGAGGTCGCCCGCCGCGGCCACCTGAGAGTCCTCCGCTCCCCGGACAACTGAGCGCACGGAGAACTGAGCGCACGGAGACCCCGGACAACTGAGCGCACGGAGAACTGAGCGCACGGAGAACTGCACGCGCACGGAGAGCCGAGCGCACGGCGGAACGCCGAACGCCACCCCGCGCCACCGCCACAGGGCGTGACGGGCCGCCCGCCCGGGCGTTACGGGTGAGGGGCCACCGGGCCTCCACCCGGCGTCCGCGTACCTCGCCCAGCTCCCGACGGGTAGTTTGTGGGCACCCATAGGACTTTCAGGAGGTTGGCCGTGGCTGCGGATCTGTCGCAGATCGTGAAGGCGTACGACGTACGCGGAGTGGTGCCGGACCAGTGGGACGAGACGCTGGCCGGCCTCTTCGGCGCCGCCTTCGCGGAGGTGACGGGAGCGACGGCCATCGTCGTCGGGCACGACATGCGGCCCTCGTCCCCCGGCCTCTCGCGCGCCTTCGCGCGCGGCGCGGCGGACCAGGGCGTGCACGTCACCGAGATCGGCCTGTGCTCCACGGACCAGCTGTACTACGCCTCCGGCGCGCTGGACCTCCCGGGCGCGATGTTCACGGCCTCCCACAACCCGGCCCAGTACAACGGCATCAAGCTGTGCCGCGCGGGCGCCGCCCCCGTCGGCCAGGACACGGGGCTCGCGGAGATCCGCGCCCTGGCCGAGCGCTGGCTGACGGAGGGCGCCCCGCGACCGGTGGCCCGGCCGGGAACCCTCACCTCGCGCGAGACGTTGGACGACTACGCGGCACACCTGCGCTCCCTGGTCGACCTCACCTCGATCCGCCCCCTGAAGGTCGTGGTCGACGCCGGCAACGGCATGGGCGGCCACACGGTCCCCACGGTCTTCGCCGGCCTGCCGCTGACCCTCGTCCCGATGTACTTCGAACTGGACGGCACCTTCCCCAACCACGAGGCCAACCCGCTCGACCCGGCCAACCTCGTGGACCTGCAGAAGCGGGTCCCGGCCGAGGGAGCCGATCTCGGCATCGCCTTCGACGGCGACGCGGACCGCTGCTTCGTCGTGGACGAGCACGGCGACCCGGTCTCGCCGTCCGCGGTCACCGCCCTGGTCGCCGCGCGCGAACTGGCCCGCAACGGCGGCAAGGGCACCGTCATCCACAACCTGATCACCTCCCGCACAGTCCCGGAGGTCGTACGGGAGAACGGCGGCACCCCGGCCCGCACCCGGGTCGGCCACTCCTTCATCAAGGCCGAGATGGCCCGCACCGGCGCCATCTTCGGCGGCGAGCACTCGGCCCACTACTACTTCAAGGACTTCTGGAACGCCGACACGGGCATGCTCGCCGCCCTGCACGTCCTCGCGGCCCTCGGCGGCCAGCAGGGCCCGCTGTCCGCCCTGACCGCCCAGTACGACCGCTACACCGGCTCCGGCGAGATCAACTCCACCGTCGCCGACCAGTCCGCCCGCCTCGCCGCGATCCGCACCGCGTACGAGGGCCGCGCCGACGTCACCCTCGACGACCTCGACGGCCTCACCGTCGCCGCCGCCGACTGGTGGTTCAACGTCCGTCCGTCCAACACGGAGCCCCTCCTCCGGCTGAACGCCGAGGCCAAGGACGAGGCGACGATGACCAGGATCCGCGACGAGGCACTGGCGATCATCAGGGGCTGAGCGGGGCCGCCCATCAGCGGTACGCTGACCAGGCATATCCACAGACACATATCCGCCCTCGAAGGGACACCCCCATGGCGCTCGAAGCCGGCCTCCTGGAGATCCTCGCCTGCCCGGCCTGCCACGCCCCCCTGAAGGAGCAGGACAGCGAGCTGATCTGCACCGGCCAGGACTGCGGCCTCGCCTACCCGGTTCGCGACGGCATCCCGGTCCTGCTGGTCGACGAGGCCCGCCGCCCCGCGTGACGAGGCCCGTCACCTCGTAGGACCCCAGGATCCCCGGCGACCGGAGGCTGCCGCCCATGCTGGACGAATCGCTGCTCGACACCCCGGAGGGCCTCGCCGAGGCCGACCACCGAGGTCTGCTGCGCGGCGCGGCGGAGGCCGGCGCCCGCGTCCGCACCGCCGCCCGGCACGCCGCCGAGGCCGGCGTCGGCGACCTCAAGCCCGACGGCCGCCCCCGCGCGGTCCTCATCGCGGGCCCCGGCGCCGCCGCCACCCACACCGCCAGCCTCATCGGCACGCTGGCCGGCGTCGGCAGTCCCGTCGTCCGGCTCGCCCCCAGCGGCGTCGCCTCGGCCGCGGGCGCCCTGCGCTGGGAGCTTCCGGGCTGGGTCGGATCCGTGGACCTGCTGCTGATCGCCACCCCCGACGGCACCGAACCGAGCCTCTCCCTCCTCGCCGAGCAGGCGTACCGCCGCGGCTGCTCGGTCGTCGGTGTGGCCCCGCCCAACGCCCCGCTCGCCGAGGCCGTCGCCGGTGCGCACGGCCTGTTCGTACCGATGGCCACGGCACCGTACGACCAGGAGGAACCGCTCGCCGCGTCCTCCCCCGGCGTCTTCTGGGCGCTGCTGACCCCGCTGCTGGCCGTACTCGACCGCATCGGCCTGCTCGCCGCCCCGCCGGACGCCCTGGAGAAGGTCGCCGACCGCCTGGACCACATCGCGGAGCGCTGCGGCCCGGCCATCGCGACGTACAGCAACCCCGCCAAGACCCTCGCCGCCGAACTCGCCGACGCCCTGCCCGTGGTGTGGACGGAAGGCACCTCGGCCGGCCCGGCGGGCCGCCGGTTCGCCGCCGCCCTCGCCGAACTCGCCGGCCGCCCCGCCCTGGTCGCCGAACTGCCCGAGGCGCTCGCCGAGCACAGCGCCCTGCTGGCCGGCCCGCTCGCCGCCAGTGCCGACCCGGACGACTTCTTCCGCGACCGCGTGGAGGAGCCGCCCGCGCTGCACGCGCGCGTGGTCCTGCTCCGCGACCGCCCGATCAGCGGCCTCACCGCGGCCCCCGCCGCCCGTGAAGTGGCCCTCAGCCACGACACACCGATCAGCGAACTCGAACCGGAGGAGGGCGGCGAGCTGGAGACCCTCGCGGAACTGATCGCCGTCACGGATTTCGCCGCCGTTTACCTGGCGCTCGCTTCGAGGGCCTGATCTGGCTCCTGGCCGACCGACCGCGCCCACCGAGGGCGCGGGACGGAGCGACAACGCCGGCCGAGCCGCGAACGTACGGAAGACAGAGAAGACACATGGACCGCCTCGACAACACCGTCCGTCCCTACGCCTGGGGTTCCACCACCGCCATCCCGCACCTCCTCGGCGTCGCGCCGAGCGGCGAACCCCAGGCGGAGATGTGGATGGGCGCGCACCCCGGCGCGCCGTCGCGCACCGCGCGCGGGACCCTCGTCGAGGTCATCGAGGCCGACCCCGAGCGGGAACTCGGCGCCCGCGCGGTCGCCAGGTTCGGCCCGCGCCTGCCGTTCCTGCTCAAGATCCTCGCCGCCGGAGCGCCCCTGTCCCTCCAGGTGCACCCCGACCTGAAGCAGGCCGAGGAGGGCTACGCGGACGAGGAGCGGCGCGGCATCCCGGCCGACGCCCCGCACCGCAACTACAAGGACGCCAACCACAAGCCCGAACTGATCTGCGCGCTCACCGAGTTCGACGGGCTGTGCGGCTTCCGCGCCCCGGCCCAGGCCGCCGACCTGCTCGACGGTCTCGGCGTCGACTCCCTCAAGCCGTACGTCGACCTGCTGCACGCCCACCCCGAGGACGCGGCCCTGCGCGAGGTCCTCACCGCGATCCTCGGCGCCGACCCGGAGGAGATCGCCCACACCGTCGCCGAGGCCACCGCCGCCTGCACCCGCCTCGGCGGCGCCTACGCCCCGTACGCCGACATCGCCCACCACTACCCCGGCGACCCCGGCGTCATCGCTGCCATGCTGCTCAACCACGTCCGGCTGCAGCCCGGTGAGGCCCTGTTCCTCGGCGCCGGCATCCCGCACGCCTACCTCAGCGGCCTCGGCGTCGAGATCATGGCCAACTCCGACAACGTCCTGCGCTGCGGCCTGACCCCCAAGCACGTCGACGTCCCCGAACTTCTGCGCGTCGTCCGCTTCGAAGCGAGCGACCCCGGCGTGCTGCGCCCCGAGGCGTCCGCGGACGGCGAGGAGGTCTACGAGACGCCGATCGACGAGTTCCGGCTCTCCCGGTACGTCCTCTCCGCCGGCGGCACCGCCCACGACGTCACCCGGAACACCCCGCAGATCCTGCTCTGCACGGCCGGTACCGTCCGGGCGGGCGAGCACGAACTGGGCCCCGGTCAGTCGGTCTTCGTCCCGGCCGGCGAGAAGGCCGAGATCTCGGGCGCGGGCACGCTCTTCCGCGCCACAGTGATCGTATGACCAGGGCTGTGGAAAGCCGGTGGATCATATGACCGCGGTTGTGGACACCTGACGCAGCGGTGCCCGGCCGGGCTGCAAGAATGACCCACCGGCAAAGGCCGGGCAAAGCCGGGCACCCGTCTGTACGGAAGCCCGTCCGGACGGACGCAGAGGGCGACAGAGGCCGACAGAGTCGAAGGGACAACGCGGACACATGAGCGCGTCAGGCGGTACCAGGGCGATCGTGGCGGCACTCGGCGCCAACCTCGCGATCGCGGCATCGAAGTTCGTGGCGTTCGCGTTCAGCGGCTCCTCCTCGATGCTCGCCGAGGGCGTTCACTCGCTCGCCGACTCCGGCAACCAGTTCCTGCTGCTCGTCGGCGGCAAGAAGGCGCAGCGCGAGGCCACCCCGCAACACCCCTTCGGCTACGGGCGCGAGCGGTACATCTACGCCTTCCTGGTCTCGATCGTCCTCTTCTCCGTCGGCGGCATGTTCGCCATCTACGAGGGCTACGAGAAGGTCCGCCACCCCCACGAACTGGAGCACTGGTACTGGCCGGTCGGCGTCCTCCTCTTCGCGATCATCGCCGAGGGCTTCTCCTTCCGCACGGCCATCAAGGAGTCCAACGAGCTGCGCGGCAAGCTCTCCTGGGCCCAGTTCATCCGCCGCGCCAAGGCTCCCGAGCTGCCCGTCGTCCTCCTGGAGGACTTCGGCGCGCTCATCGGTCTGGTCCTCGCCCTCGGCGGCGTCGGCCTCGCCCTGCTCACCGGCGACGGCATCTGGGACGGCATCGGCACGGTCTGCATCGGTGTCCTGCTCGTCCTGATCGCCCTGGTGCTCGCCGCCGAGACGAAGTCGCTGCTGCTCGGCGAGGCCGCGGGCATCGAGGTCGTCAAGAAGATCGAGGCGGCGACCGTCGACGGCAAGACGGTCACCCGCATCATCCACATGCGCACCCTGCACCTCGGCCCCGAGGAACTGCTGGTCGCCGCCAAGATCGCCGTCCAGCACGACGACACGGCCGCAGAGGTCGCGACCGCCATCAACGCCGCCGAGGCCCGCATCCGCGCGGCCGTCCCCATCGCCCGCGTCATCTACCTGGAACCGGACATCTACAGCGAGACCGAGGCCGCCAAGGGCCCGGACCCCGAGGCGACCCCTGGCGGCCCGACCCCGCACCCCGTCGGCCACTGACGCCCGGTACGACGGCTGAAGCCGCCCGGCAGATGCCGGATCGCCGGTGGCACCGGCCGACGTACCGGCCGACGTCACACCGGCCGCACCGGCCACGGCGCCGGCGGCACCGCCGGCGCCCTCCTCCGCCGTACCACCAGGAAACCGATCCCCAGCCCGACCCCGGTGAGGACGAGCGCCCCGCCGACGAGCAGGGCCGTACCCAGCAGCGCCGGGCCCGCACGGTCGTCCGTCACCCGCCCCTGAACGGCGTCCAGGGGAACGGTCCCGCCCTGCTCCGCGGCGAAGAAGCGGGAGTCCATCGCGTTGGACCGCTGGTCTCCCATCAGGAACAGCCGGCCCCGCGGCACCTTCACGTCGTACGGCCGGTGCACTCCGTCGGCGTCGCCCCCGTACACGTAGGGCTCCTTGATCGGCCTGCCGTTCAGGGTGACCCGCTCCTCACTACCGACAGTCGTGCAGCAGGCCACGCGGTCGCCGCCCACACCGATCACCCGCTGCACGAACACACCGTCGGACTTGTAGCGCTCCGGCAGCGAGAACAGCACGACGTCACCGCGCCGCACCTCGCTCCCGTCCACAGGCTCCCAGAAGATCCGGTCGCCCTTCCGGTACGACGGCGCCATGCTCTGGCTCGGCATGGTGCCCGTGCCGTACGCGTCACGCCCGTACAGAAAAGCACCGCCGGCCAGTACCACCCCCAACAGCCCCGCCACCAGCGCGGCGATGCCCAGTCCCCGTCCTCTGCCCGCCATGTCCCGCCCTCCCCACGCGGCCCGTCCGCGGCGCGGAGGATAGCGGCTCTCCATGAACGCTCCGTGCCCGCCCATGTCAAAGCGGGCACATCAACCAGCGCCACCGCCGCCGGCGCCACCAGCGTGCCGGTCACCACGGCCGCGAAGAACGTCCGACGGACTGGGGGCGACCGGGTCCTCCGGTGTAGCTTGGGACGGAGCCAGACGTCGCTGCTGATGGCGGTCGGGCGGTCCCACGAGGACCGACCGAGGGAGAGAGGGCCTCCGACGGACTGCGCTGCGCGTACGCGGGCATGCCTGTGTCCTCTTTCGGGCACCCCCGGTGTCCGCCGCCGCGCAGAACAGCCGTACCCACCTCGCCCCAACCCCGAGGAGCAGCTTCCCATGACGACTGTCGAGAACCGACAGGACTTCAAGGTCGCCGATCTGTCGCTGGCCGAGTTCGGCCGCAAGGAGATCACTCTCGCCGAGCATGAGATGCCCGGTCTGATGGCGATCCGTAAGGAGTACGCCGAGGCGCAGCCGCTGGCCGGCGCCCGTGTCACCGGTTCCCTGCACATGACGGTGCAGACCGCCGTGCTCATCGAGACCCTGGTCGCCCTGGGTGCCCAGGTCCGGTGGGCCTCCTGCAACATTTTCTCCACCCAGGACCACGCGGCCGCCGCCATCGCGGTCGGTCCGGAGGGCACCGCGGACGATCCCCGGGGTGTTCCGGTGTTCGCCTGGAAGGGGGAGACGCTGGAGGAGTACTGGTGGTGCACGGAGCAGGCGCTGACGTGGCCGGACAGCCCGACCGGCGGCCCGAACATGATCCTGGACGACGGCGGTGACGCCACTCTGCTGGTGCACAAGGGTGTGGAGTACGAGAAGGACGGCAAGGTCCCCGCTCTGGAGACGGCCGAGTCCGATGAGCACCGTGTCATCCTGGAGCTGCTGCACCGCACCATCACGGACGGTTCGCGCAAGTGGACCCAGCTGGCTTCGGAGATCCGTGGTGTGACGGAGGAGACCACCACGGGTGTCCACCGTCTGTACGAGATGCAGCGCGACGGTGTCCTGCTCTTCCCGGCGATCAACGTCAACGACGCGGTGACGAAGTCGAAGTTCGACAACAAGTACGGCTGCCGTCACTCCCTCATCGACGGCATCAACCGGGCCACCGACGTGCTGATCGGCGGCAAGACCGCTGTGGTGTGCGGTTACGGTGACGTGGGCAAGGGCTGCGCGGAGTCCCTGCGGGGGCAGGGTGCCCGGGTGGTGATCACCGAGATCGACCCGATCTGCGCGCTGCAGGCGGCGATGGACGGCTACCAGGTCACGACCCTGGACGAGGTCGTCGACAAGGCCGACATCTTCATCACCACGACCGGTAACAAGGACATCATCATGGCCTCGGACATGGCCCGGATGAAGCACCAGGCGATCGTCGGCAACATCGGTCACTTCGACAACGAGATCGACATGGCCGGCCTGGCCAGGATCCCGGGCATCGTCAAGGACGAGGTCAAGCCGCAGGTCCACACCTGGACGTTCCCCGACGGCAAGGTGATCATCGTGCTGTCCGAGGGCCGCCTGCTGAACCTGGGCAACGCCACCGGTCACCCGTCGTTCGTGATGTCCAACTCCTTCGCGGACCAGACCCTGGCCCAGATCGAGCTGTTCACCAAGCCCGACGCGTACCCGACCGGTGTGTACACGCTGCCCAAGCACCTCGACGAGAAGGTCGCCCGCCTCCACCTCGACGCACTCGGCGTCAAGCTCACCAAGCTGCGCCCGGAGCAGGCGGCGTACATCGGTGTGGAGGTCGACGGCCCGTTCAAGCCCGACCACTACCGCTACTGAGCCGGTGACCCCTCAGGCCGGTGATCCCGTAGCCCGGTGATCTCACAGGCCGGTCGGCGGGGGGAGTGCGCCGGTGCACCGACGTACTTCCCCAGCAGCAGGTCCTCAGAGGCAGGCCCCCGCACCCCCGTGCCGGGGGCCTGCCCCTTTGGCCCACCGGACCATGGCCTTCAGAACACAAAGCCCTCTGGCTCCCAGGACCTACAACCTCCAGCCCCCCGGGACCGATGGCTTCCAGCTCCCAGGACCTATGGCCTCCGGCTGGACCAGCCCGTCACGACCCAGGATCCCCATGCCCCACGGCCGCTATTCGCTCCATGATCCGCACGATCACACCCCCCTCGCGGAAGAACACTTCCAGTGCGCCCCCGGCCCGTCCGGCTGGCGCTACGTCTCCCGGCTGACCGGCCCCGCCGGCGACCACCGCGGATCGGTCGACCTCGCTCTGGACGACCTCGGCCGCCCTCTTCGCCTGGAACTGCACGCGGGTGGCTGGCAGGTGCGCGGCGCCGCCCTCGACGGCGTCACCTGGGTCCGCACCGACCCCACCGGAACCTATGCCACCGAAGGCAATGTGCGCGCCCACGCCTTCACCGGCACGTCCCCCGCGTTCCTCGTCGCCACCGCCCGTCTCCTGCGCCTCACCCCCTCGTCCGCGGCAACCCGCGTACGCCTCGTGGCCTTCACCGACCCGGTCCTCGCCCCCCGCACCGTGGACCAGTCCTGGGCTCTGGTGAACAGCGAAGCACACGCCACTGACAACGGCCCCCTGACCGTGGAGGAATACCAGGTCACGGCCCTGGACACCGGCGAACAGCATGCGGTCCACATCTCCGGCGACGTCGTCCTGGCCGCGCCCGGCATCGAGCTGGAGGACCTTCAGACACCACCGTCGAGATTCGCCTGATCCCCGGGCCGGCCGCTCCCTATGCGGGCGGCGCGAACCCGGTGGCCGGCCGGTCGGCCCGCTCATCGGCCTGCGGCTCGGCTTCCGGCTCGGCTTCCGGGGGCGGCGAGGAAGCGAGAGGCTGACGGGGAGCCGGAGACGGCGGGTACTGGGGCTGATACGAGGGTGGGTACTGGAGCTGATACGAGGGTGGGTACGGGCCGGATACGCCGCCCGGCTGTGCCGCCGACGGGTAGAAGCCGTCCCCCGCCGGACCGGTGTGACCGAGACCGGTGCGACCGAGACCGGTGTGACCGGGACCGGTGCGACCGAACGCCTGCCGGGCCTCACGGGTCTGCCGCTCATGCACCACGGCCGCCAGGAAAGCGGCGGGCTGAAGATCACCCGGCACCGGAGCACCCGTACGCCCCGCGAGATCGGCCGCCAACCGCTGCCCCATGGCCGCCGACACCTGCGGATCGAGCTGCCGCGTCCGGGTCAGGTACTGCCGGACGGCGAGCCACAACCCGTTCGGCACCGCCGACAGATCCAGCTCGGTGAACCGTCCCGCGAGCCACGGAGGCGGGGGCGGAACGAAGCCGTCGCGCCCGGCCGGTATCCGCTCGCGCACCACCAGGGTGCCCGCGAACACGTCCCCGAGCCGCCGCCCCCGCGCCGAGACCAGCGAGGCGATACACGCCACCACCCCGAGCGTCATCAGGATCTCGACCACCCCGATCGCACCCCGTACCAGCGCGTGCCGGAACCGGATGGGCCCACCGTCGTCGCGTACCACCCGCAGTCCGAAAGCCAGCTTGCCCAGCGAACGCCCATGACTGAGGGTCTCGACGGCTATCGGCCCGCCGACCAGCACCAACAGAAACGCTGCGACGGACAGTGCCGCCTGCGCGGCCTCATCCAGCGAAGCCGTCGACGCCACCAGCACCATGATCACGACGATGTACGCGACCATCGCCACCACCAGGTCGAGCAACACGGCAAGCGCCCTGCTCGGCAGCTTCGCGGGCCGCAGTTCGAGCGCCACCGCCTCGCCCGTCACCAGCTCACTCACGCCCGTCGCCCTTTCCTGGTCCACCCCTGAACTGCAAGTCTGCCAAGCTGTGGGCTCACCGCGCCGCAGTAGGACAAGCTGACAGCAATCACGAGCATCCACGACGCGCCGTGGACGACCAGTCGAGACCAGTCGAGGAGCAGGCAGATCCGATGGACCTGGACGTCTTCGTCTCAGTACACCGAGCCGAATGGGACCGGCTCGACGCACTGCTCCGTCGCCGGCGCCGTCTCACCGGTGCGGAAGCGGATGAACTCGTCGCCCTCTACCAGCGGACCGCCACCCACCTCTCCCTCATCCAGTCCAGTGCTCCGGACCCGCAACTGACCGGGCGGCTCAGCCAGCTCGTGGCACGCGCGCGCAGTGCCGTCGCCGGCACCCGCCGCGCCTCATGGCGGGACGTCACGGGCTTCCTGGGCCAGGGGTTCCCGGCCGCCGTCTACCGCGCCCGCCACTGGTGGGTGCCCACCGCACTCGTGTCCACCGTCATCGCCGTCCTCCTGGGCTGGTGGATCGGCACCCATCCCGAGGTCCAGTCGTCCATCGCCGCGCCCAGCCAGCTGCGCGAGCTGACCCGTCCCGGCGGCGAGTACGAGACCTACTACTCCAGCCACCCCGCGGCCGCCTTCGCCGCCCAGGTCTGGACGAACAACGCCCAGGCGGCGGCGATGTGCCTGGTCCTGGGGGTCTTCCTGGGACTCCCGGTCCTCTGGATCCTCTTCGAGAACATGCTCAATCTGGGCGTGGGAGCCGGCCTCATGTCGTCGGCAGGCCGCCTCGACACCTTCCTCGGCCTGGTCCTTCCGCACGGCCTGCTCGAACTGACCGCGGTTTTCGTCGCCGCCGGTACCGGCCTGCGCCTGGGCTGGACGCTGATCGATCCCGGCCCGCGCACCCGGCGCGCGGCTCTCGCGGAGGAGGGGCGGTCCGCGATCGGCATGGCGATCGGTCTTGCCCTGGTCCTGTTCGTATCCGGTTGCATCGAAGGTTTCGTCACCCCTTCCGGCCTGCCCACCTGGGCGCGCATCGGGATAGGGGTCGCCGCCGAGCTGGCATTCCTCGCGTACGTCTACGTCCTCGGTGGCCGGGCGGCACGCTCGGGTGAGACCGGCGATCTCGATGCGACGGACCGCAGCGCGTCCGTACCGGCTGCCGCCTGATGTGCGTTCGGCCCCTGTGAGCTGCTAGTCTCCTCTTCGCCCCGCAAGAGCCGTTGACACGGAGGGAGTGGGGAGGTAGATTCAAACAGTTGCCTACTGGACATGTTCCGGGGCAAGCGATAGAATCTAGTTGCTTCTCCGGTAAGTCGTGAGTGACATTCCGGGAAGCCCTCCGATTACTCAGAAATGAGCGGCCGGTCAGACCGGCCAAGAACTTCTGATAAAGTCGGAACCGCCGGAAAGGGAAACGCGAAAGCGAAGACCTGGAAAGCACCGAGG